>ONWV01000022.1 GCA_900321635.1 uncultured Spirochaetaceae bacterium | reverse complement strand
AGTGTATTTTGTCTGCTTTAATGACGATGTGTATGATGCCCTGACCAGAAATGTGGCTGTATTCTGCGAGAAGGCATAGAATCAGGCGGAAATTCTGAATTATTCCCGCATAAAACCGACAAGTGCGGCAGGAGGTGGATATGGGAAAAAAGGTTTTGGCGATTGTCAGCAGTCCCAGAAAAAACGGCAACACCGATATGATGGTGGAAAGCTTTTTAAAAGGTGCGCGTGATGCCATGCATCGTACTGAAAAAATCTATCTGCGTGACTGCAAAATAGAGTTCTGTCGCGGATGTGAAGTATGTTCATCAACCCATCACTGCGTGATTAAGGATGATATGGAGCGCCTGGTTGACAAACTGCTTGATGCCGACGTCATAGTGCTTTCAACTCCCGTGTATTTTTACAGTATGAGCGGTCAGATGAAAACCTTCATAGACAGACTGATGCCGGTCTATCCTGAACTGAGGGGCAGGGAATTTTATTTCATTGCGGCAGCCGCTGACAACGACACCATGATTGAAAGAACCATGCAGGCCCTGGAGGGTTTTACCGACTGCATTGAGAATGCCGAGATAAGAGGCAAGCTCTACGGAGGCGGTAACTGGCGCAAGGGGGATGTTGAAGGAAAGGAAATTCTTAATACTGCCTATATGATGGGGGCAAATGTCTAGCAGTCCACCTGTTTCAAGTCATGTAAACGCTCTGTTCAGAACAGAGCGTTTTTTTATAACGGAATGATACGGAGGCAAATCATAAATACCTGAATGACAAATAGATATTATAAGCGGCGGCTGAACATTTCAGTGTTCAGCTGCCGGATTTTTTTATCAGCAGATGCACCCGTTTTCCCGCCGGAGGGGTATTACTTTCAGAGCACTGATCATAAACCGAAAGGAAGTTTTATTATGCCGATCAACACTTTTGATGCTTCTGAAATGAAGCAGAATCTAAACAGCTATATTGCCGAGATCAACGACCTGGCGACCTCGCCGGAGTTCGTAGACAAGTACGCTGGCTTTATCACTGCGGTCTATGACCTGCAGGCTCTGACAAATTCCTACTCTGTCAACGGAAAGGCTGCGACAACATATAAATTCTCGGTCGTGCCTTTTGATGCGAACGGCAATCCAGTGGATTCCTATACGCTGTATGTATCGACATATGCTGCTCCTCAGCCGGAAGCTGCGCCGCTCATGCAGGATGTGACCGTACGCTGGATGCTGACAGACGGAACTGTTCTGACTGAACAGACCGTTACCCTGACAGAAGGTGTACCGCAGACCTTCCAGAGAATGGCATTTGATGGCTATGAGCCGGAAGAGAGCACGCCGGAAGCCATCACGGTGACACTGGCCGGTGATGGGAGCCTGAATCCCGGAGCACCGGTGTTCTATTACCATATTATCCCGGCAGCACCGCTTACGCAGGATGTCACTGTCCGTTGGATGCTGACAGACGGAACTGTTCTGACTGAGCAGACTGTTACACTGACGGAAGGTGTACCCCAGACATTCCAGAGACTGGCATTTGATGGCTATGAGCCTGAAGAGAGCACGCCGGAGACCATCACAGTAACGCTGGCCGGTGACGGCAGCCTGAATCCCGGAGCTCCCGTGTTCTATTATCATGTCAAACCAGCAGCACCACTTACGCAGGATGTCACTGTCCGCTGGATGCTGACAGACGGAACTGTTCTGACTGAGCAGACCGTTACGCTGACGGAAGGCGTACCCCAGACATTCCAGAGGCTGGCTCTGGACGGCTATGAGCCGTACAGGACTGAAGAGTTCCCCAAATGGTCTCTGAACCTCAGAAGGGCGGAGTGCATCTTCTTCGGCGGGATTCCCATTGCATATCCTCTTACAGCGCTTGCATTCAGCGTGGCCAATAAAGATACAAGCTTTGTTCAGAATCTGGCCATTGCGTGCTCGGTTTCGGCTGCCATTGCTCTGATTGATTACATCATAGGGGTTGTGAATGAGACTTGAGCGTGACTATGACTTTGTTGTAGATGAAAGTTTGGCCTCAAAGACCCGCGTGGATGCGTTTTTGGCTTCCAAGGTGACAGAGCTTTCAAGAAGTGCGCTCACAGGAGATGACTGTCAGATTCTTATTAACGGAAAGAAAGCCAAAAAGAGCGATAAGGTAAGTGCGGGGGACGCTGTTAGCCTTCATTTTGTGGCCGATGTCTTTGAGAAGGTTGAAGCCGAAAATCTTCCTTTGGATATCCTTTATGAAGACCAGGACATGCTTGTCATCAACAAGGCCCAGGGGATGGTTGTCCATCCGGGTGCGGGCAATCCCAACGGTACAATCGTAAACGCACTGGCTTTCCGCTACGGGCAGTCTTTCATTGACGAGATGGCCGACGAGTGCGATGTCTCAAGGCCCGGCATTGTCCACCGCCTTGATAAGGATACAAGCGGCGTCATGGTCATTGCACTGAATGCAAGGGCCCACACAAGCCTCAGCGAGCAGTTTCAAAGTCACGATATCGAAAAGATTTACTATGCATTCTGCGACGGAATCTTTCAAAAGCATGAGGATGATATCGAGTGCCTTCTTGCCCGCGACAAGAACGACAGAAAGCTCTTTGCTCCTGTTTCGCAGCAGAAAACCTTCATAATCCAGGGAGGCCTTTCTGCAAAGAGGACGGCAGAGATAGAAAACGAGGTCTACAACGACCCCAAATACAGGCTTGGAGGCTCGTCAGACAGACATCAGGAAGGAAAATACAGTAAGAGCCACTACGAAGTCGTGCGTCAGCTACCACAGGCTGCCTTGGTAAAGGTACAGATTTTCACGGGAAGAACCCACCAGATCAGGGTCCACATGAAGTACATAGGACACCCTGTAATAGGTGATGTGATGTACAACAACAGACTTTCAAGATTCCCAGGTGCATCTTTGATGCTTCATAGCTCTGTTTTGGAGATAAATCATCCGACAACAGGGGAGAGGATGCGTTTTGAGGCTCCTCTTCCAAAGCGCTTTTCTGATCTTGAACAGAAACTGAGAGAAAGCTGATATGACGGGAACAGTCCAAAGGTCAATCAACAATATTTACTCAGTAAAAACCGAAGACGGAAAAATATATAGCTGCAGGATCAAAGGCAAGCACCTTGATCAGGCAACAGGGGAATACAATCCCATAGTCGTAGGTGATGTGGTGGATTTCATACCCTCAGGCGACTGTGAGGGACTTGTGACGCTTCGACACGAGCGAAGGAGCGAGTTTTCCCGCTGGAATGATAAACGGTCCCTGAATCAGACAATCTGCGCAAACATGGACCTTGTTGTCTGTATCTGCAGCGTGGAAAGTCCTCCGTTCAGGCCAAGATTTGTGGACAGGGTCATAGCATGCTGTAAAAGCGTTCCTGTCATGATAGTTCTGAACAAGTGCGACATTCTTCTTACAGAAGAGGAACTTGAGCGCTATGAGCTTTATAAGAAGCTGGGCTATGAGACTATGAGCGTCTCGGCACAGACAGGGGAGAATGTGGACGGCCTTATCCAGAAGCTCAGGGGAAAGACCGTAGCCTTTGTAGGTCAGAGCGGAGTTGGAAAGAGCTCTCTTGTAAACAGAATCTTGGGAGCAAATCAGAGAGTCGGGGACCTTAATGCCAAGTACAATAGAGGAAACCACACAACAAATCACTCTCTGATGCTGGATGGGCCTGATTTTGTGCTGATAGACACACCGGGCTTCAGGGAAATCTCTGTGCCGCATGATGATCCGCACCTTATAGCCCAGTCATTTCCTGAGTTTGTGAAGGCATCTTCAAAATGCGAGTACAGCTCCTGCATGCATATAAACGAGCCAGGGTGCGAGGTGCGCCGTCTTTTGGAAAAAGGTAAGATAAATCCTGACAGATATGAAAGTTATCTGAGAATGCTGGATTCTCTTGAAGACAGACTTCCCGTATGGGGAAGAAACTGGGGAAAGAAATGTTCAAAAGGACAGCAGTAGATTTAGGTCTGGATCTTGTTCTATCTTCTGTCTCTTCTCATGCTTTAAGTCCGCTTGGATCTTTAGCGGTAAAAAGCGCTATTCCTGTGTTTGACAAAGATGCTTATATTCTGCGTCAGAAGCAGGTTTCGGCTGTAATTTATTCAATCACCAAGGCAACATCTGAAAACTCTGTGAAGGTTGAAAGCTTTCCCGATATCTCAGATGCTCTTGATTATATTCTGAACAGGCCCACTTCATCTCTTGAGGGAGAGCAGATTTTCAACATAGGCCTCTTTATCAGAAGCGCACATCTACTGAAGAACCTTCTTGGGCTTTCAACTCAGCTTGGCTGTCCTGATAAGGACAGCGGCGTTCAGGATATTATCTCTGAGATTCCTGAGAATCTTCTGTATCTTGAGCAGGAAATCTTCCGCATCCTTGACAGCCCGGGCGTTGTAAAGGAAAACTATCCCACTGTGAAGGCCTTAAGGGACAGGGCCGAGGGAAAGAGACTTGAAAGAAGCCGTCTTGCTTCGGATCTGATGCACTTAAATTCATCGATAATGCAGTCCGATACAGCGGTTCTCAGAGACAACCGCATCCTTTTACCTGTGAAAAACGAGTCCAAATCCATGATTGACGGCTATGTTCAAAGCTCCTCCCAAAGCGGCGGAACCGTCTTTATGGAGCCGTTTAAGCTTGTTGATATGAACAATGCCGTAATCATGGCACAGGAAGAGATTCAGCTTGAGATTGCACGTCTTATCGGAAAGCTTTCAGACATGGTGAGAGAATGTGAAAGCGATATAAGAATACTGTGTTCACAGGTGAAAGAAGCAGATTTTCTGTATGCATTTGCTTCATGGGCAAAGAATAATGACTGCTGTAGGACTCTTGTAGGAGACCCCTCTGTTGCAGGTGATTACAGCTGTAACCTGATAAGGGCACGCCATCCGCTTCTGGGATCAAAGTGTGTTCCAATAGATCTGACGATTCCTTCTGGAATCAAGGCTGTGGTTCTGACCGGTCCTAACGCAGGCGGAAAGACCGTCACCATGAAGACCGTAGGTCTTTTTTCTCTTTTAAATCAGATCTGCGGCTATATTCCTGCATCCGACGGAAGCAGCCTTGCTTTGTTTGACAGGGTCTTTACGGATATCGGAGACGACCAGAGCATAGAAAACCATCTTTCTACTTTCAGCGGTCATATGAAGAGCATAGGTTTCATCCTAAGGACCATGACAAAGGATTCTCTTGTCATATTGGATGAGCTTGGAAGCGGAACAGATCCTCAGGAAGGTGCGGCTCTGGCCAGGTCTGTTCTTGAGTTCTGTACCAAGAAGGCCGCTTTGACTTTAACCACAAGCCACCATGGAGTTCTTAAGCAGTATGCATACGGCTCAGACATTGTCCAGAACGCCTCAATGGAGTTTGATGAGAAGACCTTGGAGCCTACGTTCCGAGTAATCGAGGGCCTTCCGGGAGAAAGCCACGCAATAGACACTGCAAAAAGGATGCGTCTTCCCAAGAGCGTCACATATTCAGCCCAGCGCTATATGGGTCAGGAGGCGATGAAAATCTCCTCCATCATCAGAAACCTTGAAACTTTGAGGCGTGAAGCTGAGTCCCACAAGGCTGAACTTGAGCGAAGGCTCAGAGATATCTCCAATCAGGAAAACCATATAGAAAAGGAAAAGCGCCGTCTTCAGGCCTATGAAAACCGCCTTAAGAAAGAAAGGCTCAATGAGTTTGATGACTACCTCAGACAGTCCAGAAAAGAGATGGAGAACATGGTTGCAGAGCTCAGGCAGGGTGAGATTACAAGAGAGAAGACTTTAAAGATGAAGAGCCTTTTTTCAGATCTTCAAAGCCGTGAGCAGAACCTCAGAAGTCAGATTGAGGCAGACGAGCAGAGTCTTGATGAAAAGCAGCTTCAGGAAGATAACGCGCTTTCTGACAGTGTAGAGCTTAAAGTAGGAATGGATGTGCTCTGCGGGCCTTCAAAGAGAGAAGGAACTGTTGTCAAAGATCTGGGAAAAGGCAGGTGGCAGGTTGCAATAGGTCCTATGAAATTCACCTTCAAGGAGACAGAGCTTACCGTTCCAAGAAGAACAAATGCTGTAAAATCCTACTCATTTGACCAGGGCTCACGTTCTCCTTCTCCTAAGTTGAGCCTTGATTTAAGAGGCTACAGGCTCTTGGAGGCCCTAGATGCAATAGACGCTCAGATTGAGGCCTGCTGTATCCACGGTCTTAAGAACTTCTCTATAATCCACGGCTACGGAGACGGAATTCTTTCTTCGGGAATTCATAAGCACCTTGGTCAGAGTGCCCTGGTTGATAGTTATAAGTTCGCCCTTCCTGATGACGGAGGGCAGGGTAAGACCTATGTTACTCTGAAATGATACAGAATAATTTGGAATAAGGCGGGAAACGGATGGAAAAGGGTATAGTTGCACTTAGAAATCTCAAAACTGACAAGGTTTTTCTTTTTTATTCGGATGATATCAAAAAGGACTGCGTCGATATGCGGTTCAAGCTTGATCTAGGCATGCATCCATGTAAGGCACTTCAGGCTGACTATACTGCCACAGGTCTTGAGGTTTTCCGCTTTGATACAATAAAGCTGACGGATGACCCGTCAGCTTTGAATGAACTTAGTAAGGATTTTGACTTATATACCGACTGAAAGCTATACTGCCGAAGTCGGCTTTCTATCGTTCTTAATAATAACTCTCATGGACTCTACAGCCAGTTTACAGATCAATTCCGTGTCATGAACTATAGGATTATCCATTCCAAGTCTTTCTCTTTCCTGGTTGCCTACCGTGAAGAATACAGAGCCGCATCTTGCCTTGAGGTAGCTTGCAACTGTGAACAGGGCGGCACTTTCCATCTCGGATGCTTTGACTCCCAGTTTCTTCCAGGCTTCCCATTTGTAGTTCAGAACAAGTGATGTGGGCATACGATCCGGATTGTGCTGGCCGTAGAAGGCATCCTTACACTGAACTATTCCCATGTGATACCTCAGGTGCATCTTCTCTGCAGCTTCTCTGATTGCAGCTGCGACATTGAAATCGGCTACAGCGGGAAACTCGATCGGAGCATACTCAAGGCTTGTTCCTTCCATTCTTACGGCACCTGTTGCAATGACTGCATCTCCGCCTATTACATCAAGGTCAATTCCGCCGCATGTTCCCATTCTGATGAATGTGTCCGAACCGCACTGGAAAAGCTCCTCCATTGCAATAGAGGCAGAAGGTCCGCCGATTCCTGTTGAGGTTACACTTACAAGCTCACCTTCGAGCTTTCCTGTGTATGTTGTGTACTCTCTGTAATCTGCGACAAGTTTCGCATCATCAAGGTACTTTGCAATAAGCGGGACTCTTTTGGGATCTCCCGGAAGAATTACATAACGGCCTACATCGCCTTTCTTTATCCTGAGGTGATACTGAATTCCTGTTCCACCCATGTAATCTGACATATCTTACCTCCATATATGGTGAGATATCCAATTATTTGAGCAGCTCCTGAAGTTTGTCCAGTTCTTTTTCCGTTGTAGACCAGCTTGTGGCGAATCTCACTGCAGTGTGGTCTTCATCCACGGTCTCCCAGAATCCGAATCCTACATCCTTTTTAAGGCGCTCCATGGTCGCATTGTCCAGAACCACGAACTGCTGGTTGGTGGGGGACTCAAGAAGGAAAGGAAAACCTGCGTCTGAAAGAATGCCTTTAAGGCGTTCTGCCATATCAATGGCATGCTTTGAGATTCTGAAATAAAGGTCATCCGTGAAAAGAGTGTCGAACTGGACTCCTAAAAGTCTTCCCTTGGCAAGAAGGGCTCCGTTCTGCTTTTTCATTGTAAGAAAATGCTTCGGCATATTGCCGTGTGTGAACACAACGGCCTCTCCGCAAAGAGCTCCGACCTTTGTTCCTCCGATGTAGAAGACATCGCAAAGTCTTGCTATGTCCTGAAGAGTAACATCCGTGCTGTAGCTCATGAGGCCGTAGCCGAGTCTTGCGCCGTCAAGGAAAAGAGGCATGTTGTGCTTTCTACATACTTCTGAGATGGCTGTGAGCTCTGAAAGAGTGTAGAGCGTGCCGTACTCGGTGGGGTGGGAGATGTAGACCATACCTGGAAACACCATGTGGTCATGGTTGTCATCGCCGTAGAAGTTCTCGACAAGGTTACTTAGGTCCTTGGCCCGGATCTTTCCCATGACCTGCGGAAGCTCAAATACCTTGTGGCCGGTATACTCAATGGCTCCGGCCTCGTGGCAGCTGATGTGGCCTGTGCGGGCTGCGACGACTCCTTCATAACGCTGAAGCATTGATGAGATGACAACCTGGTTGGTCTGAGTGCCGCCTGCGATGAACTCGACCTGAGCTTCGGGAGCGTTGCATGCGTTTTTTATTTTCTCTGCGGCACTTGCACAGTACTGGTCTGTGCCGTAGCCTGACTGGGGCTCGAGGTTGGTTGCAATGAGTCTGTCCAGAATCTCAGGACAGCATCCAGTTGTATAATCAGAAGCGAATGTAAGCACAGTAATTCCTCCAACTCATTGAATACCATGAACATGGGGCTGTGTTCAACTGAAAAACCTATTACTTGGCGTCATGTTAAAAGGGTTTTTATGGCAAATTTTAATGCCGCACAATATTGCGCAGAGGTGCTCATTTATTCTAGTATATCTTTTAGATTATGCTAAGGACGGTTTAGAATGGAAATTCAGATTCAGGATTTGGTCCAGTCAATCAAACGCGACGGCATTGAGGAAGCAAAGAAAGAGGCTGATTCAATCGTTTCTGCCGCAAAGGCCCGTGCAGAGGAAATCATCGCTGCTTCAAAGGTCGAGGCCGAGAAGAACATCGAGAATGCAAACCGTGAGATAGAAAGCTCAAAGGCACTGATAAAGCAGGCCGAGCGTGACGCTGTGCTTTCCGTCAAGAAAGAGCTTGAGAAGGTTCTCGGATCCATCATGGCTCAGAAGGTCTCCAAAGATCTTTCGGAGAAGACACTCGGAAGTCTCATCATTGCCGCAATAGGAGATGAGGATCCTGCCAAGTACAAAGTTGAAATCGATGCCGCCAAGTCTGCCCTGAAGGCAGAGCTTGCCAAGCAGCTTGAGAAGGGTCTTGAGATTCGCCCGGTCAAGGGAATGAGCGGAATGAAGCTCATCTGCAAGGACGGATCAGGCTTCTTTGATTTCTCTGATGAAGAGATTTCAGCTCTTTTAAAGCCGTTCCTTGGCGATATGAAGATCTGACGGGGAGGGAAATATGCCTTCAAGGTACTATTTTCTTTCAAGTCTCCCGATGCTCAGGTACCATGAACCTGCACCGCTTACTTGGGAGCATTTTCTTTCCCAGGCCCTGGGGAACATCAGCAATTCCGACTACAAGCTGCTTTGTCTGATTCCCGAAGGCAAGGACGGAGGAAACTCTTTTCTCAGAAAGTGGTATGAGGTGAGTGCAAAGATCTCAGATGCGGTGAACGCGCAGCGCAAGGTCAATCTGGGTCGTGACGACGTCGGACCCGTGGTACTGAGGGACTATGACGTAGAGCGTGTGGCAAACTTGGCCATGAACGCGAAAAATCCTTTGGAAGCTGAGCTTATACTCATGAAGTTCGGATATGACTATCTAGAAAGCGCCAAAGGGCTTGAGCCGTTCTCTGAAAACGCTCTTTTATCATATGCCCTGCAGCTTAGGATTCTATTGAGGAAGGACGGCTTTTCTGCCGAAAAAGGCAATGAGCAGTACGAAAAGCTCTTTGGAATCATTCAGAAAGAAATGAAAATGGAATGAGATAGAAACGGAGTGCTTATGGCAAAAACTATTGGACATGTAGCAGGCGTGAACGGAAACCTTGTAACTGTCACATTTGATGGTGCCATCTCCAAGAACGAAGTCGCATTCGTCAAAACAGGCGATACGATGCTCAAGGGAGAGGTCATCAGAGTAAACGGCAGCAAGGCCAGCATGCAGGTCTACGAGATGACAAACGGAATACAGGTAGGTGATGAGGTCGAGTTCACCGGCGAGCTCATGAGCGTCGAACTCGGACCCGGACTTCTTACTCAGATTTACGATGGACTTCAGAATCCGCTTCCGTCTCTTGCTGAGAAATGCGGCTTCTTCCTCCAGAGGGGAGTCTACCTTGATCCGATTCCGAACAAGGACTGGGAGTTCACACCCACTGCCAAGGTCGGCGACAAGCTCAGACCCGGCGATGCTTTCGGAACGGTCCCCGAGGGAATCTTCACACATAAAATCATGATTCCGTTCGGATTTGACGATGTCGAGTGGACAGTCACATCCATCGCGGATAAGGGCAAATACAACGTCCGTGACAACATTGCCACGGTAAAGAGTCCCAAGGGTGAGGAAAAGAAGCTCACCATGGTCTTCAGCTGGCCTGTTAAGAAGGCAGTCAACTGCTATGACGAGCGCCTCAGACCTGATGAGACTCTGATCATGAAAATCAGAATCATCGATACATTCCTGCCTGTTGCAAAGGGCGGAACATTCTGCGTTCCAGGCCCGTTCGGTGCAGGAAAGACTGTTCTTCAGCACATGGAAAGCCGTAACGCCGACGTTGATATCGTTATCATCGCAGCCTGCGGAGAACGTGCCGGTGAGGTTGTAGAGGTTCTTAAGGAGTTCCCAGAGCTCATCGACCCCAAGACAGGACGTTCGTTGATTGAGAGAACAATCATCATCTGTAACACATCATCGATGCCTGTTGCCGCCCGTGAGGCTTCCGTTTACACAGCCATCACAATGGCCGAGTACTACAGACAGATGGGCCTGAACGTTCTGCTTCTTGCAGACTCCACAAGCCGTTGGGCACAGGCCATGAGAGAGATGAGCGGAAGACTTGAGGAGATTCCTGGTGAGGAAGCATTCCCGGCATACCTTGAGTCAGTCATCGCCGCCTTCTATGAGAGAGCCGGAAAGGTCAGACTCCATGACGGAAGCATCGGTTCGGTAACAATCGGAGGAACAGTTTCCCCCGCAGGAGGAAACTTCGAGGAGCCTGTCACCCAGGCGACGCTGAAGGTCGTTGGAGCATTCCACGGACTTTCAAGAGAGCGCTCGGATGCCAGAAAGTATCCTGCAATCCATCCGCTTGATTCATGGTCAAAGTACAAGGGAATCATCGACCAGAAGCTGGTCAACAATGCCAGAAACGTTCTTTTCAAGTCCAATGAGATTAATCAGATGATGAAGGTTGTCGGAGAAGAGGGAACATCGGTCGAGGATTACATCGAGTACCAGAAGGGCGAGCTTCTTGATGCTGTATATCTTCAGCAGAACTCGTTCGACCTGGTCGATGCCGCCGTTCCGCCTGAGAGACAGAAGACGGAGTTCGATCTGCTGTACAAGGTCCTGATGGCCAAGTTCGACATCGAGAGCAAGAAGGAAGTCAGAGCCTTCTTCAACGAAATGAGACAGAAGTTCCTGGACTGGAACAGCGTCCAGATAAGCGATGAGCGCTATGCTAAGTACGAAAAAGAGATCAATGACCTCTTCAAGTCAAAGGTAAAGGAGGGTTGAGATGAACAAGGTCTACACAAAGATTGAGTCAATCGTAGGAAACGTCATCACCGTCCGTGCCGAGGGTGTCAAATACAACGACCTTGCCATGGTTGGAAAAAGCTATGCCAACGTCATCAAGCTTGACGGCGATCTGGTGAGCCTTCAGGTCTTCGCCGGAGCCCAGGGAGTCAAGACCGATGACCCTGTCAGGTTCCTCGGAGTCCCGATGCGCGTGAGTTTTTCCGAAAACCTTCTTGGAAGGGTCTTTGACGGATCCGGAAAGCCCAGAGACAACGGTCCTGAGCTTGATGAGAACATGGTCGAAATCGGCGGACCTTCCGTAAACCCGGCAAAGAGAATCGTTCCCAAGAACCTCATCAGAACCGGAATTCCGATGATCGATGTGTTCAATACACTGGTTGAATCCCAGAAGCTCCCCATCTTCTCCGTTTCAGGAGAGCCGTATAACGAGCTTCTGGCAAGAATCGCCATGCAGGCCGAGGTTGACCTAATCATCCTGGGCGGCATGGGACTTAAATATGATGACTATCTGTTCTTCAGAGATACTCTGGAGCAGAGCGGTGCCATGAGCAGAACAATCATGTTCATCCACACCGCAAGTGACCCGACGGTCGAGTGCACCATGATTCCAGACATGTCGCTGGCAGTAGGCGAGCGCTTTGCCCTTGAGGGAAAGAAGGTTCTTGTCCTTCTGACCGATATGACGAACTTCGCCGATGCTCTGAAAGAGACTGCAATCACAATGGAGCAGGTTCCTTCCAACAGAGGATACCCAGGAGACCTTTACAGCTCCCTTGCTTCCAGATATGAGAAGGCAGTCGACTTCGAGGGTGCAGGATCTTTGACAATTCTTGCTGTCACTACAATGCCCGGTGATGATGTCACCCATCCGGTTCCTGATAACACGGGTTACATCACAGAGGGTCAGTACTACCTCAAAAACGGCCACATCGAGCCGTTCGGAAGCCTGAGCCGTCTGAAGCAGAACGTCAACAAGGATACAAGAAACGACCACAGAGCCCTTATGGACGGTCTTATCAAGCTTTACAGCGCCTACAGGGAGTCGCTTGAGAAGAAATCCATGGGATTCATGATGACCGAGTGGGATGAGAAGCTTCTCAAATTCGGTCAGCTCTTCGAGTCAAAACTGATGGATCTCTCCGTCAACATTCCGCTCGAGGAAGCTTTGGATTTGGGTTGGGAGATTCTCGCAGAGTGTTTCGAGCCCAATGAGACAGGACTTAGAAGTGAACTGATCGCCCAGAGATGGCCGAAGAAGCTGGAGGCATAAGTGGCTGTTAAGCTGACCAAGAATGAACAGAAGAAGCAGAAAGACCAGCTGAAGCAATATCAGCGGTATCTTCCTACGCTTTTGCTCAAGAAGCAGCAGCTCCAGATGGTCATGCGTCAGATAGAGGCCGAGCTTGCCGACTACAAGGCACAGCAGGAGGCTTTGGTTAGCGGAGTTCAGGATTGGATAGCTGTTTTCGGTGAGAACAGAACCTTTGACAGAAACCGTCGCCTTGACAAACTGGTCAAGACGGACAAGGTCATCAGGAAAGAGGGGAATATCGCCGGAGTCACCATCCCGATCTTCGAGAATCTGACGTTCAAGGACATAAAGTACAGAGTGGAGGATTATCCGCTCTGGGTGGACAAGGCTGTGGTTCTTCTGAAGGAATCGGCAAGAATCACCGCTATGATGCGTACACTGGAGATGCAACTTGAGCTTCTGGGCAAAGAGCTCAGGACCACAAGCCAGAGGGTCAATCTGTTTGAAAAGGTTAAGATACCCGAGACCAAGGAGAACATCCGCAGAATCGGTATCTATATAGGAGACCAGCAGACTGCTGCAGTCGTGCGTGGAAAGATAGCCAAGAAGAAGCTGGCGGAAAAGGGAGGTTCTGATGATTGAGAAAATGAAAAAGATTATCGTCGTGGCCCCTCAGGACCGCAAGACGGAGATGATCAGCGGAATCAGGGACCTGGGAGTAATCCATGTCTCTGAGACAGCGGCTCCAAATACCGAGCTTACTGACAGGCTCTCGCAGCTGAACCGCATCAAGGCAGTTTTGTCTGAGCAGCCCAAGGTTGAGCAGAAGAAGGTAGTCACAGGCAAGAGCTTCGAGGCCCTTCATGAAAAGCTTGTTTCTGCTGTTGATGAGAAAAAGAGCCTCTCCGATGAGATTACCAAGATGGAAATCCTTCGCGACCAGATCTCGAAATGGGGTGACTTTGATCCCTCTGATATAAAGAATCTGGAAGAGAATGGGCTTTCGTTCAATTTCTATCTTCTCGGAGACGGAGTTGTCGAAGGCCTTCCCGAGGACTGCAAGTACATCGTTCTCAAGGACATTGAGAAGAAGACTGCAATCGCCGTTCTGGGAGATGAACTTCCTTCTCAGTTTGCCTCATTCAAGTTCATTCTTCCTGAAAAGGGAGTGAGCCAGATTGAAGCAGAGGTTGCCTCAAAGAGAAAGAGAATTTCTCAGATTGATGAGCTTTTAAAGACATCGGCCTCCATGATTTCAAGCTATGATAAAGAGATAGCTGTTGTCACGGATGAGATTGTCTTCAACAGCGTAAGCGATGCGACCGCAAGCGAGGAGGGCCTGAGCCTTCTGACGGGCTTCATGCCTGAGTCGGATCTGGACGGCTTCAAGAATGCCGCGAAGAAGAACTGCTGGGCCTATGCCCTTGATGATCCTGCTGAGGACGACCCTGTTCCCACAAAGGTCCGCTACAACAAGGTCACCAAGATGATGAAGCCGCTGTTCGACATGCTCGGAACGGTTCCGGGATACAGGGAGTACGACATAAGCATGTGGTTCCTTCTGTTCCTGTCGCTGTTCTTTGCCATGATCATCGGCGATGCGGCCTACGGTCTGATCTTCTTGGGTCTTTCCATCGGCCTTCACATCAAGGCTAAGAAGGTCTCGAACCTGAACATGTTTCTATATGTAATGAGTATCGCCACGGTGATATGGGGATCCCTTACCGGAACATGGTTCGGAAGCGAGGCTGCGATGCACATTCCTTTCCTGAGGATGCTGGTAATCCCGTCCATTGCGAACTACCCGCAGTATTTCATGGTGGACAGCACGGCGGCTCAGAACCATGTGATGAAGTTCTGCTTCTCCGTCGGTGCCATCCAGCTATCTCTTGCATGCCTCATGAATGTGGTCCGCAAGTGGAAGCAAAAGAGTATCGCATTTGTTGCGGATTTCGCATGGCTTGCCATGATAATCAGCATCTATTTCCTTGCTCTGATGCTGGTAATCGGTGCATCGATCAATCTGAAGCTGGTCTTTGCCATTATCGGAGGAGGTCTGGTTCTGGTGGTCCTTTTCGGATCCCAGGAGCCCGGTCAGAGCTTCGGTAAGGGAATAAAGGCAGGTCTTGGCGGTGCGTTCACAACATTTTTGGACACCATCAGTGCCTTCGGAAATGTGATGAGCTACATCCGTCTGTTTGCTGTCGGAATGGCCAGTCTGGCCATTGCGCAGAGTTTCAATGGTATGGCATCTCCGATGCTCAAGGGCTGGGCATTCCCTGTGGGAGTGATCATCCTTGTGATAGGACATGGCCTTAATATAATAATGGGCATGCTGAGCGTTGTCGTTCACGGTGTGCGCTTGAACCTTCTGGAGTTCTCAGGCCAGCTCGGAATGGAATGGGCTGGAATTCCATACGAACCTTTCAAAAAGAATTCTTAAGCAAGTACAAATAGGAGATTAGAATATGGGTATCGGATTAATCGGTTTGGCTTTGGCAGTCTGCCTCTCGGCTATGGGATCAGGCGCAGGAATCGGTGCTGCAGCAGTTGCAGCAGTCGGCACATGGAAGAAGTGCTACGCTAACGGAAAGCCGGCACCGTTCATGCTGATTGCTTTCACCGGAGCACCTCTGACACAGACAATCTACGGATTCCTTCTTATGAACTTCATCAGCAGCGCACTTTCCAACGGACTGAACCAGCTTCTTGCTATGTTCATCGGAATGTTCGGCGGTCTTGCAATCGGTCTTTCAGCATTCTTCCAGGGACGCTGTGCCGCAGCAGCCTGTGACGCACTCGGAGAGACAGGAAAGGGTACTTCCAACTACCTCATCGTCATCGGTATCATCGAGACAGTCGCTCTTTTCACACTGGTCTTCAGCCTTCTTCTTCTTAATTCAGCTAGTTAATAGGCAAAGAGATACAGGATTTTGCACGGCAGCCGGACAGGCTGCCGTCTGCTTTTTAGCGCATTTTTCGTTGATTAGTGACTGACTTTCATTTATCATAGAGAAAGAAGTGTGTATCAGCACACGAAAAATAATGGAGGGATATTAAAAGTATGAAAAAAGCTTTAGTACTTTTTGTTATTCTCGCAGTTGCTCTTACAGCATTCGTCAGCTGTAAGAAAGAATCAAAGGCAACTGCTCCGGCAAATCAGATTGCTATGGTCACAGACTACGGCGATATCACAGACCAGTCATTCAACCAGACAACATATGAAGCATGCCGCGACTATGCAGCAGCCAAGGGTCTGAAGTTCACTTACAAGAAGCCGACCGGTGACAGCACCGCAGAGCGTGTCAAGATGATCGTCGCAGCCATCGAAGAGGGCTACAACATCATCGTCATGCCTGGTTTCGCATTCGGCGAGGCTATCCAGGAAGCAGCTCCTGCTTATCCAGATGTCAAGTTCGTCGCTCTGGACGTTTCAGAGTTTGATCTTGGCGGAAAGGCTCCTGCAAACGTCTACAGCGCTGTCTATCAGGAAGAGCTGGCAGGCTACATGGCAGGTTATGCAGCAGTTAAGCTCGGTTACACCAAGCTCGGTTACCTCGGTGGAATGGCAGTTCCTGCAGTTATCCGCTATGGTTACGGTTTCGTCCAGGGCGCTGATGCAGCAGCTAAGGAGCTGGGCGTAAAGGCTGAGGTCAAGTACACCTACGGAAACCAGTTCTTCGGCGATGCTGATATCACAGCAGCTATGGATACATGGTACAAGGCCGGAACAGAGCTCGTCTTCGCTTGCGGTGGTGGTATCTACACATCAGCAGCTGAGGCAGCAGCCAAGGTCGGCGGAAAGGTCATCGGTGTTGACGTTGACCAGGCTCCGATCATCGACGGTGCATACGGAAAGGGAATCACAGTTACCTCTGCTATGAAGGGACTTTATCCTTCAACACAGGCAGCTCTGAAGACCATCTGCGAGGACAATGCTTGGGAGACTCTCGCTGGTAAGGTCGCCAACCTCGGACTTGTTTCCAAGGATCCTGACCTGAACTATGTCGGAATCCCGACCGGTGCAGGAACACAGTTCTCAGCCAAGTTCTCACTTGATGACTACAAGGCTCTTGTCGCTGACATGCTTGACGGAAAGATCAAAGTCGATTCTTCAATCGATGTTGCTCCTTCCAAGATGGCAAAGAACATCACTGTCATCGACCTGGGAACAATCAAGTAATAGTCATTTACTTGACGTTTCAAGCAGGAGAGGTTTTTACCTTTCCTGCTTTTTTTTGTTTCATACATCCTATCTTCGTACTATAATAATTTGAAAAGCCAAGCTAACAGGAGGAATCGACTGTGGACGTTCCATACGCGATTGAGATGCTCAACATCACAAAGCGCTTCCCTGGCATCATTGCAAACGACAACATCACTCTTCAGTTGAAGAGGGGTGAGATCCACGCTCTGCTCGGGGAAAACGGCGCCGGCAAATCAACTCTGATGAGTGTACTCTTCGGGTTGTATCAGCCGGAAGAAGGAGTCATTAAGAAAGACGGAAAAGAAGTCAAGATTAATGACCCGAACGATGCAAACGACCTTGGAATTGGTATGGTGCACCAGCACTTCAAACTGGTCGAATGTTTTACTGTTCTGGACAACATCATTCTGGGAGTGGAACCCAACAAATACGGCATCCTCCAGAAGGAAGATGCCAGAAAGAAGGTTCTTGAACTTTCCCAGAAGTACGGCCTTATGGTTGACCCGGATGCAAAGATCGAGGACATCACCGTAGGTATGCAGCAGCGTACCGAAATTCTGAAGATGCTTTACAGAGAGAACGAGATTCTCATCTTTGATGAGCCTACCGCCGTTCTCACCCCGCAGGAAATCGACGAGCTGATGCAGATAATGAGAAACCTCAAGGCTGAGGGAAAATCAATTCTGTTCATCTCACACAAACTTGCAGAAATCATGGCTGTCGCGGACCGCTGTACTATCCTCAGAAAAGGAAAGTACGTCGGAACCGTAGAGACCAAGAACACCACGGCTCAGGAGCTGTCTTCACTGATGGTCGGAAGAAACGTCAACTTCCACATCGAGAAGAAGCCGGAGAAGCTCGGAGATGTTGTTCTTGAAGTCAACAACATGACGGTCGCATCCAAGACCCATAAGAACAATGCGGTCAAGAATGTTTCCCTGAAGGTAAGAGCAGGGGAGATTGTCTGTATCGCCGGAATCGACGGAAACGGACAGAGTGAATTCGTCCACGGCCTGACAGGTCTTGAGCCGCTTGTAAGCGGAGAAATCAAGCTCAACGGCATGGACATCACCAAAGCTCCGATCAGAAAGAGAAATACATCAGGAATGAGCCACATTCCTGAGGACAGACACAAGCACGGTCTTGTTCTTGATTACTCTTTGGAGAACAACCTAGTTCTTGAGACCTACTTCCTTCCGGAGTTCACGTCAAAGGCCGGATTCCTCAAGAAAGACAATATCAGACATTATGCTGAGAAGCTTATCGAGGAATACGACGTCAGAAGCGGACAGGGTCCTGTAACCATTGCCCGTGCCATGAGCGGTGGAAACCAGCAGAAGGCCATCATCGCCCGTGAGATTGACAAAGATCCCGACCTTCTGGTCGCAGTTCAGCCCACAAGAGGTCTGGACGTAGGAGCCATCGAGTTCGTCCATAAACAGCTCATCGAAAGAAGAGATGCAGGAAAGGCTGTTCTTCTCATCTCGCTTGAGCTTGACGAGGTCATGGATGTCCCTGACAGAATCCTCGTCATGTACGAAGGTGAGATCGTCGGAGAATTCGATCCGAAGAAGACCACACAGGAGGAGCTCGGACTCTACATGGCTGGAGCAAAGAGAATGGAGGTCAGATCATGAGCAAGGAAAAGACCAATTTCTTCAAGAAACCCGGAGTTCAGTCCCTGATCGCATCTTTGATCTGTATCATCTTAGGACTGCTGATTGCGTTCGTCGTGCTTTTGATCATCAACCCGGCAAGTGCATTCAGTTCAATCATGAACATCATCAAGAACTTCTTCTGGTTCAAATCCCCGGTATCAAGGCTCAAATACTTCGGTGAGACCCTTGTAAAGACAGTTCCGCTTCTTATGTGTGCGCTGGCCGTTCTTTTCTCCTATAAGGTCGGTCTGTTCAACATCGGAACCCCAGGTCAGTATTGCGCCGGAATCGTCGCAGCCCTTTATGCAGGCCTCAAGTGGCAGCTGGGCTGGATTCCCTGCATGCTTCTGGCAATGATTGCAGGAGCTCTTCTTGCTTCGATTGTCGGTGTTCTGAAGGCTTATCTGAATGTTAACGAGGTCATCTCGGGCATCATGCTCAACTGGATCTGCCTGTACTTCACAAACGCCACGCTGACAGCCGTCAAGAATCCTTCATCAAAGGATACCCTGTCACTTGCAAGCACCAACAAGAGCGCTCTGCTTCCGACACTCGGTCTGGACCAGCTGTTCAAGGACAAATATGTGACGATTGCAATACCAATTGCGATAATCATAGCCGTTCTTATCATGATTATCCTTGATAAGACAAAGTTCGGTTACGAGCTCAAGGCAACAGGTATCAACAAGAACGCTGCCAAGTACTGCGGAATGATGGAGAAGAGAAACATCATCGTGACTCTGGTCATCTCCGGAGCTCTTGCGGGACTCGGTGCCGCATTCTACTACCTGACAGACTTCGAGCAGTGGGCAGTCACTTCATCCACTGTTCCTGCCATGGGATTCAACGGAATAGCCGCAACGTTCCTCGGAGGACTTAACCCGATCGGAACAATCTTCTCATCGTACTTCATCACCCACATCACTGCAGGCGGTGCATTTGTCGATCTTACAAAGTACAGCTCACAGATTACTGACCTGATCAGTGCCTTGATCATCTACCTCTGCGGATTCGTTCTGTTCATGAAGACTGTCATGAACAACATCATCCGTAGGAATGAGACCAAGAGAACTGGAAAGTATGAAAACTTCAAGCAAGACGGAGGTAAGAACTAATGCTGCTACTGATTCAATATACACTTATTTTTGCTTCTGTCCTTATTCTGGTTGCTCTGGGAGGCTGCTATTCTGAGCACTCCGGAGTCATCAACCTCGGACTTGAGGGAATCATGGTAATGGGAGCCCTCGGCGGAGCTCTTGCTATGAGATATCTTCCGATTTCCATTCCGGGATTCTTCTACATACTTTTGGTATTGCTATTTGCAATCATCGTAGGTGTCGCGTATTCGGCTCTTCTTGCTGTTGCCGCAATCAACTTCAAGGCTGACCAGACAATCGTCGGTACTGCTCTGAACATGCTCGGAACAGCTGCCGCAACCGTTATTGTCAAGGCTATCAACACAGCCAGAAACCCGCACGATGTCAGCTCAATCATCCAGTACATCGAGCCCAAGAAGAAGTTCATCGTCAAGATGGGTGCTTTCGAGTTCAACTGGTTCATGCTGATTACGCTCATCGTTCTGGGCTGCGCATGGTTCGTGCTTTACAAGACCAAGTTCGGTCTCAGACTCATGGCTTGCGGTGAGCATCCACAGGCAGCCGACTCTGTCGGTATCAACGTTCTGAAGATGCGTTGGGCTGGTGTCATGATCTCTGGTGGTCTCGGAGGACTTGGTGGTGTCTGTTACATCCTCGCCGGTGTTTCCGAGTGGAGATTCGAGTACGGTGTCGCAGGATTCGGATTCCTTGCCCTGGCCGTTATGATCTTCGGTCAGTGGAAGCCGACCAAGATTGCTCTTGCAGCTCTGATGTTCGGATTCTTCCGTGCCCTGAGTAACACATACTTCGGTTTCGGATTCCTTACAGCATTGAATCTGCCGAGCACATTCTACAACATGATGCCATACATCATCTCAATCATTGTCCTTGCCCTGACTTCAAAGAACTCAAAGGCTCCGAAGGCAGAGGGTATTCCTTACGACAAGGGTCAGAGATAATACTGATTGTTCTTCATGTTATTTGGCTCCGGGAAACCGGGGCCTTTTTTTGTTGCCAAGGTGCGACGGCCAAGGTGCAAGGGTCAAGGGTCAAGGGTCAAGGGTCAAGGGAAACAAGGTCTTTCCCCGGATGGTCATAGACCGATGTGTATCTTGTGCATCGGGATTCTCTGCACAGGCCTGAGACGTCGGGCGCCTTGCTTCTGATGGCCGCGCCCCGTCTCGCATGTGCAGACCGCTACACAAGAAACCCACAGCCTATGAACAACCGGGTGTAGGATAAGTTTTTTTTCAAGTTTTTGAATTTTAAACTTATTTTATAAGTTTTTTTTCCAAAATCTGACTTTTAAACTTATATAATAAAAACATGAATCTGAAAAACCACGTTGAAAACATGCAAAATATGCTTGATGAACTTGAAAAGATTATCAAATACATTGAGTGCAGCCCGGAAATCAATAAATCTGGACAATTGATTTGCTCGACAATTGATAGACATACAAGGTTCTACCTCCAAACAGACGATGGCAAGAAGGAATACCTTGGAGAGGATAAAAAGGATCTTATCAAGGAGCTTGCCAGGAAGAAGCATTATGAAAAAATGCTGGAGACGGCTAAAAGAGAAAGGGAAAAGCTTCTCAGATGCATCAAGATTCTGACGACAGGGCGGCAGTTGGCGGATATAGATAAAGTATATCCGTCACTTCATAAGACTGTTCAGAGTCTGATCGGGCCTTTTAAGATGACAGATGACGGTTTTGCCTTGAACTGGCTGAAAAGTAATAAGATTCTCAGAAATCGTAAGCTGCTCAACGGACAGTACAGGACTCTGAAAGGGGAGTATGTCAAATCGAAGAGCGAGGTGATAATAGCAGACAGGCTTACATTCAATAATGTCCCGTATATCTATGAGGCTTCGGCTGTTCTTGATGATTGGACTTCTATAAGATATCCGGATTTCATGATTCTGAATAAAAGGACCCGAAAGGAATACTACTGGGAGCACCTGGGCAAGATGGGTGATGAAGAATATGCGGTTGGCAACCAGATCAAAATCGAGCAGTTTGCGAAAAACGGGATAATCCTTGGAAAGAATCTCATCCTGAGCGTTGAATGCAAGGACAGACCCTTGAGCACTGAGTATGTGGATACAATAATCAAGGAGATTCTAATTTAGGGCGAAATCAGCTGAGCTTCATGTCTCCGTCTTTGACCCAGCCGAGTTTTCTGCAAAGAGCATTGATGGCAAGGGCAAGAGCGGCAGGAAGGATGAATGAAATCATGATGAGGCCGAACCAGTCGGAGAAGGTGATGGCTTCTTTAACGCCTGATGCAACATCGTTCACCCAGCCGGAATAGACTCCGATCTGACCTACAAGGCCGCAGGTTCCCATTCCTGAAGAGACAGCAGGTCCGTTCATCTGAAGCCGGAAGACGCAGGTGGCGATCGGGCCAGTTATGGCAGATGCCAAAGTCGGAGCGATCCAGATGCGCGGATTTCTGACAATGTTACCCATCTGAAGCATGGAAGTTCCGATGCCCTGGGAAACAAGGCCGCCCCATCTGTTTTCTCTGAAGGAAATT
>ONWV01000063.1 GCA_900321635.1 uncultured Spirochaetaceae bacterium | reverse complement strand
CAAAGTTTTTTTCTCAAAAAGTCGAATATTTTCAGCAAAAAATCTGTATTAGGGTTTGAGTGGCTCAGGAGATCGCTTGGCGCTCTTCCCCACCGTTTCTTCATATTCAGGTGGTATATTATGCCGGAACCATCAGTAAACAAAGAACACAAGGACAGACTGTTCAAATTCATCTTCGGAAGACATGAGAACAGGGAGTGGACGCTGAGTCTGTACAATGCTGTCAACAAGTCAGCCTATACGGACAGTGATGCGATTCAGATCACGACGATAGAGGATGTGCTCTATCTTTCGATGAAGAACGACCTTTCGTTTCTTCTGGCCGATACCATGAGCTTCTATGAGCAGCAGAGCTCATTCAATCCGAACATGCCCATGAGGATGCTCATCTATGCGGGAATGGTCTACAGCAAGTATGTGGAGTCACACAAGGCGGATATCAGCCTCCACAGTTACTCCCAGCAGCATTTCCCCACACCCAGGATGATATGCTTCTACAACGGAGAAGCAAGACAGCCGGACAGCAAGGTGCTTGAACTCAAGTCTGCCTTCAAGGAAGGTTCGGAACCGGACATAGATGTCAGGGTGACCATGCTGAACATCAACAGAGGAAGGAATGCGGAGCTGATGAGTGCCTGCAGACCGCTGGCTGACTATTCACAATTCGTAGCTGATGTGAGAAACTATGAACAGAAGCTGCATGATATGGATTCGGCGATCAGAAAGGCGGTGGATGCACTTCCGGAAGATTCGATGATCCGTGAGTATCTGCTTGCCAACATAGCGGAGGTCAAGGAAATGTGCCTGACAGAATATGATGAAGATGCTGAGCGCAAGTTTATCAAGAACGAAGGCCGGAAAGAAGGACTGTCCGAAGGGCGTAAAGAGGGACTGTCCGAAGGCCGTAAGATGGAAGCTGAGCGGATGGACAAGCTTGTTTCCGAGCTGCTAAAGGCAAACCGTGTAGATGATCTGAAAAAAGCTACCTCTGACAGTGAATTCAAAAACAAGCTGTTCCGTGAGTTCAATCTATAAGATTCCGAAGGAGTAAGGGGTAAACAGTGATGTGGTCGTGCCTGACAGAATATGATGAAGATGCTGAGCGCAAATTTCTCAAGAACGAAGGCCGGAAAGAAGGCATAGCAGAGGGGCTGGAAAAGGGTCTTAAGAAAGGACGTAAGATGGAAGCTGAGCGGATGGACAAGCTTGTTTCCGAGCTGCTGAAGGCAAACCGTGTAGATGATCTGAAAAAAGCTACCTCTGACAGTGAATTCAAAAACAAGCTGTTCCGTGAGTTCAATCTATAAGACAGCTAAGGGGTAAACAGTGATGACAAAAAAAACAACCTGCAAGATTGCAGGTTGCGTGTTATTAAGATTTGATGAAAGATTACTTTCCTTCCAACTGGTTCTTCTTTTCCTGGATCTCAACTCTTCTTGCCTTGCAAAGCTTTGAGATATCAGCCAGAGCCTTTCTTGCTCTTGATGCAGAAGCCTTGACGCCTTTTTCGATGAACTTCTGGTTCTCCTGTACATAAGTCTCAAAAAGTCCTACGAGCTGATCGTGATTTGTCATCTGTTTATTCCTCCTAGTGGGTTATATTTGATTAAATTCTAACACAACTCATTGGGAACGCAACAATAATCAACATAAAACAAGCGTTTTTTAGGCAAAAAAACGCGATTTTTACACTATTTGTAGGCCTTAGAGCCGAATTTCCTTGCGGATTATGTATCCTTCTTTCAATGGGACCGAGGTTTTGATAAAGCCGCTGCGGCAGTGGTCGAGGTGCTCGATCGGGGCAAAGGACTCGTCCAGGACACAGATGTTGTCGTCTTTGAGGCACAGGACATCGGGGCCGATGAACTCGAGATTGTCGCCGGTTTTGATCTGGTTCTTGATGTCGACTTCATAGATTCCGGGCTTGACCTGAGCTCCGATGGTGCCCAAAAAGAGGTAGTCGCGAAGGTAGCCGTCGGTGGTGGGCTTGTTGATGTCGTCGTCCACATCGATGGGGCCGCGGCCGTAGAAGAAGCCTGTGGAGTATTCTCTGTGGCTGACGTTGAAGAGCTCGTCACGGTAGCTCTTGTATTCGACAGACGGGTCGTAGAGGTGGTCCAGGGCCTTGCGGTAGGCGCGGGTGACGGAGGCCACGTAGTAGACGCTCTTCATGCGGCCTTCGATCTTAAGTGCGTCCACGCCTGCGTCGCGAAGGTCTGCTAGGTGGTCAATCATGCAAAGGTCCTTTGATGACATGATGGTGGTCCACTCGTTTTCCTCAAGAACAGGGTAGTAGCGCCCGGGGCGGGATTCTTCTTCCAATGCCAGGCGGTAGTTCCAGCGGCAGGTGTGGGCGCAGTCTCCGAAATTGGCACTGCGGCCTGCAAGATGGGACGAAAGGAAGCAGCGGCCCGAGTACGCCATGCACATGGCACCGTGGACAAAGGCCTCAAGCTCCAGATCGGGGTTGGCATCCTTAATCTTCCTGATATCCTTAAGAGGGGTCTCGCGGCCCAGGATGACCTTCTTAAAGCCCATGTCATGGTAGATTTTGGCAGAGCGCGAATTGATGCAGCTTGCCTGGGTGGAAAGCGAGTACTCCGCATCGGGGAATTTGGAGCGAAGGATATCCAGAATTCCTATGTCCGAGAGGATGAAGGCGTCAAAGGGGTAGTCGGATATCTCGTCCAGCTTGGCCTGAAGCTTTGAAATATCGTCTTCGTGGAAGTAGATGTTGACCGTGCAGTAGTACTTTCCGCCGAAGCGTTTTTTGATCTCGCGAAGTTCGTCCTGGGTGCCGTACTCGACATTCTTGGCGTTGGTGCGAAGCGAAAAATCCTTAAGCCCGAAGTAGACAGAATCTGCTCCGTAGGTGAAGGCTGTCCTAATCTTTTCAATGCTTCCGCCCGGGGACAGAAGCTCCATCTTCTTTTGATCTGACATAGTTTTCTTATACGAAAGTTCTCACTCTTTGCCAAGAGCCTGGGCTACGGCCTTTGCCACAACGGAGGCAAGCTTCTCCTCAGGTGAAAGGGCAGGAGCTGAAGGGCCTGCATCAGAGCCTTTTCCCAGGGGATATTTATCCTTGGGGAAGGCAAGTGACAGAACTTCTTCCATGTCCCCCACTAGGTGGAAGGTCAGACCTTCTTTGACATTGTCTTCCAGTTTATCCAAATCGCGTTTGTTGAATTTGGGAATAAGGACTGTCTTTACAAGGTTTCTCTTGGCGGCAAGAACTTTCTCTTTAAGGCCGCCTATGGGCATGACCTTTCCTAAGAGGGAAAGCTCTCCTGTCATTGCCATGTCAGGAGCCATCACCTGACCTGTTACAAGAGAGTAGATGGCAGTTGCCATTGTCACTCCTGCAGACGGTCCGTCCTTGGGTGTTGCGCCCTCGGGCACATGGAGGTGGATGCTGTTTCTGTCAAACCAGGACATGTCAATTCCGTGAGATGCACAGATGCTCTTTATGTAGGAGAAGGCGATGTTCGCACTTTCCTGCATGACGTCTCCGAGCTGGCCTGTAATCCTAAGCTCGCCGCGGCCTGGAATGTGCTGGGCCTCTATGGCGAGAACATCACCTCCCATGCTGGTCCAGGCAAGGCCTACGGACATTCCCACTTTGTTGGCGCGGATCACCTCATCTTCGTGGAAGACAGGCTGACCAAGGTATTTGATCAAAAGCTCGTCGTTGATTCTGACAGGGCGCTTTAGAAGATCGCCGCAGGAATTGATTTCCTCTTCGGTCTTTCCCTGCGAAAGAAGCTCGGATCTCTTGTATTCGTCCTGGACAATCTCCATGGCGATTTTTCTGTGAATCTTATCAAGGCACTTTTCAAAGTGTCTGACTCCCGCTTCACGGGCATACTCTTCAGCGATTTTGTGAAGCATCTTATCGGAGTAGGTGACATCCGTGCTCTTAAGGCCATGCTTTGCGCGGCTTTTGGGCACAAGGTATTTTTTTCCGATATGAAGCTTTTCCTGAGATGTGTAGCCTGAAAGCTCAATAACCTCCATTCTGTCCAAAAGCGGGCGTGGGATGGTGTCGGTTGTGTTTGCCGTAACAATGAAAAGAACGTTGGACACATCAAAGGGAAGATCCAGATAATGGTCGCGGAACGTAGCGTTCTGCTCGGGATCAAGTACTTCCAACAGTGCGGACGCTGGGTCGCCCTGGGCAGAGACAGTCATCTTATCAACCTCGTCTATGACAAAGACAGGGTTCTTGGTCTTTGTGACCCTAAGGCCCTTTATAATCTGACCGGGCATTGAGCCGATATAGGTTCTTCTATGGCCTTTGATCTCGGCTTCATCACGCATGCCGCCCACACTGAAGCGGTAGTACTTTTTATTAAGTGCCTTTGCAATTGAGATTCCGATGGATGTCTTTCCTGTTCCCGGAGGACCTACAAGGCAGATAATTGATCCTTTTGTGTCGTTTTTGAGCTTGCGGACAGCTAAGAATTCAAGGACTCTGTCTTTGACATCCTTTATTCCGTAGTGGTCCTGCTCAAGTATCTTTTTTGCCTTCTCAAGACTGAAATCATCGGGTGAGAAGCTGTTCCACGGAAGATCCGCCACCATCTCAAGGTATGTTCTGACCATTGAGTATTCGGGGTTGTTTGTGTCCATGGCCGTCATCTTCTGATATTCATCCATCACAGTTTCATAGGTTTCGCCTGTGAGATTCAGTGCCTTGAGTCTATCCAGAAGCTTTGGCTTACGGGGCTTTTTCTCGCCCGTGGCGCCTTCTTCAGACTCTTCATCTGAGTCAATGTCCTCTGCATTATGGCCAAGCTCATCAAGCTGCTTTTTGATAAAGCGTAGCTCTTCTTTCAGATAGTATTCTCTCTGACGGGAATCTATCTTCTTTGTAACGGTTCCCTGAATCTCATCGTGCATGTGCTGCACGGCAAGCTCTTCTGCCATTACCTGCAGAAGCTTCATGATTCTTTCCTTGCCGTTGAAGGTCTCCAGGAACTCCTGCTGGCGGTTTCTGGGAACTACGGATGAAGTAAGATAATCGGCAAGACGGATTGCCTCACTTATGTTGGAGGCGTTGAACCTGAGGTTTTCCAAGAGCATTGAGCGGTCTGCTCTCTGATCCAGAGCCTCGCGCAAAGTTGCCGTGTATGCTTTATCCTCTATGGGGGAAAGCACATCCTCCTGGATGTATGTCACATTGGCTGTAACAGTTCCGCGGTTGATTAAGATGTTGTCCATCTTAAAGCGGCAGATTGTCTCCAAAAAGAGGGATTTTGTACCGTAGATGGTGTTGATCTGGTTCTTTACGCGGACAAAGGTTCCGACGTTGTAAAAGTCATCTTCTGTGAGCTTTGTCGTGTCCTTGTTGTCGTTTTTGAGCATGACAAGGCCAAAGCCGTTGAAGCGCTCGCAGTGACGGATAATCTCAATGTCCTGTTTGTCAGAGACTTCGATTGTGGTAAAAAGCCCAGGAAAGACCGGGCATCCGCGCATTGGAATTATGAATATGGCCCTAGGCAGGGTCTCTATGATATCTGTTTTTTCCTTCATAGGGGCAATATATAAAAATTGTTGCCTAAAGGCAAATGTTAGAGCCTTCGGGGCGTTTGTGGTCAACGGGGTCAACGGGGCGTTCCAACAACATCTAGATGGTGAATATCACTGCGACAGTGAGCTGAAAAGCATACTACCCCACCGGGGAAAGACTGGCCTTTTTCCGTTTGTGCTTGGAAGCGGGTTCCAAATATTGTAATACCATTATCCGTCCTGAGAAAAAATAGAAAAAAAACAAAAACAAAAATCAACAGTTATTGATTACTTCTTACCAGTGTTTTTGAAGTCTTTCTCTCCCAAAAAGTTAATGGAGCGTTTCAACAACATCTTCCAGTCGGGGATTCAGCAAATATGAGGTGCCTTTTCTGCCTTCTCCAAGGCGGATCAGAAGTCCTTTTTCCGTAAGATCTGTCAGGTCTCTGGTTGCCGTTGCACTTTGACATTTGGTCATTTTCATCCATTTATCCGCATTCAGCTTTCCATAAAATGAACCTTCGACCAGGTAAAAGAGCATGTGAAGTTGCCTTGAGTTGAAAAGGTTCGGATCAAGTGACTTCATAATCTGTGATGTGCGTTGCTTTCTGCGGCAGGTTTCAACTGCATCGGAGAGGCTTGAGCAGACAGTTGAGATATACCATAAAACCCACTGTGTGATGTCCATAGATGCATCTGTCTGTGAGATTTTCAATGAGTCGTAGTATCCTTTTTTATCCTTCATCACTGAACTTGAAATGCTGTACGGTCTGAAATTTGAGCCACAATCCAAAGAAAGGATATAATCGGCTATTGCACGGGAGATCCTACCGTTTCCATCTGTGAAAGGATGAATCATAACAAACCAGAAAGATGCTACGGCACTTCTGATAAGCGCATTTGGCTCTGTATCTGAATTAATATATTCAAGAAGTTTTTCAATTTCCTGGTCAACGATCTGAGCCGGTACTCCTTCATAGAGGATTTCAGTATCACGGTGAGTCTGTCGGATAATATATACAGGTCCAGTGCGGAAAGCCCCTACATGTTTGGGTGAAACTGCCTTGGGGACTCCGTCAAAAAGAAGTTTATGCCAGTAAAAAAGTCTTTCGACAGTCAGAGGAGAGTGGTCTTTATTTGCATCCACAATAAGGCGGGAAACACTGACTTCGTTTCTGCTTGTATTGGCTTTGAACGAAAGATCTGCATTCAGCTGCTTAAGAACCGATGATAAGACACTGTCATATTGAAGGCTCACACCTTCTATTGACGAACTTGAAACGGTTTCACTTGAAAGACTCTCTGCAACCATGGTCAGGCGGCTGCTGTCTGAAAGCATGTCAAAGACACCGTCTGCGATTCCTTTTTGATACAGGTATTTGCTATATGATGAAGCAACCTGTTCTTTGTCATATGTGAAATTCGGCCAAAAAGCATTTTGCCAGATATAGGGCATGGAGATTCTCCTCAAAAATGAGTTATAAAATATCTAATTCCAAATATAAATCATTTTTGATTTAAAAGCAAGAAAAAGTCTGTTCTAAATCATCTTTGGTTAGTTTTCCCCAAACCTTTTTCTCCTGAAAGCCACCAGACTCCGAGATAGCAAAGTGGTGTGTCCAGAAGGGCAAAGACCACCTTAAAGAGCCAGTAGGGAAGAATCAGGGAAAAAACATAGGATGTGGTGAACTTGGGAGTCAGGTGCCAGAAGGCGATGAATTCAAAGATAGTTGTGTCTATGAACTGCGATGCAATGGTGGAAAGGTTGTTACGGATCCATAGGTACTTTCCTTTTGTAACCTTGCCCCAGAAGCTGAACATAAATACATCAAGCTGCTGAGCTACGACAAAGGAGACAAGCGATGCTATTGTCATGCGAAGTGACGAGCCGAACACCATTGCGTATTCATCCTGCATGTCCCATGTGGAATTGGGCTTTACTGCAATGCATACAAAAATCATCACAAACAGAAGAAGCAGCATCATAGTTGCCATGTTCACAAAGCGCGATGCCTGCTTACGGCCGAAGACCTCACCGATTATGTCGGTGATCAGAAACAGAACCGGGACAAAGAAGATTCCGACGGAGACACGTACGCCTAAAATGGTTGTTATCTTGGACCCAAGAGTGTTTACCATCACCATGGATGAGACGAACAGGGCAAAGAGAAAATCACGCTTTATAGAAATCTTATCGTCAATATTGAATGTGGAAATCTTATCCATGGCGATAGAATAGCAAGAAGAAGGAAAGTAAGAAATACCCAAAGGGGTAAACAAACCTCAGTTTCAGAGATTAGATGAAACCAATAATCACATTCCCGACAAATCAAATCGGACATGGTAGGGTTTTCCAAGGATAATCCATCACGAGGGCTGCGGGGAAATAAAGAATCACATATCAGACAACCCACTAGAACCTCAAGCTGGCGATAAAAGCAATGTGATATTTTAACACCAATATGTATTGCAGTTTAGAGACGAATTGGGTTATGAATCAACATATACTCTATTTGTATTTCGAATATTGTATTTTAAGTAACTCTTTATTTTAATTATAATTATTAAGATGTTATAGCTGTTGAACCTACGGTACACCTTTACATTAATGTAAAG
>ONWV01000018.1 GCA_900321635.1 uncultured Spirochaetaceae bacterium | reverse complement strand
CCCCACGCGCCAGCACTGTTACCAGGCCCACCCGCGGTCCGCTACCAACCCCGCGCTCGCGTGCGTCTCGGAACTCGATCCGCGTCTCTCGCTCGGGAGTTTCACAATAACCTATGTAGAATCAGGTGTCAATATATTTTTTCTAAATTCTTTTGGGGCCTTTTGAATATGGTTTTAATCCATCAGAAACAGCTCAGGACTGCAGCCTAAGACTTTTCCCAACCGTCGGGCCACTTCACAGGCTGCGAACAGCCTGCGCACAATCGGTATTTTGGACTCTGACAGAAAAAAGCTAAGAAATATGAATTATATCTGCTTGAGAAACAGCAAGAATGACATGAGGACCCTGTTTTTTCTGTTAAAATGATCATAGCCAGGACAGCTTGACAGAAAAGAACGAGGTTTTGCCGTATTTTTCTGTTTTTGCCCTTTGAAAAAACAGAAAAATCAGGGGTATAGGGCTATTATTTCTGCTGATGATATTTAGGGACTTGCCTTCACCTCCCGTATGTCCGGTTCAGGCCGCCTACGCTGCAAACCCTCCGCAGGAGGTTTTGCTTTACGCTCCGCTTCAAGTCCCTATCGAATCCCATTCAAACACAAAAGACCGGCGGTTGCCGGTCTTCGTGTTTGCGGGAAAAGGGACTTGAACCCTCACTCTTGCGAATAGGAACCTAAATCCTACGTGTCTGCCAGTTCCACCATCCCCGCAAGTGATTCGAGGATAACACAATCGGTGCTGTTGTTCAATTCATGGAATTTGAGCTACTTCAGGTAAAGTTTTTTGTCTGAGGTATTGCACAACAGGCCAGAAAATGATATACATTACCTCGCGTCGGGCGGATAGCTCAGCTGGTAGAGCAGCAGACTCTTAATCTGCGGGTCCAGGGTTCGATCCCCTGTCCGCTCAAACACGAAGGCACCTTGAAAGAGGTGCCTTTAGTGTTTGTTAGGACTTATATGGGGATCGAAACGAGGAGCAAAGCAGGTGCATTGCTTTGCGACGAAGGCGGGCGTCGCAGGGCGCGATCCCCTGTCCGCTCAAAACGTGAAGGCCACTCAGATATGTGTGGCCTTAATTTTTGCACCTTTTAAAATTGGAAAAGTGCAACATCTGCACCATGTTATTATAGATTCATTTTGTCTGCGAATTTAGCTTCCAAAAGGCGCCGCCTTCTTTGGCCATCAGCTGGGCGTAGGTGCCCTGCTCCGCAATCTCGCCCTTTTCAAGGACGATGATATTGTCGAAGTTCTCGACCATGGTGAGCCTGTGGGCAATCATGATGATGGTGCATCTGCCTTGGATTTTCTTGAGAATCTCCTTGATGCGAAGCTCGTTCTCGCTGTCAAGCGCGCTGGTGGGCTCGTCAAGAATCATTATCGCAGGGTCGCGAAGAAGTGCCCGGGCGATGGAGATTCTCTGCTTCTGGCCTCCTGAGAGGTTGGATCCTGATTCCGTGACAACGGTATCAAGACCATCGGGGAGGCTGTCTATCAGCTCTCCAAGGCCTACTTCTCGGACGGTGCTTTCAACCTTTGCCCGTGTGACATAAGGCGAGCCGTAGACAAGGTTCTGGTACAATGTTCCTGTGGAAAGGACCGTGTTCTGCGTCACAACGGCAAGGTGCTTTCTAAGACGTGTCAGGTTCATGTCCTTTGTGCTGACTCCGTCTATTGTGACAGATCCTGAATCCGGCATGATGAAACCGATTATCAGATTTATCAGTGTGGACTTTCCTGAGCCCGAGCCACCCACAAGGGCAACGCTCTGACCTGACGGGATATGGAGCGAGAAATTGTCCAGGATTTTCGGGTCTTCTTTATTGTACCTGAAGTCAACATCCGTGAATGTGATGTCGCCTTTGAAGATCTCAGGGCTCTTTGTTCCCATGTGCTCGTCTGAATCGGCGCAAAGGACCTCGGCAATGCTCAGGCACGCATCAAAGCCCTTGGTGCACTGAGGCAGGATGTTGATGAACGTGGAGATGCGGGTGACGGTCTGCGTAAAATATGCCTGAAACAGGGCAATCATACCGACAGAGATCATGCCCTTTGAGGCGATGTAGGCAGAAAACGCAAAGGCAAGAATCTGGAAGAACTGTAAAATCGCCCAGCTTACCGCGCCGAAGAACTGGTTGACCTCTTCAAGCTTTGTTCCGGCATCGCGGATGTTTTCCATGTAATGGCTCATCCTTGAGATCTCGTCCTTCTGAAGGCCGTGGGCCCTTGTGGTCTCGACCATGCCGAGCATCTCGGTCACGGCGGCGTTGGCGCCTTCCATGCTCTTTCTCCATTCCTTGTTCTTGTTTGTAATCGGCTTACGGAACACAGCGGCAAGGAAAAGAGCCATGGGAATGAACAGAACGTAGAACAGAGCCATGACAGGAGCTTCAAGCATCGTAATTACAAGTGCTGCCGTGACATATGTGAGGATTATTGAAATCTGGGTACCCAAAATGCCAAATGCATTCTCAATGGACTCGACATTGTTGAGCATCTTGTTGGTGATGGCCCCGATCTGGTTCTCCTTGTGATATGTGATGGAGAGAATCTGAAGCTTTCTGACCATGACGTTTCGAAGGTCCTCGCCGATGGAGAAGCAGAGCTTCTTGAAAAAGCGGCTGTCAAGGAAGGAAGAAAGGACGTTCAGAAGGAGCGAGAAGATGCCGATTCCTACATTGAGAAAGAAATAGAGCAGCTTCTGAGCCATCATGCCCTCGGAGACAATGTCTATGATGTTGGCGCTGATTACGGGGATGACGACCATAGGTGCAGAGCGGATGACCTTGATGATGAAGGCAACAAGGAACCGCCAGAAGCGCTGTTTTACAAAGAAGAACATGGTTGCGGAGGCGGAAGGGCTTTTGCCTTTTCGGAACGAATAAAAGTCCTCAAGTTCCTGCTCATAGTCCCTTTTGGGCTTAAGTGCAACGCTGATTGTGATTATCAGCTTCTGCTTTTTCGGATTGTACTTGGTTCTGATTTTGTCGGCGTTTGATTCAAGGACCGTGTTTCTGATTATCTGCTCAATCTCCGAATCGTCTCCGCTCAGGACTTTTTCCTCTTCCATGATATTACGGTCACAGTGGAAGTTAAGGCTGACCGAGACCTCCCTGAGGCTCTTGCCTACTCTGACTGTCACAGGCGTCTCTGCATCGAGCTTCTCAGCCAGCACGTAGGACAATTCATCAAAAAGCAGCGTGCAGAGGTAGCGCGTTTTATTCTCAAGCGAGTACCTCGAAATTTGCTTCTCGATGCTCTCTGTGGCACTTCCAAGCTTGGATGCTGTCGTTTTCAGGATCATACGCGCTCCACTATTCCGAAATATGCTTCCACCTGCTTGGGGTCCTTGATCTGGAAGGTCTCACGAACCGGGGCAAGCGGGTCCTTTACAGGTGGCTTGGATTTTGAAGCTTTGACTTTCTTCATCAGCTCATTGTAATATTCCTGCCCGTCCAAAGGAAGACTTACGCTCTTTCCTGTGAAGGCCGACATGTACATGGCATTTGAAAGCATCACGCTGGCAAGGCCGTCTTTTCCGTCATTCGAGCCTTCACCCTTGCCCAGGATTCTGTTTATCCACGCCTCGATGACGCCCTTGTGCTGGGCATTTTTACCATCCGTGGGAATCTCCACTTCCGGCGCGACATCCATCTTCTCATATATACCACGAGGGCTTTGCTGCCACTTTGCTTCGGGCATGCAGAACTTCTCCACAAAGACGCTGTTTCCCCTGATTCTTATGTTGGCCGCATCCAGATTCACCTCAAGCGTGTTCTGGCCGTTGGGAACGGATGTGGATGCATTGAAAGTCCCGATGCAGCCATCCTTGTACTCCATGATGGCCGAAACCTCATCCTCCACCTCTATATCGTGGTGAGAACCGAATCCCATGCGGCAGGTGACCTTATCGGGCATGCCGAACATCCACTGCCAAAGATCCACCTGATGAGGACACTGGTCCATGATTGTTCCGCCGAACGAGCCCTTCCAGATTCCCCGCCAGTCAAAGCTGTCGTAGTAGTAGCGGCTTCTGTACCAGTTGTTTATGGTCCAGCTTATCCGCCTTACCTTTCCGTATTCTTCTGTCTCTATTATGCTTTTCAGCTTTCTGTAGGCGCAGTTGGTCCTCTGGTTGAACATGATCGAGAAGACCAGATCCGGATGCTTTTCGGCTTCCCTGTTCATCTGCTGGACCTGAAGGATATGAACACCTGCAGGCTTGTCGCACAGCACGTGGATGCCGTGCTGAAGGCACATGATAACGTGCTCAGGATGCATGGGATGCGGCGTTGTTATGATGCATGCATCAATTTTCCCGCTGGAAAGCATAGCCTCTGCAGAGTCAAAACACTCGATTTCAGGACCGATGTTATCCTTAATCCACTGAAGCTTCTGTGGGCAGGTATCAGCAATTGCCGTCAGGCGGAACCTGGAAAAGAGGCGGTGCTCAATAAACATTCGCACATAGTGCGAGCCCTGCTTTCCGAAACCTATCAAACCGACGCGAACATAGTCTTTCATACGAGGTACATTATAATGCTATTTTTACAAAAAAAGCTTTTTTTGGAACGGCGGCAAGATAATACTGTCTTTAAACCGAGGGAATCAATGTTTGACAAAAACGTAATTTGTTGTATCATATAGATGAAGAGAGCTTGACCGGCATACGGTTGATGCCTCTCGGTATTGGTTTCATAACCGCATGCCGATTGGGAGATCAGGTGCGGTTATTTTTTTTTATGTCTGAAGATCAACCCCAAGACTGTAAGAACAATCATTAGAATCTCAAAATCGGTCATAAGCATCACCTCCTTTCCTGCTGGGGATTAGAGGTTTTTGCACCTCTCAGCAGAGCTGAAGAGGCAATCAACCGCATACCGTTTCACTGGTCAAGCTCAATTATATATTATCATATATTAAGTAAATAATAAAGAAAAACTCTCTTTATTTTAAGAGAATTTAGACGAAAGAATGTCAATCAGAAAATTGTTTTTGTCAGTCAGTGATGATGCGTAGCTGCTGGTCGGCGATGCGGATGTTGGCATCAGTATGGTTACCGCCGAACTCGCCGTCGATGTTCCAGTCAATGCCCTTGCCGGATTTGTCCTCTATCTCAATCTGTGAGGCCTGGAAGGAAATCATGTGCTTTTTGTTGATTCTTCGTCCCACAAGGGCCATGGCGATGGAAATCACACCGAAGATGTTCTTTGGCTTCTTGATAAGAAGAATCTCAAGAAGGCCGTCGTTGAGCTTTGCCTTGTCGTTCAGGACCTTGAAGCCGCCGACATAATGAGAATTTGAGATGATTCCCGCAATGAACTCGCCTTCAAAGCTTTTTTTCTCTGTCTTTATGCGCAGATTGGAGACGGGAAGCGGGAAAAGATGTGCGGCGGCATTTGCGACATAGGCAAGGTAGCCGAAGGTTTTCTTCAGCTTCTGAGGTGTTATGTATGTGACCTTTGTCAGGGCACCGAAGGATGCCACATAGGCAAAATATCTGTCATTGAGCTGTCCTATGTCGATTTGCTGAACATTGTCGCTGAATAGAACCGTCTTTATGGCATAGAAAGGCTTTTTGCTGATTCCGACAGAGTGTGCGAAGTCGCATGTGGATCCCAGGGGAATGTAGCCTAAAAGAGTCCGGGATTTTTCCTTCATCAGGATGTTGATGACGTTGTTAAGCGTTCCATCTCCGCCTGAGAACATGATAAGGTCATAATCCGAATTGACCTTGGGAATGAGATACGGCAGATCCTTGCCTTTCCCTTTTGTCGGATAAAGCTCTATTTCAGCTCCGTCGCGCGCAAAGATGCCTTCTATGACCTTAAGGTATTTCAAAATCTTTCCGCGGCCTGCAACAGGATTATAGATGAAGAGGACTTTCTTATGAGACTCAAGAAGGCTGTTCTTTCTGAGTTTCTTAGGTCGTGCCATAATCACCCGATTCAGCGGAAGAACGCATCGTAGAGGGCATTTACTGCCTTTTCATAGTCAGGCTCGTCTATTCCGACGATGATGTTGATCTCACTTGAGCCCTGGTCAATCATTCTGATGTTGACTTCAGCCTTGGCCAATGCGGAGAAAACCTTTGCGGCAACTCCCTTCTTGTAGACCATTCCCATTCCGACAACTGCAATCAGGGCTATGCCTGTGTCCACAATTGTGGCATCAGGGTGAAGGATATCCTGAACGCTTTCCAAAATCCTTGAGCGGTTTGCCCTGAAAGCCGCTGAGTCCACTATGACGGACATGCTGTCAATGGCCGATGGTACATGCTCAAACGAAACTCCCGCCGATGCGATGATGTTCAGAAGCTTTGCTGCAAATCCCACTTCGTTGTTCAGCATGGCTTTCTCAACACGAAGAGAGCTGAAACCTTTCTTTCCCGCAATTCCTGTGACTATCTTGCCACTTTGAGCAGGGTTTTCCCTGTGAGCAACAATCCAAGTGCCCTTGTCCTGCGGTCTGTTTGTATTTCTGATGTTGATAGGAATGCCCGCGCTTCTTACAGGAAAGACAGCATCCTCATGCATGACCGAAGCTCCCATGTATGAAAGCTCTCTAAGCTCCTTGTAGCTTATCTCCTCTATTGCATCAGGATCTTTGACGATTCTGGGGTCTGCTGAAAGCATTCCTGAGACGTCCGTCCAGTTTTCATAGACATCGGCCTTGGCCGCACGGGCGACAATCGCTCCTGTAACATCAGAGCCTCCACGGGAGAATGTCTTAACCTTTCCGTCGGCTCCTGTTCCGTAGAATCCCGCCACAACTGCATGGTCTGTCTTGGAAAGAGCTCTTGCAAGTTCAGTGTTTGTTCTTTCGGCATTCAGAACACCGTCTTGGCCAAAGAAAACATAGTTTGCAGGATCGATGAAATCATAGCCAAGATAAGTAGCAAGGATCTTGGAATTGAGATACTCTCCGCGGGAAGCCATGTAGTCGCGCTGTGGAGTGTCGCTCAGATGCTTTGCTATAACTGAAAACTCAGAATCAAGGTCAAAAGTGATTCCCAGATTCACTATGATTTCAGAGAACCTTGCCTTTATCGCATCAAGGGATGAGGAAAAATCTGCTTTCTGTGATGCACTGTCATAACAGGCGTAGAGCATGTCAGTGACTTTTGTATCATCCTTGCAGCGCTTTCCGGGAGCCGAGGCCACAACATAGAGCTTGCCTTCATGTGATTTAATGATCGATGCAACCTTCTTGAACTGGCTGGCATCTGCAAGTGAGCTTCCTCCGAATTTCATTGCAATTGTTTTCATATGTGCTCCTAAGCATCCTTATTCGGAAATATAAGGTTTAAGATAATTCAAAACAGCATCATTGTCCTGGGTATAATGGAATGCATTGATTCCAATGGAGCTTGCTGATTTCACATTGACTTCAGAATCATCAAAGAAGAAACAGTCTTCAAGCTTAAAGCCCTCTGCATCTGCTATGTATTTATAAAAGGCTGTATTGGGCTTTGAAAGATGCATCTCATGTGAGGCATACAGCTTATCAAATCCATCAAGCGGACTTGGCTTGAGATTCTTCAGAAGGTCCCAATGCGGTGCGAATGTATTTGAACCTGTCACTACCCTATGGCCTGCCTTTCGGAGTTTTCTGACCATATCCTTCATGAATGTATTCTCATATGGATGATAGCAGGTAATCATGACAGGATCGTTTGAGAGATCAATGTTGTAGTTCAGCTCCAGCATCCTGTAGAAGTAATCAACATCAAGAAACCCGTCAAGCATCGGCTTTATGTAACACATCCAGTCTCTGTGAACAGACTCCAGGTCCAAGTTGTATTTCTCGCAGAACTCACGGATCGGCGGATTGTGCATTACTATCACACCGCCTATATCAAAAATGAAAAGTTTCTGATTCATTCGAGTCTCTCCCAAGTTCAAATCATGCCACATAATCAGTTCTTTGTGAATTCAGCGCACGAACGTGTTCTTTCTTCCAAGGTTTCTAATTATTTCTTCAAGTTCCTCTGAAGAGTATGAGGACTCTTCGTTGTATGAGGGGTCCAGGGTCTTCTTGGGGTTGAACGGCTGAAGGTACCATTTGGCTTTTTGACCTATAAGGTCTGCCATTTTTGCAAAGTCGGAGACTTCCAGAATGCTCTTGGGGCATGTTGTGCGGAACTCGTGGTCAACGAGGTCATCGAGGCCTTCGAGGATATCTATCGACATCGAAATGGCTGATGTGTCGGTAAAACCAAGAAGATGGTACTTCTCAAGCGGGGCCTTGATGTCCATGGCCACGTAGTCCACAAGGCCTTGGGAAATCAAGTCCTTAAGGACAGCAGGACGGCTGCCGTTTGTGTCCAGCTTGATTTTATAGCCCATGTCCTTGACGCGGCGCATGAAAGGAGCAAGGTCCTTGTGAAGTGTGGGCTCGCCGCCTGAAATCACAAGGCCGTCCAAAAGAGCGCGGCGCTTTGTGAGGTACGCAAGGATTTCATCTTCGGTGTAGCTTTCGCCGAAGTAAGTTTCGTCAGAGCCTTGGATTACGAATTCAGGGTTGTGGCAGTAGGGACAACGAAAGTTGCACCCACAGGTAAATACTGTGGATGCAACCAGTCCGGGATAGTTAATGAGATCTGTTTTCTCAAAACCGCTGAAGGTCATGCCCTCTTTCCGTTTGCCTTTGCCCAGCTTACAATCTGGTTCACGCCGCTGATCACTGTGGAAGGATCATCCGGATCGGGTACGAGTGTCGGAACGCTCATGACGCCGTACTTCTGTGCAAGGTCCTGGCTCTCCATGGCGTCAACGACCTTGTAGGCGATTCCCATCTTCTCAAGGTTTGCCTTTGCTGACGGGCAGTTCGGGCAGGTCTTGGTGGTGAAAAGAAGCGGCATGGCTGCTCTGATTTCGGGCTTGTACTCCTTGCGCTCGTTGAACTCCTGGGTCTTTCCGATGTTCCAGTTCTGGACAGGTCTGTAGTAACCGGTGATTCTGGAGTAGACCTCGGTCTTCTTGTGGCAGATCGGGCACTCCCACTGCTCGCCTTCAAGGTAGCCGTGCTCCTGACAGACTGAATATGTCGGGGAGATGGTGAAGTAAGGCAGCTTGTGGTTCTCTGCAATCTTGCGGACCAATGTTCTTGTTGCCTTCCAGTCGGAGACCTTCTGGCCGAGGAACACGTGGAAGACTGTTCCTGAGGTGTACTTGACCTGAAGCGGATCCTGAATGTCCATGGCCTCGAAGATGTCGTCTGTGAACCAGACAGGCAGGTTCGAAGAATTGGTGTAGTACGGGGACTCCTCTGTTCCAGCTGTGATGATATCGGGATAATGCTCCTTATCATGTCTGGCAAGTCTGTAAGCTGTTGACTCAGCAGGAGTTGCCTCGAGGTTGTACAGATCGCCGTACTTGACCTGGTAGTCGGAAAGTCTCTCTCTCATGTGGTCCAGGACTTCGCCTGCGAAAATCTGTGCCTCGCGGTTTGTCAGGTCCTTCTTGAGCCATTTGGCGTTCAGACAGGTCTCGTTCATTCCGACAAGTCCGATTGTCGAGAAGTGGTTGTTGAAGGTTCCCAGATAGCGCTTTGTATAAGGATAAAGTCCGTGCTCCAGGTAGCTTGTGACAACTTCACGCTTGGTCTTGAGGCTTCTGGCAGACAGATCCATCATGTCGTCAAGGCGCTTGTAGAAGTCTTCCTTGTCCTTTGCAAGGTATGCGATTCTGGGCATGTTGATTGTTACAACTCCGATGGATCCTGTGGACTCTCCGCTTCCGAAGAATCCGCCGCTCTTCTTTCTCAGCTCTCTAAGGTCCAGTCTGAGTCTGCAGCACATGGATCTGACATCAGACGGCTGCATCTCTGTGTTTCCAATGTAGTTGGAGAAATAAGGTGTGCCGTACTTGCTTGTCATCTCGAACAGAAGTCTGTTGTTTTCTGTGTCAGACCAGTCAAAGTCCTTTGTAAGTGAGTATGTGGGAATAGGATACTGGAAACCGCGGCCGTTTGCATCTCCGTTGATCATGATCTCCAGAAATGCCTTGTTGACCATATCCATCTCGGCCTTACAGTCGCCGTATGTGAAATCCATGTCCTTGCCGCCGATGATTGCAGGAAGGTCTCTCAGATCATCAGGGACTGTCCAGTCAAGGGTGATGTTGCTAAACGGTGCCTGGGTGCCCCAGCGAGACGGTGTGTTGACGCCGAATACGAAGGACTCGATGCACTGCTTGACCTCGCGGTATGAGAGTTTATCGGCCTTGACGAATGCAGAGAGGTAGGTGTCGAAGCTGGAGAATGCCTGTGCGCCGGCCCACTCGTTCTGCATGATACCGATGAAGTTGACCATCTGGTTGCAAAGTGTGGAGAGGTGCTTTGCGGGTGCGGATGAGATTTTGCCGTCTACTCCGCCAAGGCCCTCACGGATGAGCTGCTTGAGGCTCCATCCTGCGCAGTAGCCAGAGAGCATGGAGAGGTCGTGGAGGTGGATGTCTCCGTTGCGGTGAGCGTTTCCGATTGCATCATCGTAGATTTCGGAGAGCCAGTAGTTGGCTGTGACAGCTCCGCTGTTTGAGAGGATCAGGCCGCCGATTGAGTAGTTGACGGTGCTGTTTTCCTTGACTCTCCAGTCCTTTGCACCGAGGTAGCTGTCGATGATCTTCTTGTAGTCGACAAGTGTCTGGGATGCCTGTCTGACATTCTCGTGCTGCTTTCTGTAAAGGATGTATGCCTTGGCAACGTCCTCATAGCCTGCCTGGGCAAGGACGCTCTCGACGCTGTCCTGGATATCCTCAACGGAAATAGCACCGTCCTTCACCTTGTCTGAAAAACGTGCGCTTGCTCTGAGAGCGAGCATCTGGATGACATCCTCGTTATAATTTTTTCCGGTTGCGACAAATGCACGGACAATTGCGTTCTCGATTCTCTTGATATCAAAGTCTATCTTCTCACCTGTTCTTTTAAGTACCTGATACACGGCAGTTCCCCCTCTTTTTCACAAAGTTATATAAGTCGAATATAATTTCTGTTGGATTTTGGTATTGACACAAAATGTAGTGTTGTCAAAACCCGTACACACTATATTAAGTCCCATATACAGCAGTTGTCAATAAGCTTTCAAAGCTTTTTTTCAAAAAATTTCGGCTGCCCGGAAGCAGCCGAAGAAATGTGTTTTATATAAGGAATTAAAGCGGTTTCACTTCTCGAACGGGAACTTGTAGGGAAGCTTAAACTCGTCGCGAAGAGCGATGAACTCCTTCTGAATAGCCTCTCCCACAGGAACTCCCTTGTCCTTTCTGTCCAGCCATGCAAGGTGCTCTTTCTCACCTGCGGTGTAGATGCGCTCTGCCCCAGGTGCCTTGGCAGAAGAACGCAGATCACGGCAGATTCCACCGGCTGTCTTCTTGAAGGTATCAAGTCCCATGAAGAACTCGGGATTGATGACAAAGAAGAAGTGTCCCAGTCTGTACATCTGGGTCTTTCCGTCCTTGTCCTTGCCGTTGAGAGCCTTCATGTACGGGCCGCCTGCAAGAGCTGCAGAGAGAATCTCTACGACTGTGGTAAATCCGTAGCCCTTGTAGCCGCCTGTGGCCTCTCCAAGTCCTCCCAGCGGGCAAAGTGCTGCCTGACCTGCTCTCATGTCCTTTAAGATCTTGCCGCTGTCTGTCATTGTCTGGCCTTCACGGTTGACGACAAGGCCTGCAGGGGTCGGCTTTCCGCTTCTCTCATAGAACTCGATCTTTCCGTTCTGGATTGTTGATGTGGCGCAGTCGAAGTTGAACGGGAAGTCCTCGTCGGTGGGCATTGTGAATGTCAGCGGGTTGGTTCCCATCATGGGCTCTACGCCCCAGGTCGGTGCTACAGACGGTCTTGCGTTGGTTCCCGAGATTCCGATCATGCCGGCCTTCTCTGCCATTGTTGTCCAGTAGCCTGCAATTCCGTAGTGGGTGGAGTTGAAGATTGTTCCACCGGCCATTCCGTACTTTTTGGCCTTTTCAATGAGCATCTCCATCATCCTGTAGGATGCGACCATTCCCATTCCGTTGTTGGCGTCCATGACGACCGTGGTGGGTGTCTCCTTGACTATGTCTATCTTTGTCACAGGTAATAGTGTTCCGTTCTTGATGCGGTCAAGATAGATGGGTTTGAAGCGGTTGCAGCCGTGGCTTTCAATGCCTCTTCTGTCGGACTCAAGAAGTACGTCCGCACAGATTTCGGCGTCCTTTCTGGGTACACCGTATTTCTCAAACACATCGATCATGAAGTCATTGACCATCTTCCATGGTATATAAGGTCTTGTTTCCATGTTATTCCTCCGTCCTCTTCTTCTATTATCTCAAGTTTTCAGACTTTTTTGAATGTCCTATACCTTTTGCCTTTCACTCCTCGGCCCAGAATATGGCAGTCTTGACCGCCTTGTTCCATCCGTTGATGAGCCTGGATCTCTTTGTCTCGGTAATATTGGACTCAAAGAGCTTGTCCACAGCCCAGTTCTTCTTTATATCTTCCTTGCTCTTCCAATATCCTGTGGCAAGTCCTGCAAGGTATGCAGCACCAAGTGCTGTTGTCTCTATGCACCTAGGTCTTACTACCTCGGAGTTCAGAATGTCGCTCTGAAACTGCATGAGGAAGTTGTTGGCGCTGGCTCCTCCGTCTACGCGGAGGCTTGTAATCTTAAGCCCTGAATCCTTTTCCATTGCTTTTGCAATGTCGTAGGACTGGTATGCCAATGATTCAAGAGTTGCCCTGACAAAGTGGGCACGGCTGCATCCGCGGGTAAGGCCTACAACAATGCCTCGTGCGCTTTGCTTCCAGTATGGAGCGCCAAGTCCTGTGAAGGCAGGAACCACATAGACTCCAGCAGTTCCGTCAACACGCTCTGCCCACTCCTGGGTTTCAGGTGCGTTCTCTATTATGGCCATCTGGTCTCTGAGCCACTGGATTGCAGCTCCTGCTACAAAGACACTTCCTTCCAGGGCATATTCAACATGGTCCTTGTAGCCTACGGCGATTGTCGTAACCAGGCCGCTTTTGGACTGTACGGGAACTTTTCCTGTGTTCATCAGCATGAAGCATCCTGTCCCGTAGGTGTTCTTCACCGTAGGTGTTCTTCATGTCTCCCTGCTCGAAGCAGCACTGACCGAAAAGGGCGCACTGCTGGTCTCCTGCGGCACCTGCTATGGGGATTTCTCCTCCGTAGATGTCAAAATCGGTGTTTCCGTAGATGCAGCTGGATGGCTTTACCTCAGGCAGTATGCACTTGGGGATATCAAGGATTCTCAGAAGCTCATCATCCCACTGAAGGGTGTGGATGTTGAATATCATGGTTCTGGATGCGTTTGTGTAGTCCGTCACATGGATGGCACCTTTTGTAAGACGCCAGATGAGCCAGGTCTCAACAGTTCCAAAAAGGATTTCGCCCTTCTCTGCCTTCTCCCTTGCTCCCGGGACGTTATCCAAAAGCCATTTGATCTTGGAGCCTGAAAAGTATGCATCTGGAACAAGGCCTGTTTTCTCCCGGATCATGTCGGAGTATCCTGCCTTGACAAGACCGTCGATGATCGGGGCTGTACGGCGGCACTGCCAAACTATTGCGTTTGCAATCTGACGTCCTGTCTTCTTGTCCCACAGAACCGTTGTCTCTCTCTGGTTTGTGATTCCTATGGAGTCAATGTTGCGTGCCGTGATACCCAGCTTCTGCATGGCGGATCTTGAAACCTCCAGCGTGGTATCCCAGATTTCCTCGGCATCATGCTCCACCCAACCCGGTTTGGGAAAGTACTGGGTGAATTCTTTCTGCGCCAGGCTGCAGATCTTTCCGCTGTGGTCAAACAGGATGCACCTTGAGCTTGTGGTACCCTGGTCCAGTGCCATTACATACTTCATGTCGTCTCCTTCTTTGTGCCTTTTTCAGGCACCATTTCAATTCTAGACCCGCTCAAAATCACGGTCAAGGACAAACGCAGATGATGACACTCAGAGCTCTTTTCCTTAAAATACAGGCATGCAGTTTCCCAATAAATACATCACGGATTTACATGTTGCCCCAAGCCAGGTGGACTTCTCAAACAGGCTCGGTTATTACGAGACCTTCAGACTCTTCATGGACATTGCAAACGCCCATGCAACCATCTTGGGATGTGACCTTCTTTCTCTCATGTCAAAGGGTCTTTTCTGGCTTACCGTCAAGACAAGGATAGCATTTGTAAGGAGGCCTTCCATGGGCCAGGCAGTTCAGGCACAGACCTGGCCGCTTAAGCCCACAAGCCTCAGAACCGACAGATGCTACAGGCTTCTGGATAAGGACGGAGTTCTTGCAGAAGGCAGAACCGAATGGGCCGTCATGGACCTCAAGGCCATGAGACTTGCCCCGCTTACTGACATTTTTCCAAAGGATTTTGAGTTCAACGATGAAAGTTTTTCAATCCAGGATTTTCCAAGAATAATAGCCGCAGACGACAGCTATAGCGTAAAAGATACATATAAGGTTAACTCTTCGGACATTGATATGGGTCTTCACATGAACAACACAGCCTATGTCAGGGCCCTTTTGGGAGCATTCTCCGTAGAGGAGCTTAAGAAGAAGGACATAAAGGAGATTACGGTCATCTTCAAGACTTCTGCCCATGAAGGCGATGTGCTTTCCATGAAAGAGAAGTCCGATGGGAATATCACAAACTGCGGGCTTTACTTTGAGGACTCAAAGCCGTCTCTTCTTGCTCAGCTTGTGAGATGTGAGGAAAACCATGAATAGTGCTGTTGATGTGAATCAGGTAATCCCCTATGTAGCCAAGGAGTTCAGGCTGGGACCGGTTCTTTCCATTGAAGAGCTGACCGCAGGCAAGGTGAATAAAACCTATAAGGTTGATGTGGACCTCAACGGCCAGAGCAAGACCTTCATCTTCCAGAACGTGAACACCTATGTCTTTAAAAAACCCCGCGAGGTCATGGAGAACATCAGGCGCGTGACGGAATACATAGACCGATACCACCCCGAGGTAAACTGCCTGCAATACAGGACCACAAACCTGGGTGAGACCTACATGGACATGATCACATCGTTTTGGAGGGTCTTCGGCTACATAGACTCTGTGACATACAACTCATCCAAGGACCCTGTCGTGGTCAGAAACGCAGGCAAGGCTTTTGGTGATTTCATCACAAACCTCGATGGCTTTGACCACTCATTTCTCCACTACACCATCGCGGACTTCCACAACACGACAAAGCGCCTTCAGACTCTTGAAAGCGACTATAAGGCTGATATTCTTGACCGCGCAAAGACCTGCGCAGGCGATGTGGCCTATGTTCTTTCCATGCGTGACAAGGCCCTTGTTCTTGACCGTCTTGCCGCAGAAAAGAAGATTCCTCTTCGCGTGACCCACAACGACACCAAGATAAACAATGTCCTTTTCGATGCAAAAACAGGCGAGGCTCTTTGCGTCATTGACCTTGATACGGTAATGCCGGGCTATGCCGGTCATGATTTCGGTGATGCCGTAAGATCTGCAGGAAACTGTATGGGATCCGGCAGCCTTGAGTTTGACAAGGTGGCCCTTGATACCGACATCTTCAAAGCGTTCGCCGAAGGCTATCTTTCATCCACATCGTCCATCCTTGTGCCTCAGGAGATAGAGTCTCTTGCACAAAGCTGTCTTGTGATGGCACTTGAGCTTTCCTCAAGATACCTTGACGACTATCTTACAGGCGACAGATACTTTAACGCAAAATATCCGACGCAGAACCTTGACAGGGCAAGAAACCAGATTGCCCTTGCAAAGGACATGGACAGAAAGATGGCTCAGATGCAGGCCATTGTGAAAGAAACAGCCAAGAGGTAAGAGCTATGGAATACTGCCCACATGTTGAAGAGAGTGTAAACAGACGCCTTGTTGAAGTCTGTCCCACAATTGTTCTTGCATCCCAGTCACCCAACAGAAGAAAGATACTGGAGGATGCAGGGGTGCGTGTCATAGCAAGGCCTCAGGACATCTGGGAAATCTGCGGAAAAACTGTCCCTGAAGAGGTTGTGATGACCCTTTCAAGACAGAAGTTCGACAGTTATCTCAAAAGCCCGGAGTTTGATCCCTCTCTTGTGGCTGTTGCCGTGGACACTCTTGTATGCTTTGAGGGAAAGCTTCTGGGAAAGCCGCAAAATGATGAAGAGGCCTTCTCAATGCTCCGCATGATTTCCGGAAAATGGCATGAGGTTTACTCCGGAATGTCAGTCTACAATCCAAAGACAGGTCAAAGCACAACCTTAAGCGATGTCTCGCGCGCTCTTTTCAAGGACCTGAGCGATGAGACTATCCGCTGGTACATTTCAACCGGAGACTGCATAGGAGCTGCAGGTGCCTACAAGATTCAGAGAAACGGCTACAAGATCATAGAAAAAACAGAGGGAAGCCTTTCGAATATCATCGGCCTCCCTCTTGAAAAACTGATTTCAGTCTTAAGTTGAAAAATTAAAGAACCTTGCGCAGGAAATCCTGAAGCCTGGGGCTCTTAGGATTATCGAAAATCTCCTGTGGACTTCCGGTTTCAACGATCTTTCCGTCAGCCATGAAGACAATCTTCTTTCCAACTTCCTTGGCAAAGCCCATCTCGTGGGTGACTATGACCATGGTCATTCCGCTCTGGGCAAGTTCCCTGATTACCTCAAGAACCTCACCTACCATCTCGGGATCCAAAGCGGATGTAGGCTCGTCAAAGAGCATGACCTCGGGCTCCATCATCAGAGCACGCACGATGGCAACTCTCTGCTTCTGTCCGCCTGAAAGCTGAATGGGATAGGCATCGGCTCTGTCTGCAAGACCTACTCTTTCCAAAAGCTTTCTTGCTTTCTTCTCAGCCGTTTCCTTGTCCATCTTCTTGACCTTGATCGGGGCAAGGGTCATGTTGGCAAGGACCGTCATGTGCGGAAAGAGGTTGAAGTGCTGAAAGACCATGCCCATCTTGCGTCTGTGCTCGTCTATGTTCAGCCTGACCTTGTTTCCGTTCTTGTCGGTGTAATACTTTTTGGTGATGTCCACGCCCTTGAAGACGACCTCGCCTGATGTGGGAACCTCAAGAAGGTTCAGACATCTGAGGAAGGTTGACTTTCCGCTTCCTGAGGGGCCTATGACTACGACGACATCGCCCTTGTTGATTGAGTAGTCCACCCCGTCCAGAGCCTTGAGGTCTCCGTTATAGAAATGTTTGCAAAGTCCTGTAACCTTGATAAGTTCAGCGTTTGAAGCCACGGCTCATCCTCCTTTCGAAATAAGCGATGATCTTGCTTGTAGGGAATGTCAGGCAGAAGTAGACCGCGGTTGCGATCAGAAGAGGCTCTGCGATTCTGTAGGTAGCTCCCTTAATTGATGCGACGGCGTACATGATCTCCTGAACACCGATTGTGTAGCAGATCGAAGACTCCTTGATGATGGTGACAAACTCATTTGCAATGGCCGGAAGAATGTTCTTGATGGCCTGAGGAAGCACTATATCGAACAAAGTCTGCCTGCTTGACAGTCCCAGGGACCTTGAAGCCTCGGTCTGTCCGTGATCAATGGACTGGATTCCGGCTCTGATTATCTCCGAAAGATATGCACCTGAGTTCATCGACAGGGCAACGACTCCCGGGAAGAATCTTTCAAAACGGATGAAGCCGAAGAGCTTGAAGTTCGGAAGACTTGCCTTTGCAAAGACCACGTAATAGACAATGAAGAGCTGAACGAGCATAGGTGTTGCTCTGAACAGCTCAACATAACAGGTTGCAAACCATGACAGTGGTTTTATCTTGGACATCCTCATCAGTGCCAGAATCAGCGCGAAGATGAATCCGAAGATAACTGTCAGGGCTGACAGCGACAGTGTGCATATCAGCCCTTCCTTGAATAACTGGATATATTGCCAGGTCTTGGCGAATCCTGCTGAAGTGAACATCTACGAATCCTCAGTTAAGAAGACCTTCGATAATGTTTCCGCTTGCCTTCTCGTTGGCAACGGCTACGAAGTTAGCCATGCTTCCGTCTGCAAGTGCCTGAGAAATTGCTCTGTTGACACCCTCAAGAAGTGCAAGGTTGCCCTTTGAAACTCCGATTGCAGATCCTTCTGACTCGTAAGGGACATCCAGGACGATTGCAAGATCAGGATAGTTCTTTGAATAAGACTCTGCGACAGCGGTCTCGATGTAGGCACCGCTGATCTTGCCTGTGATCAGCTCGGCGATGATGTCGGTGACCTTTGTCAGGGCGATGATGTCTGCATTGGGTGAGAACTGTGAAGCGAGCTTCATTTGAATTGATCCGGTCTGAGCTGCAACTGAGTACTCTTTCTTGTTTGTGTCCTCAAGGCTCTTGAACTTGGAAGCGTTGGCCTTTGTTGTGACGAATGACTGTCCGCCTTCATAGTAGATTGCCGAGAACTCCATGGCCTCTGCTCTGTCCGGATCCGGTGAGTAGCCCGCGATTCCCAAATCGACGTTCTTGTTCTGGAGCTCCATGAGGGTTCCGTCGAAGTCCATCGGGATGACATCGAGCTTAAGTCCGAGATAGTCTGCGATGTACTGTGCGAGGCTCATGTCAAAACCTGCAAGTGTCGGTGTTCCGTCATCGGCGATTGCGTAGAACTCGTACGGAGCAAAATCCGGGGATGTTGCAACGGTGAGTGTTCCGCTTTTGATTGTCTTGATGGCGCTCTTGAGCTGGTCAAGTGACATCTTGGAGTAGTCAGCTGCAGTTGCTGTGCTGGCACTCTCTGAGGCTGCTGATGCGAAGATAGGCATGCAGATTGCTGCGATTAAAAGAAGAATTGCAAGTTTTTTCATGTTCCACCTCTGAACTTCTAATTTTTATTCAAAAACTTCCGAATTTTCTGCATAAAACTACAGAAACGTTTCGTTAACGAGTGTGATAGTCGCACTTTTGCCTGATAATGTCCATACCTTTTTTAACAAAACTGAAAAAAATTACGATTTACAGGGCTGATTTCAGCCGTTTTTGTAGATTCATGCAAATAAATGCAGCTTGATATGCATAAAATTTTGCATTCGCTATTTACACTTCATGCCCAAAGGTGACAAAATAGCTTAAACGGCTTTATGCCGTCATGGAGATTAATATGAAGAAAACTGTTTTTGTTCTTATGCTGGTTTTATGTGCAGCAGTAGTCTTCGCATCAGGTGCGAAGGAAAGTGGCGTTGACAACAGCCTCGAATATATTAAAGGAAAGGGAAATCTTGTTCTTGGTCTTGATGACTCCTTCCCTCCCATGGGCTACCGTGACGAGAACAACGAGATTGTCGGATTTGACATTGATGTTGCAAAGGAAGTCTGTAAGCGCCTGGGCGTCAAGCTTGTCCTGCAGCCGATTGACTGGAACGCCAAGGAGCAGGAGCTTGCCACAAAACAGATCGACTGCATCTGGAACGGCTTCACCGTAACAGAGGAAAGAAAGAAGAGCCTGACTTTCAGCGATGCATATGTAAACAACGCTCAGGTTCTGATTGTCCTCAACGACTCACCCTACAAGACCCTCTCTGACCTCAAGGGCAAGACTGTGGGACTTCAGGCAGGATCTTCTGCTTCCGATGCTCTTGCCGACTCACCTGATTTCAAGGCATCCCTTAAGAACGTCATTGAGCTCAAGGATAACCTGACAGCCCTTATGGACCTTCAGGCCGGCGGATGCGATGCTGTTCTCATGGACCTTCTTGTTGCCAACTATGCCATCAAGCAGTCCGCAAAGCCCATGCGCATTCTGGAAGAAGGCCTTGCAAATGAAGAGTATGCCGTAGGATTCAGACTTGGTGAAAAGGCTCTTGCCGATGCTGTCAACAAGGCAATGAAGGACATGGCCGCAGACGGAACCATGGCCAAGATTGCAACACAGTGGTTCGGCGCTGACATCACGGTCATCGGAAAGTAAGGCATGAACCAGATAATACTTCAGATGCTGTCATCCCTCGGTGCCACACTGAGGATCTTCTTTCTGACTCTCATCTTCTCGTTGCCGCTTGGCTTTGTCGTTGCGGCCGGGAAGATGAGCAGACATAAGATAATAAGCATTCCGGTCAACATCTATATAATGATTATGCGCGGAACGCCTTTGATTCTGCAGCTTCTGTTCGTATATTTTGCCCCGTTCTATCTGTTCGGGGTTTCGTTTCCGAGGTTCACCGCCTGTATAGTGGCTTTTGTGCTGAACTACAGCGCATACTTTGCCGAAATATACCGCGGTGGACTTCAGAGCATCGACATAGGCCAGCACGAGGCATGCTATGTCCTGGGTCTGGGAAAAGTCGATGAATTCTTCTTTGTAAAGCTTCCCCAGGTCATCAGAATGGTACTGCCTTCCATAGGCAACGAAGTTGTGACGCTGGTCAAGGACACGGCCCTTGCGCAGACAATCGGAATCGCAGAGCTCTTCCGCTCAGCCCAAAATGCAAGTGCCAGAATCTTTTCGGTCATGCCGATTTTCATTGCAGGAATCTTCTACTTTGTCATGAATGCCATTGTCTCAAAGGCATTTGACTACATGGAAAAGAAGATGCGTACAGGAAGATAACTTCAGATAAAAAGCTCGGCGATGAAGACCACAACGCAGCATGCTGCAGATACTGTGATCATGTTCGCCCCTATCCATGAAAGAATAAGTCCCGCGGCAAAGGCCAGAGCTCCTGAAACGGGGCTGTCTGTGGCATTCACTATTGCAGGGAAAGTCATAACAGAAAGTGTCACATAGGGCACATAGTAGAAGAACGATCTTAAAAAACGGTTCTTTATTGGACGTCTGAGAATCAACAGAGGCAGAATCCTTATTGCGGATGTTATGACGCACATTCCTATGATGTAGATATAGGCGCTCATATGTCAGCCTCCTCTGCCTCATCCTTCAGAGGAAATGCCACGGCAAGGATTGTCGCAATCACAACGGTAAGAATCACAGCCCTTGTTCCCTCTGAAAGATCTCCGATCACAGGCATTCTGAAGGCAATGTAGCTTAGGAAAAAGCAACAGGGAATTGCACAAAGAAGAATCCTGTTCTGTTTTGCAGGCGGCAGAAAGCAAGCAATGAACATGCCGTACAGGGCAACGCTTAAAGCGCTTACAAGACTTGCAGGGAGAATGTTACCCGCAATCACACCAAGGGCCGTTCCCACAGACCATGCGGGAACGGCAACGGCAATGGCTCCGTAGTTCAAAAACGGATTGAGCTTTCCGGGCGTTGTGATGGAAAGGCTGAAAATCTCATCTGTTATGTAGAATCCCACCCCTATTCTGTGAATCAGAGGTGTATCCTCTGAAAACTTCTGTCCAAGGGCGCAGCTCATAAGAAGATAGCGGCCGTTGGCAACAAGTGTTACAAAAAACAGCTCAATTAGGCTTGCACCTGCTCCGATTAAGGAAAACAGTGCGTACTCGCCTGCCGAGGCGCTGTTTAAGAGGCTTGCAAGAAAACCCTGAAACGGAGTAAGACCCACACTCTTTGCAGCGATGCCCAGGGAAAAAGACACGGCAAAATAGCCCAGTGCAATAGGCACACCGGCTTTCATTCCTCTAAGAAAGGCCTGTCTGTTTGTCATCTCCTACCCCGTTTATCCGATGTCGGGAAGCCTCTTCAGACGCTTTTTCACACTAAGGCGCATTGTGATGTAGCAGGACAGACCTCCGATCACATCGGACACAGGTTCTGCCGCAAAGACTCCCAACACTCCAAGGTTTAATACAGAAGGCAGGATTAGCACAAGAGGTATTACAAGAATTGCTTTTCTGAAAAGCGAGAAGAACAGAGCATGCTTTGCCATTCCAAGAGCCGTAAATGTGCTCTGTCCCGTAGCCTGGAAGGCCATGAAGATCTGTAGGCAGTAGAACACGCGGATTCCGGTGATGCAGCACCTGTAGACCTCACTATCGCTTGTAAACAGACTTGCAAAGAAGCCCGGGAAGATCATCATCAGAAGCCAGAAAAGGATGAAGTAGATAAGAAGAAGCCATGTCATCCAGTTTATGGCCGTTCTTACTCTGTCAGAGCGCCTTGCTCCGTAGTTGTAGCTGATAATGGGCTTTGTGGCGTTAGTGATTCCATGCTGGACGGTAAGAAGAATCTCCCTGATGGATGTGATGACCGTCATTGAGGCCACCCATGCATCGCCGCCCAGTACCTGCAGCCGTGCGTTGCATATCATGGCAACGGCGCTGTTTGTAACAGCGAAGCAAAAGTCGGTAACACCTAGGCCTGCCACCCTTCCGATGAGCTTTAAATCAGGCTTAAAGCCTCTAAAACTGAGCCTGACAGGCGTTTTCTTTCCGACAAGAAACGCCACTACCCACACAGCGCTTATCATCTGGGAAATGACTGTGGCTATGGCCGCTCCGCGAACTCCCATGTTCAGAATGAAGATGAAGACCGGATCCAGGACTATGTTGATGAAAGCTCCGATAAGGACGGTCAGCATTCCAGTCTTTGCAAAGCCCTGGGCGTTGATGTAGGGGTTCAGGCCCACTGAGAGCATTACAAAGACCGTTCCCAGAAGATAGACATCCAGATACTGGTCCGCATAGATGAATGTGGACTTTGAGGCTCCTATGAGCCAAAGCACATCCTTTTTCACCAGAAAGCCCACTGCGGTCAGAACAATGCCCATGAATATGAGCATGAAGGCCACATTGCTCATGTACCTTGCGGCAAGATCATCCTCGCCTTCTCCGCGGGCCATTGCAAAAAGCGGAGCCCCTCCGTTTCCGAAGAGGTTCTGAAATGCCGTGATTATCGTGATTATCGGAAATGCCAGTCCCACTCCTGTCAAGGCAAATGCCCCTGCTCCCGGGATGTGGCCAAGATACATTCTGTCTACAATGTTGTAAAGCGCGTTCACAAGGACAGCTATCGTCATGGGTATAGCCATACGGACTATGTTCTGAGGAATGCTGCCCTTTGTGAAATCGCTTTTATCCGCCATCAGACCAGATCGACTGCCAGAGCCTTGGCCATGGCCTTGATGTCATCGACATTCTGGGCCTTGACGGATGATTTGAGCGTCGTGCTCTGCTCGATGATGGTCATGTTCTTCATTGAAGAGATAAGCTCACGCATCAGCTTTCCGCTGGCAGGTGCCCAAGAGCCGTTTTCCAGGATGGCTACCTTGCGGTTCTGAAGGTTATGAGCCTTGATGTCGTTCAGAGCAATCTCCATGTTCACGAAGATGCCCATGTTGTAGGTGGTTGCGGCAAAGACCAGATGGCTGCAGCGGAAGGCCTCGGACACAATGACGGACGGATGGACGGTGGAGACATCGTACATGGCGATGTTCCTGACTCCGTTCTCCGCAAGCTCTGTTGCAAGGATGTTGGCGGCGTTCTCCGTATCTCCGTAGACAGATGCGTATGCAATAAGAACGCTCTTGTCCTCAGGAGTGTAGCTTGACCACTTGTCATACTTGTCGATGAACCATGCTATGTCCTTTTTCCAGATTGGCCCGTGAAGAGGACAGACGAACTTAATATCAAGTCCGCCTGCCTTCTTCAGAAGGTTCTGAACCTGGACGCCGTACTTTCCCACGATGTTCGTGTAGTAGCGGCGCGCATCATCCAGCCAGTCGCGCTGAAAGTCGTACTCGTCGGCGAAGATGTTTCCGCCAAGAGCACCGAAGGTTCCGAATGCATCTGCAGAGAAAAGGACCTTGTCCGTGCTGTCATAGCTGACCATGACCTCAGGCCAATGGACCATCGGGGCTGTCACGAAGCTGAAGTTATGCCTTCCTGTGCAGAGGCTGTCGCCCTCCTTGACCGCCAGAAACGGTGTCGCGGTGGTGCTGTCGAAGAACTGCCCCATCATGTCCACTGCCTTCTGGGTTGCCACGAAGGTTGCCTCAGGATATCTGAGCCTCAGCTCGGAAAGTGTGGCGGCGTGGTCCGGCTCCATGTGGTTGACGATGACATAGTCAAGCTTCCTGCCGTCAAGCAGGGCCTTGATGTTCTCGAAGAACACGGTGGAAACGGATCTGTCCACTGTATCCAGAAGGACGGTCTTCTCATCCAGAATCAGGTATGAGTTGTAAGAGACCCCTCTTGGGATAGGATAGACGCTTTCGAAAAGTGCAAGCCTTCTGTCGCTTGAACCAACGTAATAGATGTCGGACGTTACCAGCCTAGTGCAGTTCATTCGGACCTTCTTTTATCTCAGTAGTTTTCTGCGTTGACTTCGAAATAAGCCTGTGGATGTGCGCAGACCGGGCAGATCTCAGGAGCCTTGGTTCCGACGCAGATGTGTCCGCAGTTGCGGCACTTCCAGACCTTGACCTCGCTCTTCTCAAAGACCTTCTTGGTCTCTACGTTGTCCAGAAGAGCTCTGTAGCGCTCCTCATGATGCTTCTCAATTGCTCCGACCATGCGGAATTTGGCTGCCAGTGCCTTGAAGCCCTCTTCCTCAGCTGTCTTGGCAAAACCCTCGTACATGTCTGTCCACTCGAAGTTCTCGCCGTCTGCGGCTGCACCGAGGTTGGCGGCTGTGTTGCCGATGCCCTCAAGCTCCTTGAACCACATCTTTGCATGCTCTTTCTCGTTCTCAGCTGTCTCCAGGAAGATGGCAGCAATCTGCTCATAGCCTTCCTTCTTTGCAACCGATGCGAAATAGGTGTACTTGTTTCTTGCCTGGGACTCGCCTGCGAATGCGGCCTCAAGGTTCTTCTCTGTCTTTGTTCCTGTGTACTTGCTCATGGTTTTTCTCCTTTTTTATGATTCTTATTTGTCTGATGCTTTTTCTTTTGGTTCTGCCTTCTTCTCAAGCTCCGCACCATATGCGAAAACGAATGAAAGCAGAATCATTGCGATTCCCAATCCGAGGCTGACATCCGGTCTGACCTCATGCGGGCTCTTGAATATAGCCTCGATGATGGAAGCGATGATGACAGTCGTAAGCGGGACAACGATGTTTACGATTCCCAATGTCCTGAAAGCCTTGGCTCCTTCTTCGGTGAACGGAGTCCCCTCTTTCTGCTCCATCAGGAAATAGTTCAGATGCCACTTTGTGATCAGAATGGAGCTGATGCAGTAGACAAGGCCGATGAAGCAGGCTCCGACGGTCTGTCTGATGGTAAGCTTCGAGCCCTCCTGAATCTTGGCAACAATCTCAGGGTTTCTTCCTGCGATGAAGAGGATGGATACTGCCACAAGACAGCACACAGCACCTACGATGCTGCAGATGTAGCCGATTTTAGACAGTATTCCCAAGACCTTTGAGGTCTTCTGGACGATCTCGAGATTTCTTGACATGTTTTACTCCTGGGAAAGCTCCATTGCCTTCTTTGTCTCGGCCTCGATTCTTTCCTCGATCTTCTTCTGGAATTCCTTGGCTTTCTCAGGGTTTGAGATGATGAAGGCCTTGCTGTAGTAGACCTCTTCTGCTCTGAGCTCTTCCTTCATGACTGATGGCGGAAGAAGGATGTCTTCCTCCGTATCCCAATAATACGAGTTGATGATTTTCTTGATTTGTCTTTTTCTCATACTTCTATTTTATAACACACGACGGCGATTCTTACAACTTCGCACTGGAATCCGTCTACCAAATAAACTCAAAGTGATTTACAATAGATAATGCTGGGAGAGTCTGACATGGCGGTGACATATAATTATCAGCTTCAGTATGAGCTTTGCTCTCTTTTGTTTTTGCTTGCCATCACTTTCCAGTTCGTTTCAGCCAAGAAATTCCCGACAAGAACCAATTTCCTATTCACTTTGATTCTTCTCTGTGCCGTTGGAAGCCTGACAACCGACCTTCTGGGTTGTCTTACCGTCATGAACAGAATAATGGTCCCGTTGTGGCTGAACTACCTGATAAACGGGCTGTTCTACTTCCTACAGATCACCATTCCGGGTCTGACATGCATCTACGTTCTTATTGCAACGGGATGCACATACAAGAAGAATCCCAGAATCTTCCTGGTGATGGTTCCGGCTGCGGCCTTCATGCTGCTTCAGATTCTGAACCCGTTCACAAGGATGTTCTTCTACTTTGATGTCATAGACGGTCTGGCGGTATTCAGAACCGGACGGTTCCATACCCTGTACTACGCAGGAGCCTTCTTCTATGAGATTGTGCTCCTTCTCATAATAATCTTCATGCGCAGGAATCTTTCCCGCAAGCAGATCTGGACAATAGTTCTTTTCACCATAGTCGTATCGGTTGCCATGGTTATCCAAATGAAGAATCCGGAGCTGCTTCTTGTCGGAACGGCAATGACAATCGCAATCCTTTTGTGGGATCTGACGCTCCAGAGTCCTGACAGCATGTTCGACGGAGAGTCTGGAGTATTCAACATTGTTGCCCTGAAGTTGTACATGGATGACAGAATCGAAGCTTCCAAGTGCTTTTTCACCGTCATGGAGATTGACGGGCTCAGCTCCACCGAGAGGGAAATCGGAGACAAATCCAGCCATATTCTTATGAATAGTATAGGAGATTACCTGTCTTCGCTCTCATCAGGAAGCGTCTGGTGCTTCAGGGACTCCAAGACCCGTTTCTGGGTGGGATCAAAGAGCAAGGCGGAGATGGAAGAGGTCTCAGGCCTCATAGTGGAGCGTTTCAGAAAGAGCTGGGATGCAGGAGGAGTGAACATCGATCTCATGGCAAAGGTCCTGAGTGTGGATATGGGAACATCGGTCAGCATCTCGACTCCCGAGATGATTGCACTCATCGGAGAGCTTCTTGACGAGGAGACGACCTACACGGACCAAAAGAAGAGCGTGACCATCGACTTCCAGCAGATAGCCAAGCACAGAAGAAGACAGCTTCTGGAAGAGTCCATGAGAAGGTCCATAAAGTCAGGCGAAGGCTTCTATATCTGCATGCAGCCAATAATCCATGTAGATGATTTGTCGTTCTCATCCGCCGAGGTCCTTCTAAGATATGACGATCCGAATCTGGGAGCAGTCTCCCCCGGCGAGTTCATAGAGGTCATCGAGCAGGGAGGCATGGCCATCTTCATCGACAATTTCGTCGTTGACATCGCCTGCCGCGTCCTTGCCAAGCACCCTGAGATCAACATGCTCCATCTGAACATCTCCGGAGCCGAGTTCTTCCACAACCCGACAAAGAGAATCTACGATGTGGTTAAAAAATACGGAATCGAGCCCAAGAGAATCTGCTTCGAGATCACAGAATCCGTGGCCGCCAAGAATCCTGACCTTCTGATGGCCTTCATGAACGAGATGATCAAGATGGGATTCTCGTTTGCGCTGGATGACTACGGAACAGGTTATTCCAACATCCTTCAGGTCATGAAGCTTCCGTTTGCCACGGTCAAGATTGACAAGACCCTCCTGGACGAGGCCGACAAGGGCAAGAGAATCCTTGAAAGCACAATCAAGCTCTTCTGCGATCTGGGCCTTGAGATTGTCGTCGAGGGCATTGAGTCCAAGTCCGTTCTGGACCGCGTCACCAAGATGGGCGCAAAGCAGATTCAGGGTTACTACTTCTCACCTCCTCTTGTGGAGGATGATTACGTTGCCTTCGTAAAGAACGGAAACAGAAGAAAGTAACTCCCACTATTTACGAAAACATCAATTTTGGTCCTCTTTTTTTGCGTTTTTTTCTGTTGCGTTTTGTTGCATTTTTTCGATTTTGCTTTACTTACACATACTTGTGGGGTTAGAATGGCAATATCGAATGCCATTAATCTAAAAGGAGATTGGAAATGGAAAAATTCTTTAAACTCAAGGAAAGAGGCACGGACGTCAAGACCGAAATCATGGCCGGTATCACTACCTTCATGACAATGGCTTACATCCTGGCTGTCAACCCTGGAATTCTTTCTGCATCCGGAATGAATTTCGGAAAGGTCTTCGCAGCAACAGCTATCACATCAGCTATTGCAACCCTGGTCATGGGTCTTCTTGCAAACCTTCCGTTCGCACTTTCCGCAGGAATGGGTCTCAACGCATTCTTCGCTTACACTGTCTGTCTCGGAATGGGCTACTCATGGCAGTGGGCACTGACTGCAATCTTTGTTGAAGGTATCATCTTCCTGCTTCTGACATTCCTCAACGTCAGAGAAGCAATTGTCAACAGCATCCCGGCAAGCCTCAAGAAGGCAATCGCCGCAGGTATCGGTCTGTTCATCGCTTTCATCGGACTGCAGAATGCCGGAATCATCGTAGGCGGTGCAACACTTGTTGAGCTCAGCGCTGGCTGGTTCAGAGGTCCCGCCGGAGTCGCAATGATCGGTCTTGTCATCACAGGCATTCTTCTTGCCAGAAAGGTCAAGGGCGCTCTGCTTCTCGGTATCATCATCACAACAATCATCGGTATTCCTTTCGGAGTCACACAGTACGCCGGCGGAAGCTACCTCCCAAGCGCTCCATACTGCTTTGAGTTCGCTTTCAAGGAGATCTTCTCCAACGGTAAGTCAACATTCGATTTTGTGATTGTCATGTTCACATTCCTGTTCGTTGATATGTTCGATACAGTCGGAACCCTTATCGGATGTGCCGGAAAGTCCGGTCTTGTCCAGAAAGACGGTTCAATCCCCAACTGTAAGGAAGCTCTGTTCGCCGATGCTGTCGGTACAACAGTCGGTGCTATCCTCGGAACTTCAACAGTCACAACATTCGTTGAGAGTGCATCCGGTGTCGCAGAAGGCGGAAGAACCGGTCTGTCAGCTATCACAGTCTCAGTCCTCTTCCTCCTCTCACTGTTCCTCGAGCCGCTGTTCGGATCAATTCCTAGCGCAGCAACAGCTCCGGCACTCATCATCGTCGGTGTCATGATGATCACTCCTGTCACAGAGATCGATTTCCACGATTATTCAGAAGGTATTCCGGCCTTCCTCTGCATGCTGTTCATGGTTTGTGCATACAGCATTTCAGATGGTATCATGTTCGGTATCCTTTCCTACGTAATCATGAAGTCCGCTTCCGGAAAGTCCAAAGAGATTGGAACAACAACTTGGATTGTTGCCCTGCTCTTCGTCCTGAAGATCATCGTCAAGGCACTTTGACTTTGACAAATAAACCAATTACTGCCGCAGGTTCTTCCTGCGGCGTTTTTTAAAGCAAAGGAGGAATAGAATGGACAGAAAGCATCTTCAACGTCTCATCAACGTCTCCAGAGGTAGAGCAAGAGCTGATCTTAGGATCACAAACTGCCACATCGTTGACGTGTTCAACAAGGAGGTCTTTGACTCTGACCTCTATGTAGTTGACGGCCTGATCGCCGGTTTCGGCGAAGAATGGTTCCCGGAGGCCTTGGAGGTGGTCGATGCAAAAGGCGCTTACATCGTGCCCGGTTTCATCGACAGCCATCTGCATATCGAGTCATCGCATGTATCGCCAGCCGAGTATTCTCGCCTTGTCGTCCCCTGCGGAACAACGACTGTCATTGCCGACCCGCACGAGATTGTCAACGTCTGCGGACTTGACGGATTCGACTACATGCTCGAAGCAACGGAGAATCTGCCTCTTTCTGTTTTCCTCCAGGTCCCGTCCTGCGTCCCCTGCACCCCGTATGAGAACTCCGGTGCATACCTTGACGCACACGAGATTTCAAAACGCATCGACCATCCAAGAGTTCTGGGCCTTGGAGAGATGATGGACTTCGTCGGAGTCTGTGCGGCAAAAGACGATGTCATGGACAAGATCCTTGTGGCAAAGAAAGCCGGCAAGGTGATTGACGGCCACTATCTCGGATTCGGTCCCAGACTTGATGCTTACAGCGCAGCCGGAATCCTTACCGACCACGAGTGTGCGACGGTTCAGGATCTCAGAGACAGAATCCGCCGTGGAATGTATGTGCTTCTCAGACAGGGAACAGCATGCCACGACCTTCTGAACCTTCTTCCTGGAATGGATGACAAGAACACAAGCCGCTGCCTTATGTGCACCGACGACTGCGCAGCAAAGACCATGGTTGAAATCGGACACATTGACAACAATGTCCGCATGGCCATCGGAGCAGGCGTAGATCCGCTCACAGCCATCTGCATGGCTACAATCAACGCCGCAACCTGCTACAACTTAAGCGACCGCGGAGCCATTGCCCCCGGCCGCAGAGCCGACCTGCTTTTCCTGACATCCCTGGACAAGGACTTCAGAGTCCAGGAGGTCTACACTGCAGGAAAGCACGTGGCTTCCGACAGACAGTATCTGGTAAAGCCGGTTCACACTTCCATTGAAAAAGTCAGCGGAAAGATGAACATCCGCGATCTGAGTCCCGAGCGCTTTGACCTGAAGCTTTCTTCCAAGCACGTGAAGGTCATAGAGCTTCTTCCGGGATCCGTCGTCACAAAGTCAGGCGAGGCCTATGTTGATCTTGACGAGAACGGCTGCTGGAAGCGCAACGATGAAGACATTGTCAAAGTCGCTGTAGTCGAGCGCCACAAGGGAACCGGAAACATCGGTCTTGCCCTGATCAAGGGCCTGAACCTCAGAGGCGGTGCCATTGCAACATCTATTGCCCATGACTCTCACAACGTCATTGTCGCAGGAGACAACAACCAGGATATGGAACTTGCCGTGCGCGAGCTTATCAGACTCGGTGGCGGAATGACCGTTGTCAAAAACGGCATGGTCCTCCAGTCCGTCCAGCACGAGATTGCAGGTCTTATGACAGACCTGCCTGGCGAGGTCGTTGCAGGCCGTCTTGCAGCTATTATCAGAACAGCTCAGGTTGAACTTGGCATCAGAGGAGCCGTTGACCCGTTCATGACCCTCTGCTTCATGTCACTGGTGGTAATTCCTGAGATCAAGGTCACCGACCTTGGCCTATTTGACCTGAAAAAGTATGACTTTGTCCCTCTTGAGATAGAGGATTGAGGTCTTGTAATTAAAAAAGCAGTCTGTAGCGAAAAATTATTCATTCCAGACTGCCAGAAGCAGTCTACGGAGCAATTTTTTGTCTCACAGACTGCTTTTTTATTTCCCAAAGCTTCAGTCGAAGCTTCAGATGAAGTAAATCATGTGGTTTCCCTCAGAAAGCTTTGAATAATCCAGCTTAGTAAGGTTCAGATAGTTGATGATTCCTCTCGGTGTCAGGTCATAGGAAGATCTGACATCGGCGCTTACATCAATTTTCCTGCCATGGGCATCAAGTCCGTTTGCGGCAACCGATACGGGCTCGGGAACTCCGATTGCATAGGCAATCTGGACTGTGCAGCTTTCAAAGTCATGCTTCTTGACCATATCCACAGCAATGCGGCGGGCAATGTAGCATCCGCTTCTGTCAACCTTTGACGGGTCCTTTCCGCTGAAGGCACCGCCACCGACTGGAGCATAGCCGCCGTACTGGTCACAGACAATCTTTCTTCCTGTAAGTCCGCAGTCTGCACTAGGTCCGCCGAAGGTCCAGATGCCAGCAGGGTTTATCAGCATCTTGGGAGCCTGCGGGATGTCGTTTTCCGTAAGAAGGTCAAGGATTCTGTTCTGAACCTGAGAAAGAGAAAGACCTTCCTTGTGGCAGGCTGAGACCAAGATGGTGTCAAGCGGTTTCACATAGCCGTTTTGGCCGATTATTGTAGTGACCTGGGTCTTGGTGTCTCCCTGGAAGATTGTGTTCGGATTCTGAGCAATGTCCTTTTCAATTGCCTTGATGATGTCTATGGCAATTTCCTGTCCGTAAGGAAGATAGTACTTTCCTCCCTTTACGGCGTAGCCGAACATCATGCCCTGGTCCCCTGCTCCGATTCTCTCGTCGGAGTCAACGGCGTTCTCGATTTCGGGAGACTGGGTTGTGATCAGGTTGATCACGTTGCCGACCTTGTAGTTCAGCTTCTTCCCCACGCTCTTTACAATTGCGTTGTAGTCGACTTTGGCAGTTGTGGTGATTTCGCCGCCGATGACGACGGTGTCATCCTTTACAAGAGTTTCGCACGCGACATGGGCTGCGGGGTCTGATTTGAGAATTTCAGTAAGGATTGTGTCTGAAATCTGGTCTGCGTATTTGTCTGGATGGAACTTACTTACCATCTCGGTAGAAAACATAGTCATGTTTCCCTCCTTTAGCTATTTTTTAGACGGAGCAAGTAGATGTTAAATCCCGTCGGAGGCAAATATATCGAATTAAGTAAAATATGTAAAGGACTGTAAAAGGGCACCTTCTGCTTTCGGACAATGAGATCATAGCCCTTGCCACATCTCGTACCTCTTCACCGTGTCATCCAGGTAGCCGTAGGATTTGCAGATCAGATCCTTCATGAATGGGATGAACTTGTCGTACACTATCGGCCTGTGTCCGTAGAATGCCCCAGAGGCATAGATTATGTGCTTTGTGATCACGGACATGTTCGACCCGTATTTCATGAAGTCGAATGGAAGCAACGGTGCGCATCTCAGATATGCCTTATGAAGCAGGAACTGAAGAAGCACTGAGGAGAACCTCCCGTTTCCGTCCTCGAATGGGTGTATGAGCTGAGCAAGAAGACAGACACGGATCATGTCGTCCAAGTCGTCATCACAGGGATCGTCCAGATGTCTGAAGTCCCTGCATAGCTTCTCCATCTCATATGGCGTCTCCTCGACGGAGGCCGTGACGTACATATGGTCGCTGTCGACATCAGTCACCACCACATTCTTCTTCTTGAAAGACTTTCCCTCGAATTCCGTCCCCTTCACAAGAGAGGCGTAGATTTCGCAGACCGTCTTGACGCAGAGGGGATCTGAACGATGGTCTATGATGTGATGCAGGGCATTGAGCTCGTTCAAGGGGCTTTTGTGGTGGAACATCGCATTTGACAGCAGAAGATGCTCCCCACGCCTCATGAAAGCAGGCATTCTTCCGTAGATGTCATCGTCTTTTGCCCTGAGTGATGCAAGATTCATCCGCTACTCCCCCTTGTAGTTGAACACCGGTTTGAGGATCCTCTGCACATCGACGCTGTCCTCTATCGTCTGCAGAATCTCATCCATCCTCTTGTAGGCAAGCGGCGCCTCGTCCAGGTTGCCCTCGCTCACAGAAGTGCTGTAGATTCCATCCATTGACGACCTGTAGCCCTCTATGTCCAGATTCTCAAAGGCCTCGCTTCTGCTGTAGACCCTTCCACCGCCATGGGGAGCGGAGAAGTTCCATTCCTCGTTCCCATTTCCAGTCCCCAATATGGTCCCGTCCTTTGCATTGACCGGTATTATGACCCTCTCACCCTTGTGGGCGGATACAGCCCCATGGCGTATCACCCCATCCTCCTTGCTTATGCAATGGTGGCAGGTATCGAAGAAATCCAACTCCTTCCACCCCATATCGGAGATGATGGAGTCAATTATGTAGCGTCTGTTCTTCCTGCAGGCGTCGACGATGATGTCCATGTCATGGATGTAGTCCTCCATGTCCTGTCCGAAGAGGAATGTGTCCTCAAGTTCCGCCTCACCGCCCACCTTCCCCGATTTTCGGAGAGACAGATCCCGGTAATGCCTGAGAACCGGGGATCCGAGCCTTCCAAGTCCGTTGTGGACCACAAGATACAGTCCTCCTTCATCATCCCTGTCCAGCTCTATGAAGTGGTTGCCCCCGCCGAGGGTCCCCAATGAGGTCGGCCAGAGGTAATAGGGTCTGACATTCTCATAGCATCGCAACACAGAGAAGTCGTAGTCAAAGGCAGGCACAATGAGAGATTCGCCCCTGGATGCCGGAAACTGCCTGCAGACCTGGTCAAGCTTGGGAAGGTCCAAAGGAGCGGCATTGAGTTTTGCACAGCTGACGCCACAGCCGCTGGGATATTCAAGGCCCAACACCAGCGGCTCACCTAATGTCATAGTGAAGCCCGTCACCGTTCCATCCCCGTTCGGATGGACATCCGGCATAATCCTGATCCTGCGGTTTTCTGTGAAGTCATGGTCACAGATTGCTCTTATGTCCATGACTGCCCTGTCGCGTATGGTCTTGCAGTAGCAGATCGCAGTGCTCTTGCGTCCTTTTATCTCAAGCATCAGTCCTCTCCGAATGGGGCAGCGTAATCCATCTCTCCGCAGTCGAACGGGATGAAGTGAAGCGGAAGATCCTCATCCTGGATTGAACCTGCAAGCCTCTTCATGTACAGAATGCTATTAGCCAGCTCCTCCGAAACGATGTAGCCGTTTTCAAGCGCACAGCTTCCTATCTCATCTACGGAGTCCTTTGTCATGAACAGTCCCATGATGGACGGGGTGATCTTGTTTTTGCTCAGCATCTGCATATGACAAGTGTACCATTATTTCTTGAGGAAGTAACCGACGGATGGTATATTTTGTTGTAGATATGGAAATCTGTTTTCAAAAGGAGCAGGAGAGAAAATGGAGAAATTCAAACTTAAGGATTTGAGCCCGGAGCTCATCAAGTCGTTCATAGTCTTGAAGACGAAGGATGAGGTCATTGCATTGGCCCACAAGAACAACCTTGACATTTCAGACAGGCAGGCGGAGAGGATTCTGCAGGTGTCGGAGAACAACCATCTGTCCCTGGAGGAGCTTGACAAGGTCGTAGGCGGAATTTGGGTCGATTCATGGGGAAACGTACACACAGAATCTTGACTTTGACAACCATGGTTCATGGCGGGAATGCCGCTTAAATGCGATGATTCAGTTCCTGCACGCTCTCGGGATTACACAGGAAATCCATCATGGTAGAGCGCTTTGGCAATTACCGTTTCCCGTCATGGACCTTCTTATATTCCCGGATCAATTCCAACTGTAGGGTTCAGTTTCGTGATGCGGAGATCTCACATCTTTTCACCGCTTTCTCCAGAAAGCCATATGCATTGTCTATCACATCCCACATGTATGGAACGAACCTGTCAGATCTGACGGGCCGGTGTCCGTAGAATGCACCGGAGGCATAGACGATATGCTTCGCGAACAAGTTCATATGATACCCGTATCTCAGATAATCAACCGGAAGAAAAGGTGCACACCTGAAATGCGCCTTCTGCATCAGAAACTGGAGGACCACAGACGCAAAGCGCCCGTTTCCATCCTCAAACGGGTGAATGAGCATCAACATCAGGATGAAGCGTAGCATGTCATCAAGGTTTTCATCCCTTGGATTGTCCAGATGGCTGAAGTCCTTGCATATGCGCTCAATCTCGGCCGGGGTGTCCTCTGCGGCTGCAGTGACGAATAGATACTTCCTGTTCTTGTCCGAAACGAACACATTGCGCTTTTTGAATGACTTGCCCTCGAATTCCGTCCCCTTCGTCAAAGCCGCATAGATGTCGCAGATTGTCTTGAGGCAGAAAGGCTCCGATTCGTGGTCGATGATGAAGTTCATGGCATTCAGCTCGTTCAAGAGCCTTCCCGGGTGGAACATTGCGTTGGCAAGCACAAAATGCTCCCCTTTCAACATGAAGCCGGGAAGCCTTGCATAGAGATCCGCGTCCCTTTTTCTAAGTGCCGCTATGTCCATTCCCTATTCCTCCTCAAATGGATTGGAGTACTCTGCCTCACCGAATTCGAATGAGGAGAAATGAATGGGGAACTCCCCATCATCAACGGATGCCGAGAACCTCTTCATGTAGAGGATCCTCTTTGCAAGGTTCTCGGACAGTTCATAGCCCAGCCCAAACGCTCTGCGCCTTACGCCGTCTGTGCTGTCCTCTTTTATCAGAACCCCCATAATTGAAGGTGTGAGAGCCCTTGTACCCAGTTTCTTCATGTAAGCAATCTTACCATCTACAGTTGTAAAAGTAACCATCAGGATGTAATATTTGTTATCACTGTGTAGCATCGCAGCAATTAGGAGAGACGAACATGAAAAAGTTCAAGCTGAAGGATTTAAGCCCGGAACTCATGAGATCGCTCATCTCGCTCAAGACGAAGGATGAGATTTTCGCCTTCGCCAACAAGAACAACCTTGAGATCTCAGACAAGCAGGTGGAGAAACTGATCCAGATAGCTGGACAGGCATCCTCATTGTCCGCCGAGGATCTTGACAAGGTCGTTGGTGGCGGATGGCACGGAAACCCGTGGTTCGAGACATCCTGATCATGTGAAGGCAATGAGCATTCATTGCCTTTTTTTATAACTCAGAAATCCATAGTACTGGCTTACAAGGCTCCTGTAGCCCAGTCTCCGCAGATACCTGTACCGGACTTTGTAGCGTTCCTTGCCGGAGTGTCCGCTGATTACGCGTCTCATCTCATCAACGGTTATGTGGTCAATTCTTCTCAGCGTCCTGTCTGTTGTCACCAATCTGAAATAGCGCCTTATTCCGATGTTCTTCTGCACTGCATGAAGCTTTCGTACACATATGTACGTCAGCACCTCCGGAGGCAGCGCCCGGGTCTGCATCCTGTCTGCAAGCTCCCTCATCTCACGTCTGAGAGTCTGCCTCCACATCTGCACCGTGGATTCCGGAATGTCGATGTCATTTCCACATATCTGCCAGGAGAGATAGACGAAAGGACTGTCTGCGTCGATCACCATGGTCTTGTTCTCCGACAGGGTCAGACCTTCCTTTTCGATGCATCCCGTGAAAGCGGGCATGATTGTATTCAGACTGTCCTTGTCAGGGACTCCCGCAAGGATGTCGTCCGCATAGCGGATGTAAAGTGGAGCAGCCTTCTCCATCATGTGGTCAAGATCCGAAAGGTAGAGGTTCTCGAAGAATCCTGCTAGCGGGCTTCCTGACATGACCGCTGGACCATCATCGTGCAAAACACCGTCCTGGATGTACTGTCCAGAACAAGAGATGCGCTTCAGGAACCGGGCAGTATCCGGATCACAGGAAAGAAGGTCATCGATCTTGGAGAACAGCCTGTCCCTGTCAATCGATGGATCATAGCTGTGGATGTCAGTCTTCAGGATGATTCTTCTACTGTCCGGTGGTGTTCGGCGAAAGCGTATCAAGGCATCGTGGGCAGACACTCCCAAGCGATGCGAGTAGAGGCAGTCGGAGAAACATCCATCGTGTCTTTTCAGGGCAAAGCCCACAAGACCGAGAAAGCAACGCGCTCTCATCGGGAACACATAGACTTCCCTCTTTTTCCCATTCTGGCAGATTTCCCTCCTTTCAGGGGGCGGGAGCTGCAGTCTCTGGTTCTTTGCATCCTCTATGTCTTTTAGGCAATCATCTGAAAGGATGTAGTCGCAGATCGTCTTCCGCTCAGAAAGCCGAATCTCCTTGTCCCTGTCCATCAGGTGCCTCAGATAAGAATGGCGAACCTCAACGGATGACAAAAGGTCGAAAAGCTTCATGTCATCGCCTGCGCCCTCAAGCACCTTTTTGCACCTGACTGTTTCCGAGACAAGGAGGCTGCGAAGCCTATTCTCATCCACCTCCAGAAAATCCGCCAGAAACGAGACCACCGATGTGACGCCATTCGGCTTTGCGAGACTGATGGAAAGCTCAAAGTTTCTGTACAGCCCGTAGTATGTGGGGTTCATGGACCCGCAGAGAAGCTCGAAATCACCACCCTTTCTGCAAAGATACACCTTGGCGTGTATATATCTGTCACAAAGCTCCTCGCTGGCGCATGACGTGGCCCTTAGAGGCCCTTCCAAAAGCATCTCGTCCAGGATGGCCCTTCTTGTTATCAGGATGCACTCTTTCCTTCTTCTTCCTGTGCCCGTCAACCTCTGGAGGACAGAGAGGTTCACATTCGGGGCCACCACCAGAATCTGGTCGTAGTCCTCGGCCATGCGCATGACAGGATTCGGGTCCTTGGAGGATGGACATGTGGCGATGATTGACCAGTCGTCGCTCTGATAAGGTCCGCTCATGGCGAGCTTAACGTACTTGAACCTCTCAGCAAGGGCAAGGACACTCTCCCGCCTTGGGTCGCTCTTGTCCATGAAGGGACACAAATCCGCAAGGAAGGTGCAAATTGGAATGCTCTTTTCCTGGATTTCGGTAGTCGGCTCTCCAGAGAAGAGAATCTGTATCTCCTTGTTCCTGAAGTGGAAGATGTTGGCGCTCCCGATCTCCAGCCTGTAGCTGAAAGAGCCCGCCTCATCCACCGTCTCCGTGAGCTTGAGTTTGCCGTACATATACCCATCAGGAAGCAATGATGGGACAATGCACCCTTCCATTGCAATCTGTCTTGGGCTTTTGTCCTGACCGTCTGACTTGAAGGGCTCAAAGAGGCCTGCTCCATTGAACACGACATACCTTGAGAGGTCTTCCCCCTGAGGAACAATAGAGTCCAGGACATTCAGATCCAGGTCATATGTGCTCATCACACATATGTTCGTCTTGGCTTTCACTTTCCGTTCTCCACGCTGATGCCAGAATCAGATGAAATTATATAACATCAGCCAACGGATTTGCTTTGGTATTTCAGCAAATAAAAAAAGCAGCAGGCGAGATTCGAACTCGTGTAGGCCACCTTGGCAAGGTGGTGCGTAACCACTACGCTACTGCTGCAAGACGAGTTTGTTTATAGCATTTTTGCAGAAGTTGCGCAATAGCTGATTGGTTTTATTTTTCAATTGACGGACAACCGTACCAAAAAACCGCCGTCAGGTAGTGGATTTCTTTTATTAATTTCTATATATTGGGTAGGCAACATTTTTTTAGCGACATTTTTTTAGTGAGGAATAAAATGGAAATCAAGAAACTTGAGAACTCATCAGTGCAGCTTACCCTTACTCTCGGCGCTGCTGCAATCGAGGAAGACTATTCGAAGACCATTAAGGATTATGCCAAGAAGCTGACCCTCAAGGGATTCAGACCCGGCAAGGCACCGCTTTCACTTATCGAGAGCAAGTACGGTGATGCAATCCGCGAAGAAGTCACCTTCAGACTGATGGAGAAGAATCTCACGGATTCATACAAGGACATGGATGCCAAGGACCGCCCGCTTCCGTACAGCACTCCTGAGCTTCAGAACGAGGAGTCCCTTCTTCCGTTCAAGCCGAACACAGACGTGACATACAGCGTCATCTATGATGTTCTTCCTCAGGTCAAGCTTCCCGAGTATAAGGGACTGGAGATTGAGTACGAGGCCAAGAAGGTCACAGAGAAGGACGTCAACGAGGAGATCGAGAGACTCAGACAGCAGAACGCCATGGTCATTGCCAAGAACGGCGCCATTGCTGACGGCGATATTGTCACACTCGACTATGTTGAGCTGGATGCAGACGGAAAGGAGATGGAGTCCACCAAGCGTGATGACTTCACCTTCACAGTAGGAAGCTCCTACAACTTCTACAAGCTGGACAAGGACATCATCGGCATGAAGAAGGGAGACAGCTCCGTCATTGAGAAGACCTACGGTGATGACAGCGGAATGGGCACCGACTACCTCGGAAAGACCGTCAAGATCAAGGTCACAGTCAAGGAAGTCAAGATCAAGGAAGTCCCGGCTCTGGACGACGATTTTGCTCAGGACGTCAAGGACGAGTACAAGACAGTCGCCGACCTTCTCAAGGCTACAAAGAAGCAGCTTGAGGATGCAGCAGAGAACGAGAACAAGAGCGCCAAGCTCGATGCCATTGTCAACTCTCTTCTTGAGAAGACAGAAATCGCTGTTCCCAAGAGCATGGTCGAGGCTCAGCTTGAGTCTGACTGGCAGAACTTCATCTCCCGCTTCGGCATGAACGAGGCCGATGTCCTGAAGATCATGGGCGCACAGGGCGGATCCAAGGAGCAGTTCCTGGAGACCAGACGTGCAGACACCCTTCAGAACATCAAGGCTCAGCTCATCATCGAGCAGGTCAAGGAAGAGCAGAAGTACGAGGTCAAGGAAGATGAGCTTGCCGAAGAGCTTAAGAACTACGGCGAGGACATCACAAAGGACAGCCCGAACTACGAGTCAATGAAGATCTACGCCGAGGACGACATCAAGTTCAGAAAGGCTCGTGATTTCCTGCTTGAGAACAACACTTTCAAGGCTGCTACAAAGAAGGCTGCAAAGGCTGAGAAGGCAGACGAGAAGAAAGAGCCCGCAAAGAAAGAAACTACAACGAAAAAGGACTGAACTGAATGAACAGAGAGTCTTCATACCTGATTCCGACGGTCATAGAGCACAACGGCCTGAATGAAAGGGCCTATGATATCTACAGCAGACTCCTCAAGGAGCGCATCATCTTCCTGGACGGGGAGATTGACGATGCAAGGGCAGACCTTGTTGTTGCCCAGCTCCTGTTTCTGGAGAGCGAGGACCCGAAGAAGGACATTAGCCTTTACATCAACTCACCTGGCGGAAGCGTCACTGCAGGTCTTGCCATCTATGACACGATGCAGTCTCTGCTTCCTGCGGTATCCACAATCTGCATTGGTCAGGCAGCCTCTATGGCAGCACTGATTCTTGCAGCAGGGGCCGAAGGAAAGCGCTATGCCCTTCCCTCCTCAAGGGTCATGATCCATCAGCCTTGGGGCGGAGTTCAGGGTCAGGCTTCTGATGTGAGCATCCATGCAAAGGAGATCATCAGACTGAAGAAACTCTCCATTGACTATCTTGCCAAGCACACAAAGCAGGATCCGGCAAAGGTTGCTTCAGATATCGAAAGAGATCATTTCATGACAGCCGAGGATGCTTTGGCCTATCACATCGTTGACAGCATTCTCAACCGCGAGGACAAATAATGGCATTCGGTAAGAACAATAAATACTGTTCATTCTGCGGAAGTTCGAACTACAGGATGGTCACAGGCCCGGGCGGCGTGACCATCTGTGAGAACTGCGTCGAAAAGTGCAGATCAATCCTCTTTGATGACGAGGGACCGTCCAATCCTTCCTCCAAGGAGGCTCCGGGCCTTCCCGACAAGCTCCCTACTCCTCATGAACTTAAGGAGTATCTGGACGAATATGTCATAGGTCAGGACCAGGCAAAGAAGATTCTCAGCGTCGCAGTATACAACCACTACAAGAGGGTCAAGTTCGAAAAGGAGCTGGAGTCCAAGGAGAATGTCTCGCTGGATAAGTCCAACATCCTGATGATCGGACCCACAGGAACAGGAAAGACTCTGTTGGCAAGAACACTGGCCACAAAGCTCAGCGTTCCTTTTGCAATTGCAGATGCAACCACAATCACCGAAGCCGGTTATGTCGGAGAAGATGTAGAGAACATTCTTTTAAAGCTTATTCAGGCTGCAAACGATGACATTGCGGCAGCCGAGCACGGAATCATCTTCCTGGATGAGGTGGACAAGATTGCCAAGAAGGGCGAAAACGTTTCCATCACTCGTGATGTCTCGGGCGAAGGTGTCCAGCAGGCCCTTCTGAA
>ONWV01000044.1 GCA_900321635.1 uncultured Spirochaetaceae bacterium | reverse complement strand
ATCTATTTCAGCTACGATGGCCGGCATTGAGCATCCCCAGCTCTCAAGAACTGCAGGATGAACTTCGCCGAAGACACCGACCTTCTTTCCTTTGACCACAACCTCGGCGCAGCGGCCGGGGATGAACCTCGGATCGTCTTCAGGTGCGCTGAGTGTGTAATCGACTCTTAAAAAGTACATCAGGGTGTTGATGAAGCTGTTGGCATCGTTGAATGTCACAGTTCCGTCGGCGCTCATGAAGCCCAGGTTGTTTCTTGTGACCGTTCCGCTGTTGTCGCTCGGCTCAAGGAAGGCAACTTTTCCGACCTCGAAGATTCTGTGCGGATATGTGGCGTGGCCAGAGACGCTCTCGCTCTCTAAAAGAGACGGAATGATCGACGGGCGCACGGCCTCGAAGTTCTCGCTCATCGGGTTGGAGATCATGATGACCTTGTCGCCCTTGATGTGCATGTTGTCAACGTACTCGCGTCTGGATCCCAGGTAGTTGTAGATCATCTCCTGGAAGCCCATTCCGACCATGATGTCCTTGACCTTTCTGCCAAGCTCCTCGGCCGGGGTAAGGCGTCCGACGGTGAAGTCACGCGGGATTGTGGGCTCGAAGTTCTCAAGACCGTAGCCGATCATGACGTCCTCGACAACATCGACCGGGTGCAGAAAGTCATTTCTGTACTCGGGGCATGTGATGTGGATGGTGTTGCCTTCGGATACGCTGTAGACGCCCATTCTGAGAAGGGCCTCTTTGGCATCCTCGACGCTGATTTCCTCGCCCAGAACATGCTTGATGTCATCTGTGGTGCAGCTCTGGGAGCCCTGGAAGTAGTAGGGGACGGTGATTTCTTTTCCGAACTCCGTCTCATAAGGATAGACGACCTTCACAGGCTCGATTGTAAATCCCATGTCGGCCATATCCACGGCCATGATGGATGCACAGAGCAGAATGTCCTTGAGAATCGGGCCTGACATCTCGACAAAGAGGTTGTCGTCGCCGACTTCAACGGCTCCCACGTATGCGCTGTTGATCACAGGCGGCATGGACAGGGCTTTGTTGGCATCATCAAAGAGGTACGGATAGACCGGCTTGTCCTTGATGATGTAGCCGTATTCCTGTCCCTTGGGGTGCTTTTCAAGAATCTCACGCAGAGACAGATCCTCTTCCATGTGAAGCGGAACGAAGTGTGTCTTATCAGGATCGGCTCCGTCATAGTGGATGGGGTACTTGATAAGGTTGTTGCGGTAGATTCCCATTGCGATTGTGCGTCTCTTTCTTCCGAAGTTGAAGCACAGCTTCTCCTGGCTCTGAATCAGTGTCAGAAGAATATCCTCGTCAACGGTCTTTCCTGTTGCGACAAAGCCGCAGGAGAACTCGCGGACCTCTTTGGCGCGGCTGCCGACATGAAGCTCGCGGCCCTTGTTGTCAGCGGTGAAGCACTTTGAGGAGAAGAAGTCATACTGTCTGATCTGAGGATCTTCGTAGTTCTTCAGAAGTCTTGCAAGACCCATGGCAGACCAAAGGTCCGGTCTGTTTGTGTCATTGAGCTCGATCTTGAAGACGCCGTTTGCCTTGTCATGCTCATCAAGCTCTGCCTTGGCGCGCGGGAAGACCTGCTCAAGCTCATCGTCTGTATATTCTCTGCCAAGAAGGCTGAAAAGGAATTTCTCTTTGGTTTCAAACTTAGGCATCAGTTACCCCTCCTTGTCCTTACACTGTCGATGTTCGGTGAGAACAGGTCTCTTATGTCATTGATTCCGAGGTGCATCATGGCCATTCTGTCGATTCCGAGTCCCCATGCGAGAACAGGCTCGTCGATTCCCAGGCTCTTTGTGACTTCGGGACGGAAGATTCCGGATCCTCCCATCTCAAACCAGCCCAGAACGGGGTGCTTGATATGAATCTCAATGGAGGGCTCTGTGAACGGGAAGTAGCCTGGAACATACTTGAAGTCAGTAGCTCCTGCAACCTCTACTGCGAACATCTTTAAAAGTCCCAGAAGGTCCTTGAGGTTGGCTTCCTTTCCGATGACGATTCCCTCTGTCTGGTAGAAGTCGGCACCGTGCTTTGCATCAACTTCATCGAAGCGGAAGCAGCGGACGATTCCGAAATACTTTCCGGGGACCTTTGCCTTTGTCAGCTGGTGAGCAGAAAGGACTGTTCCCTGGCTTCTGAGAATCTGACGTCTTGTGAACTCATGGTCGAACTTGTACTGCCAGCCGCGTGAGCCTGTGTTTCCGCCGTTTTCGTGTGTGTTGGCGACATTTGAAAGCCACGGCTCCTCAATTGCCTTGCAGTGTCTGGGCTCCTTGACGTAGTAGACGTCATGGATGTCACGGGCGCTGTGGAACTGAGGCATGAACAGGGCATCGCCGTTCCAGAACTCGTTCTCTACAAGCGGTCCGTCAAACTCCTCGAATCCGAGCGATGTGAGCTTGTCCTTAACCCACTGGATGTAGTTGGCATAGGGGTTGTGGCGTCCCGGAATCAGGCGCTGGACTGGTGCGTCAAGACCGTACGGTCTGAAGCTTGCAGTCTTCCAGCTTCCGTTTGCTATGATCTGCGGAGTAAGGACTCCGATCTCCTCTCCTGTGATGTTGGCCTTGAGAAGGGCTTCTTTTGCCTCATCTCCGAGCTTTGTCATCCTGTAGGTGACAACCTCGCTTTCAGACATCTTGTAGGGGGAACCTGCAGCACCGCGCTTTTTGGAGATGCGGCCCATAAGTTCCTTCTCACGGTCTGTCATTGAGCTTTCGTCGATGGCGCCTGCAAGACCTTTCTTCAGAAGCTCTGCGGTCTCTGTTACATCCGAGGGAAGCTGGTCGTTCTTGATATAGGCCTTGTTCTCCTCATTCATGGCGCATGTTCCGGCCTTGGAAAGGCTTCCGTATGCCGATCCGATGTCGCTCTTTTCCAGTCCGAGTTTCTCTGCAATCTGAGGAAGTGCCAGCGGCTCTGAATTCTTCAGAAGATCAAAGATCCTCTGGGCCGGAGTTCCTTCTTCTGCCTGGGCCTTTCCCAGATCAGTCAGTTCATATGTGACAACAGTCCTGCGGCCTGTTTCTTCAAGGCAGCCTTTAGCGCTGAGCCAGCTGAATGCCTGGTTGCACTGTCCGATCTTGTAGTCGAGCTCCCTGACTATTCTTTCTGCTGTGATGTCCTCTCCCAGTTTGACGTTTCTGAGGAGTTTGACCTCCAACGGGTGAAAGTTCTTTACGTCGATGTCCATAGTTCCACCAATATATATAGGATAATTGACCACATCATATAACTAAGGTCGAAAAATGAAAAGGTACTGAGCGATCATAGCCCTCTCTGATGAATATGCCGGACTTCCTCATGGATACCACTGACATGTGTATACTTAAAAATGGTTTAGTTCGAGAAAATAGTATACATTGCATACTATTTTTCCCAAGTAAACAAAGTTTTAGTATACACCTAGAACATGGGTCTGGCTGCTTGAGCCGACAGGAGTTCTTCTGGTCCTCGGAAGCGAATAAGTATGGCTGTCTTGAACAAAAAAAGATTTTTGCGATTGTGCATAAAATGCAATTGATGTTTTTTCGAAATTATTATAGGTTACTAACGTTTTTATAGATAAGGAATTTTTTGATTTAACATCGAGGTTTTAAAAAAATGGCAACAGAACTGTCCAAGATGAGAAACATCGGAATCAGCGCACATATCGATTCCGGAAAAACCACTCTCAGCGAGAGAATTTTGTATTACTGCAATAGAATCCACGCAATCCATGAGGTTCATGGAAAAGACGGCGTGGGAGCAACCATGGACAGCATGGAACTCGAGCGCGAAAGAGGAATAACAATCGCAAGTGCCGCAACCAGTGTCAACTGGAAGGGTTACGAAATCAATGTCATAGATACTCCGGGTCACGTCGACTTCACAATCGAGGTCGAAAGATCACTCAGGGTCCTTGACGGAGCAATTCTTGTTCTGTGCTCCGTCGGAGGCGTCCAGAGCCAGAGCATCACAGTCGACAGACAGATGGACCGCTACAAGGTTCCCAGAATCGCATTCATCAACAAGTGCGACAGAACCGGTGCAAATCCGTATCGTGTCGTCTCTCAGATGAGGGAGAAGCTTCACCTGAATGCAGTCATGGTCGAACTTCCCATCGGACTTGAGGACAAGCTCGAGGGTGTTGTGGATCTGATCCGCATGAAGGCCATCTACTTCGACGGCCCCAACGGAAACGTTCTTCGTGAGGAGGACATCCCTTCTTCAATGCTCGAAGAGGCCCAGAATAAGCGCGAGGAGCTGATTGAGGCCGCAAGCGACTTTGACGATGAGCTGATGAACATGATCCTTGAGGGCGAAGAGCCTTCCATCGAGATGATCGAGGCCGCAATCAGACGCGGAACTCTTGCTCTGAAGATGTGCCCGGTCTTTGTCGGATCTGCTCACAAGAACAAGGGAATCCAGCCTCTTCTGGACGGTGTCACAAAGTATCTTCCCGAGCCGCGCGATGTTGAGAACAGAGCACTCGATCTGGACAACAATGAGAGCGAGGTCGTTCTTGATGCAGATGACAAGAAGATTCCTGTCGTCCTGGCATTCAAGCTCGAGGACGGACGCTACGGCCAGCTGACATATATCAGAGTCTACCAGGGTAAGCTCAAGAAGGGTGACGAGCTTGTCAACACAAGAACCGGAAAGCGTTTCAGAATCGGTCGTCTTATCAAGATGCACGCATCGGAGATGGAGGACATCAACGAGTGCGGAGCAGGTGAGATCGCAGCTCTGTTCGGAATTGACTGCGCAAGCGGAGATACCTTCTGCGGAGCAGGTCTCAGATATGCAATGACATCTATGTATGTCCCGAATCCTGTCATCTCTCTTGCCATCCATCCGAAGGACAAGAAGAGCCAGGACAACATGAGCAAGGCCATCAACCGCTTCATGAAAGAGGACCCGACCTTCCAGTGCTATGTTGATCCTGAGAGCAACCAGACCATCATCAAGGGAATGGGAGAGCTTCATCTGGACGTCTATGTCGAGAGAATGCGCCGTGAGTACAACTGTGAAGTCACAGTCGGAGCACCTGAGGTCGCATACCGCGAGGCAATCTCACAGAGAGCAGACTTCAACTACACCCACAAGAAGCAGACAGGTGGAAGCGGACAGTACGCACGTGTTGCCGGCTACATCGAGCCGATTCTCTCTGAGCCGGGTTCGGACGAGGAGCCAGACGGTGCATGGCATCCGGTCGATTCTTCGGATATGGCATTCCAGACAGCAGCCATCGCAGCTTTCAAGGAGGCCTTTGCCAAGGCTAAGCCGACCATCCTTGAGCCTATCATGAAGGTCGAGATCGAAGGTCCGTCCGAGTTCCAGGGAGCAATCTTCGGAACAGTCAACCAGCGCAGAGGTATGATCGTCAGCTCCACAGAGGACAACAACGTCTGTACAGTCGATGCAGAAGTTCCTCTTGCAGAGATGTTCGGTTACTCAACTGTCCTCAGGTCCATGACCCAGGGTAAGGCCGAGTACACCATGGAAGTCTGCCGCTATGCCAAGGTTCCTCAGTCGATTGCAGATGATCTGAAGAAAAAGAAAGAAGAGAAAGACAAAGCCAAAAAGTGATTTCTGGTTTATCATTGAATAAAGGATATATTTATGGAAGTTGCAGAACTGATAAAAAAGAGCCCTATCAGGGTGTTTGAGAATTCAATCGACGGCGGCCTCGGAAAGGGCAACCTCGGAGTTTTGGCCTCACGCCACGGTGTGGGAAAGACCGCATGCATGGTTCATCTTGCAATTGACAAGATCCTGCGTGGACAGAGCGTCATCCATGTGTCCTTCGGCGCCAATGTCGAGCACATCATGAACTGGTACAAGGAAGCTTTCCGCGAAATTTCCGAGTTCAAAAGCCTGGACGATGCCTTTGATGTATACCAGACAATCCGCAGCAACCGCGTCATGATGAACTTCTCCCAGGAGGGAGTCGGCGTGGACAAGATTCTTGCCAGCCTGGAGACTCTGATCAACCAGGGTTCCTTCAAGGCCGATGCAGTATTCTTCGACGGCTACAAGCTCACAATGGCAGCCGAAGAGGATGTACACAAGATCAAGGACTTTGCCAAGAAGATGAACATCGAAGTCTGGTTCTGCGTGTCTCCTGCAAGACCGAATGTCGAATTCACTGAGTACGGAGTTCCTGTGACAATGAATCCGTACCTTGATCTGATCGATGTCCTTATCGGACTTCACTACAACGATGAGAAGAGCAAGGTTATCATGACAGTCGTAAAGGATCACCAGAAGAAGAATCCGCATCCGACAGGAGTTGCTCTGGATCCCAACACTATGTTGATCATTGAATAAGCTTATTAACGTTATTTGGGGCGGTTCGGCTTGCTGAACCGCCTTTTTTCTTTTATCATTTCACCATCACGCTCATGAAGGGCGCATCCTGAACCGTAGTTCTTATTCTCACTGTCCTTGAGGACAGCAGGTGGTGCGTCCGTTGATTTCAGATTTCAGAAAGAAAAGACTTTTTACTCTTGGCTTGCTTCTTGCCGTCATAATCATGGCCATAGTCTGTCTTTTTGTGGGCTCTTCCCATATGTCTGTTTCCGAGTGTCTGAAGGCTCTTGCGAAAAAGAGCAGCGCCGCCAACAACAGAATCATCTGGAACATCCGCATGCCGCGCGTTCTTGCGGCCCTTATTGCAGGGGCAGGGCTTTCCGTTTCGGGTCTTATCATGCAGACGAATCTGAACAACGCAATGGCTAGCCCGTCAACGCTCGGAGTCTCAAATGCCGCGGTGTTCGGAGCAAATCTTTCGATCATTGCCTTTGCAGGAGGGTTTCTGGATACGGGAAACCATCTTTCAAACTTTGATGTGGGTGCAAATCCGTTTTCCACTTCCTTAATGGCGTTCTTTTTTGCGGTAGTCTCCATTCTTCTGATTCTGGGTCTTTGCAGAATCAGAAGTTTTTCTCCGAACATTGTGGTTCTTGCAGGAATTGCCGTGGGCTCGGTCTGGACGGCACTTACTACGGTTTTACAGTTCTACGCAACGGATGTGGGGCTTTCTGCTGCTGTCATCTGGAACTTCGGAGACCTGGGAAGGGCAATGTACAAAACAGATCTTATAATGTTTGTCACCGTTTTTGCGGGAATCATCACGTTCATCTTTCTTTCAAGGCGCTATGATGCCCTTTTAAGCGGAGATGCTGTTGCAATCTCGGTTGGGGTGAATGTAAGGCTTTTAAGGTTCGTATCCCTTCTTCTTTCATCCATGATCACAGCCGTGTGCGTCTCGTTTCTGGGTATCATCGGTTTTGTCGGAATCATCTGTCCCCATGTGATAAAGAAGATAATGGGGCAGGAGCATCTGTGGTCCATTTCTTCAAGCGCGCTTGCGGGGAGCCTGCTTCTTCTGGTATCGGACACTCTGTCACGAAGCATGGGAAACGGCTCGGCCCTTCCCGTGGGAGCCATCACATCAATGCTCGGGGCTCCGTTTTTCATCGCAATCATATTCAGAAAAGGAGGAAGGCACTGATGCTTGAAATTAAGAACCTCGTTTTCGGATATGACAAAAACAGCCCTGTGCTTCAGGGTATTGATATGAGCCTTGAAGAAGGGCAGGTGGGAATTCTTTTGGGACGTAACGGAGCCGGAAAGACAACGCTATTCAAGATAATGACAGGTGCTTTGAAGCCTGATGGAGGAAGAATCCTTTTTGACGGCCAGGACCTTCTTCAGATGTCAAGGCGTCAGAGGGCGGGCATTGTCGCCTATGTTCCGCAGCAGCTTGACTTCGGATCTCTTACTGTCTATCAGAGCGTCCTTACCGGGAGAGTCTCGTACTACACGGTAAGACCCTCAAGGAAGGACCTTGATGTTGTTGATGAGATTCTTTGTGAGACGGGCCTTGATAAGATTTCATGCCGTGATGTCCAGGAGCTTTCCGGAGGCGAGAGGCAGAAGGTGGCAATAGCCCGCGCTCTTGCCCAGCAGCCAAGGGTCCTGGTGTTTGACGAGCCTACCGGGAACCTTGATATTGCAAACGAGCTTTTGATAATCAATGAGGCAAAAAAAATAGCCCATTCAAAGGGAATAATTGTAATTTCTTCGATACATGACCTGAATCAGGCTATGTTTTTCGGAGATAAGTTCTTCTTTATGAAGGACGGAACAATCAAGTATTTTGGCGGTCCTGAGACATTTGATGAAGCGACAATCAAAGATGTCTACGGGGTGTCTGCCAGAGTTGTTACTGAAAACGGGGAGCATTATATCCAATATTATAAGGAGAAGGAGAATGAATAAGAAATTTACAGCACTGATGATTATCGCCGCCATGGCGATGACAGCTGTTTTCGCAACACCGGTTGCAGAGTCAACAGGAGCAAAGACTCAGCCTGTTGTCATCAAGGACATGATCGGAAGAGAAGTTGAGATTGTTCCGGGAAGCTATCACCGCGTTGTCTGTATCGGAGCCGGAGCTCTGAGAATGTACAGCTACATAGGTGATGTTTCTGACCTTTGCGGAGTGGAGGACATAGACAACATCAGCCTTGAGAACAGACCCAAGATGTTCGATCAGGCCGCAAGACCTTATGTGATTGCCTATTCAAAGGAGTTCTCGGCTCTTCCTTCCTGCGGAGTCGGCGGACCTCAGGCCCAGACGGCAGAAGCTGAGAAGATTCTTTCATGCAATCCTGACATAGTCATCTCAGAGTATGAGGATGTTCAGAAAGAAGATGCCCTTCAGGCCCAGCTTGGAGTCCCTGTAATCACTCTCAGATCAGGTTCCGACGGTGTCTTTGCCAAGGAGTTCAAGTCTTCAATAGAGCTTCTTGGCGTTCTGTTTGAAAAAGAGGCCAGGGCCAAGGAGCTTGTATCCTTTATTGATAAGGAAGAAGCTGAAATCAGCAGAAGAACAGAATCTGTTTCAGAGTCCTCAAAGCCAGGCGTATACATCTGCGGTCTTGGAAACTGGGGAACCACAAACCATCTTATGACTGCCCAGAATTACAAGCCGTTTGATGTAGCCCACATCAAGAATGCCGTGACGGGGCTTTCAGCAAAGGGAATGCAGGCAATTGAAAAAGAGAAGTTCGAGGCCACAGGAAAGGATATGGACATCATGATAATCGATGCAGCAGCCATCAAGAACATCAAGCCGCTTCTTGCAGAGGACAAGAGCCTTTTCGATTCATGCAAGGCATGGAAAAGCGGCGATGTCTACATCCAGCTCCCGTACAACGCATACTACACCAACTACGAGATTGCCCTGATCAACACCTGGTTTCTGGCCAAGACCGTCTATCCGCATCTTTTCGAGGACATCAACATCTTTGCCAAGATGGATGAGATCACACAGGTCTTTTTGGGTCTTCCGCTCGGGGATGAGATCATGAGATTCGGTGTGAGCCGCGGTGCATACAATAAGATTGACACAGCAACTTTTTTTAACTAAACAGAATGTATGATAAATACAGACGATGTCATCGCGTTCTTCAACAGATGCGCTCCCTCCTGGGACGCTGAAATGAAGCGCGATGACGCGGTTATTGATACAATTCTGGATAATGCCGGTGTCCGCAGTGGAGTCAGAGTGCTCGATATTGCATGCGGAACCGGCGTTCTTGTGCCTGACTACATCCGTCGTGGAGCAAAGTGCGTTGTGGGTGTGGATATCTCGCCGGCAATGATTGAGATCGCATCGTCCAAGTTCAGGAACAAGGATGTCAGCTTTATCTGCGCGGATGCACAGACGGGGTATTTCGGCAATGATTTCGACTGCGTGGTAATCTACAATGCATTTCCCCATTTTTCTGATGTGGACAGGCTTTTGGAAAACCTTTGCTCAATGCTGAAAAAAGGCGGAATTCTGACCGTGGCTCACGGTATGAGCCGCGACAAGGTCAACAGTCATCACACGGGTACAGCTGCGGCGGTTTCCAACGGTCTTATGAGCGCCGAGGATCTTGCTCTTTCCTTTGGAAAGCATCTTGAAGTTACAACAATTATCTCCGATGACCGCATGTATCAGGTGTGCGGGAAAAAATGATTGAAAAATAACTGCGAAAGGCTTGACCCTTACCCCCTTAAACTTTATGGTAGCCCTTGTAAAGTGCGGGGACCAACTATATCCAAGAATCCCCACAGCCGCTGGCACAAACAATGCATGTGGTGCGTCCCTAGTCAAGCAAGACAAGCCCGCGGCGAACGTCATTTTACCTAGGGTTAAGCGAATGATTGAAATACGTCATTTGAGAAAGGAGTTTGATGATAACACAATTCCATTGAAAGATGTGAACGTTACCATCAACAACGGGGATGTGATAAGCATCATCGGACCTTCTGGCACGGGCAAGTCCACATTGCTCAGATGCATCAACATGCTGACCGAACCGACCAGCGGTCAGATTATTGTTGACGGCCAGGACATCACAGAAAGAGGCTGCAACCTCAACGAAGTGAGAAAGAAGATGGGAATGGTTTTCCAGTCCTTCAACCTCTTCGGTCATCTCACAGTAATCGAGAACATCATGAATCCTCAGATCACCTTGCTTGGAAGAAGCAGACAGGAAGCCTTTGACAAGGCCATGTACCTGCTTACCCAGGTCGGTCTGGCAACCAAGGTGTTCTCCTATCCGGACGAGCTCTCAGGCGGTCAGCAGCAGAGAATCGCCATCGCCAGAACTCTGGCCATGGATCCGGACATCATCCTCTTCGACGAGCCCACCAGCGCACTGGATCCGAGTATGATCGGAGAAGTCCAGTCGGTTATCAAGCTTCTTGCCAAGACGGGAAGAACCATGATGATCGTCACCCACGAGATGGACTTCGCCCGCAAGATCTCAAACCGTGTCATCTTCATGGCGGACGGAATCATCTACGAAGAGGGCACCCCGAAGCAGATCTTCGATCATCCGAAGAACGAGCTCACCAGAAAATTCGTCCAGAGACTCACGACTCTCAGCTATAAGATCGATAGCACGGAGTTCAACTTCGAGGCCATGAACGAAGAGCTTCAGAGCTATGGTGAAAAGCTTCTCATCGAGGCCGAGCGTCTTACGAAGCTTTCTCTTGCCATCGAGGAAATCTGTATCAACAACATCGCCAACTACTCGGACAACCCGTTCATCATGGTCAAGATCGAGTACTCCGAGAAGCAGGACACCCTGTATCTGTCAATTAAATACAAGGCCGATGAGTACTTCGATCCCAAGACTTCCGAAAGCAAGCTGTTCCAGCTCCTTCTGGCCGAAAGCACCACGACTCTGAAAGAAAAAAAGCTTTCAGATGATCCGGACGGATGTCTCTATCAGATTAACCTGAGCTTCAAGTGGGAAGAGGAGGAATGAGTATGAAGAAAGCACTGATTATTCTTTTCTCGCTCCTTCTTCTGAGCACATCTGTTTTCGCAGCCACAGTGGATACCAGCAAATTCGAGAAGATCGAGGACTTCAACGGACTTCCCATCGGGGTTCAGACTGCAGTTCTCTACGAAGAGCTGATCCAGGCCCGCGTGCCTGACACCGAGTTCCAGTATTACACCATGCCTACCGACATGATTCTGGCTCTGAAGTCCGGCAAGGTGGCAGCCTATCTTGTCGAGGCCGTAGGCTACGGAGTGCACAAGGCAAATCACCCTGAGCTTTCCACTTTCAAGGAGATTCCGGGCTATATCAGCGCAAGCAACATCATCGGAAACAACGACAAGCAGGAACGTCTTCTTCGTGAAATGAACGAGTTCATAAAGAAGGGCTATGAGAACGGCCTTCTCGGTGACAACGGCTCTCTGTATCAGTACTGGATTGCCGACTTTGATCCTGCAACCGACAACGTCGGAGTCAAGGACTTTGTCTTTACCGGTGAGAACGGAACTCTGAACGTCGCAGTCGAAGGCGGTTATGAGCCGTTCAGTTTTGTAAGCGACGGCAACCTGGCAGGTTTTGACGTCGAGTTCGTCTGCCGCTTCTGCGTTGAGTACGGCTACAAACCGATCTTCCATGAGATTCCTTTCGAGTCAATCGCTCCGGGCGTTGAGACGGGTAAGTTCGATATCGGAATGAACATTGTCGTAAGTGAAGAGCGTAACGAGACAGGAACACTTTCAGACATCTACTATACATGTCCTGTCCTTCTTGTCGTCCTTGGAAACGAAGAGACTGCAGCCGCCTCCTCAAAGAGCGGAGCCTACAACACAATCGAAGACTTTGACGGTCTTCCGATCGGAGTTCAGACAGCGGTTCTTTATGAAGAGCTGATTCAGGACCGTGTGCCTCACACCGAGTTCCAGTACTACACCATGCCCACCGACATGATTCTGGCACTTAAGTCAGGTAAGGTCGCAGCATACCTTGTAGAGGGAGTAGGCTACGGTGTTCACAAGGCAAACCATCCTGAGCTTGCAACCTTCAAGGAAATTCCTGGCTATATCAGCGCAAGCAACATCATCGGAAACAACGACAAGCAGGAGCGCCTTCTGCGTGAGATGAACGAGTTCATCGATAACGGCTACAAGAACGGTCTTCTGGGCGATGAGGGATCTCTTTACCAGTACTGGATTGCCGACTTTGATCCTGCAACCGACAACGTCGGAGTCAAGGACTTTACTTTCACAGGTGAAAACGGCGTTCTGAATGTTGCAGTCGAAGGCGGTTATGAGCCGTTCAGTTTTGTCAGCGACGGCAACCTGGCAGGCTTTGATGTCGAGTTCGTCTGCCGCTTCTGCGTAGAGTACGGCTACAAGCCGATCTTCCATGAGATTCCTTTCGAGTCAATCGCTCCTGGCGTTGAGACGGGTAAGTTCGATATCGGAATGAACATCGTCGTAAGTGAAGAACGCAACGAGACCGGAACTCTTTCCGATGTCTACTACACATGTCCTGTGTACCTTGTCATCATGGGCGACTCTCCGTATGCCTCTGCCGTTTCATCCGAAGGCGAAAGCAACGCTGTTGCCAAGGTCGGATTCTTCGAGAAGATCCAGCAGAGCTTCTACAAGACCTTCATCAGGGAGAACAGATGGAAGCTGTTTGTCTCAGGTGCCGGAGTTACGACTCTGATTACAATCTGTTCCATCATCATCGGAACGGTTCTGGGATTTGCAGTCTACATGGCATGCAGACACGGCAATGTGTTTGCCAACAGGACAACCAACTTCTTCATGTGGCTTATCCACGGAATGCCTACAGTTCTGTTCCTGATGATTCTGTACTATGTCATCTTCGGTTCTTCAAGGCTTTCAGGAATGTGGATCTCTGTTGTGGGCTTCTCACTGATGTTCGCAACATCCATGATCGACATGCTCCGTGTCGGCTACAATGCAATCGGAAAGGGGCAGTACGAGGCCGCCACTGCAATGGGTTATTCTGACGGACAGAGCTTCTTCAGAATCCTTTTGCCGCAGGCTGCTCACCACTTCCTGCCGATCTACAGCAACGAGGTTGTTACCCTTATCAAGGAAACCTCAGTCGTAGGTTATATCGCCGTTCTGGATCTGACTAAGATCAGTGACCTTGTCAGAAGCAGAACATACGAGGCCTTCTTTGCCTTGATTCTCACCGCAGTGGTGTACTTCGTCATTCAGGGAATCATGGTCAGACTGGTCCGTATGGTGCAGAAGAAGATCGACCCGCGCCGCAGATCCGACAAGAAGATTCTTGAAGGAATAGACATCAAGGACTGGGATCTCTTCTGAGTTCTCTGGTCTTTGAAACTTTAACCCCGCAGCTTCGTGCCGCGGGGTTTTTTTGTATATTTTGCACACTTTGCAAATCTTGCACACCTTGCAAATCTTGCACACTTTGCAAATCTTGCAGACTTTGCAAATCTTGCAAAACTCTGCAAATTATATTTTTGCCAACAAATTTTGCAAAAACCTGAATATAATCAACACTTTTTTTCTAGTAGAGAGTATCAACCGTTTTTTGGGGGAGATAATATGACCAAATTAGAAAAAAGTGAGCTGTTTCAGAAAGGACCGGAAAAGGAAAGTAAGGTTGGAATGAGTTCCAAAAGGAACATTGATAAAAACGGGTTGTTTTATCATGTGATAACCACTTCTTGGCGGAAGAAACGTCTTTTTGATAAGGAACTTGCCAAATACCGTCAGGATTTGCTTTGTGAGCTGTGCGCAAAAAAAGGAATAACCATCCTTTATTCTGCGACAATGCCGACGCATACCCATGAGGTTTTCATAACGCCCTGTTGGGAGGACCTTTCGTCAGTAATAAAAGCATTGAATTCAAATATCGCAAAGTATGTCAGGCGTTATATGACAAAATCAGAAGGAAAAATCAGGGTATTCAGCGATGATCCGGCCTATGTGCTTGTTGATTCAATCGACTATCTATTATATTTGGGGAACTATATCTTCTGGAACCAGCAGCGCCTCAAAGATGATGGAAAAACCGTGCCTGATTCGTGCTTCTGGATGTTCGAAAAAGGCTATTTCCCTGAGCCATACAATGCCGAAATATACCAGAAGTTATTCGGTCTGAGTCCCGCTGATCTTCTGGCCCTTTACAAGACCCACACACCTACTGAAATGTGGCAGTATGCCAAACAGCGCTTCAGCGACTGGACTGCTGAGGATAACAGAAGGCTCCTTCTGAGGGACTGCATCTGATTTGCAGAGTTTTGCAAGATATGCAAGGTTTGCAAGATTTGCAAGATATGCAAGGTCTGCAAGATATGCAAGATCTACAAGATTTGCAAGATATGCAAGACATGCAAGGTCTGCAAAACTCAGACTGTTCTCAGCTCTTTGATGCGTTTGATGATTCTGTCTATGTCAGCGTGGGTAAGGGTCGGGTTTAGGAGGGTGAATTTAAGCATGACGCGCCCGTCCTTGGTTGTCTGTCCTATTACGGTTCCTTCGTCCATGAGGCGCTTACGGATGTTTTTGTTGGCCTGATCTCCATCTGTGACGGCAAAGACAACAGAACTGATTTCAGGCTTTACCGGAGCGATGAAGGTCGGGTCCTTGATAAGGCACTCATAGAAGTAGCTTGCGTTTCCTACAGCAGTGTCGACAATAGAGGCAAAGCCGTCACGGCCGCGGGTGCGGAAGGCCATGAAGACTTTCAGGGCATCGAATCGTCTTGTTGTCTGAAGGCTCTTGTCAACAAGGTTGATGTAGCCTTCCTCTTCGTCCTCCTCGCGGTTGAGGTAATCTGCGTGAAGCTCAAAGCACTCCTGAAGGCTTTTGTCTCTGAAAAGAACAACGGAGCATGAGATGGGAAGAAGGAACATCTTGTGAAAGTCCACTGTGACACTGTCGCAGATGCCAAGGTTTCCCATGCGGTTTTTGTACTTATTGCTCATGACAAGTGCGCTTCCGTAGGAGGCGTCGGCATGAAGGAACATGCCGTATCTGTCGCAGACTTTTCTCATCTCGGATACATCATCGATCGAACCGTAGTCCGTGGTTCCGATTGTGGCAACAGCGCAGAAGGGAAGAAGACCGTCATCAATGTCCTGTTTTACCATCATCTCAAACTTTTTTATATCAACCTTGCAGTTTGCATCTACCGGAATCTTTCTGACAGACTCATAGCCCAGTCCCATCACATGGCAGCCTTTCTCCATGGAGAAGTGCGAGACCTCCGAGGTGTAGAGCCGAAGTTTTGCATAGCAGGACGGCAGGCCTTTTTTCTTGACATCGTGGCCGAGTCTTGTGTTGCAGAACCAGTCGCGGGCTGCGATCAATGCACCCATGTTGGACTGGGTTCCTCCGGAAGTGAAAGTTCCGTCGGCCTTTTCTCCGAATCCGAAAAGCTTCACAAGGCCGTGGATCATAGCTTCTTCTATTTCAGTTGCGGCAGGTCCCTGGTCCCAGCTGTCCATGCTGTCATTGAAAGTTCCGATTATCAGTTCGGATGCTATGGTCTCGGTAAGAGCCGGTGCGTGAAGATGGGGCATGTAAAGAGGAGACCATGTGCGCAGAAGGTGTGGCATGATGTTCTTTCTGACAGTTTCAAGAGTTTCTTCAAAGCCTGTTCCGTGTTCGGGAAGGAATCCAAGGTCCTGAATCTGTGACCTGAGTTCGTAGACGTTCTTGCCGGAGTACGCGGCGTTGTCGTCAAAAGATGTGATGATCGCATCAGTGGTCTGTTCGATCATGCTTCGGAACGTCTGCTTGACTTCTTTGTCAGCGGACAGAATGACAGGTGTTTTAGCCTCCATTTCCGACTCCTTCCAAAGTGATGGTGCTTAAAAGGCAGATACCATAATAACAGCAATCGGGGATGTAGGCTATCAAAATAAATAAATGTTTGACCCCACCCTGATATAAATATATAGTTGGGATTACACCGCAGTTATCAAACGCTTCAGGAGGCGCGATATGATGGATTTCATTGTAAGTGTCAACGATTTCATCAACGGTATCGTTTGGGGTGTACCGATTATGGTACTGATTTTGGCAACCGGACTGTTTTTTACATTCCGTCTTGGATTCTTCCAATTCACACATTTCGGTTTCATGTTCAAAGATACGGTCGTCAAGGCCTTTAAGAAAAAGGACGAGCATAAACCCGGAAAAGGCGAACTAACATCGTTTCAGGCGGCAATGACAAGCGTCTCCGCCATAGTGGGGTCCGGAAACATCGCAGGTGTGGCCACGGCCATAGTAGTCGGAGGGCCCGGAGCACTGTTTTGGATGATTATTGCGGCTATAGTAGGAATGGCTTCCAAGTTCGCCGAAATCACTTTGGGAATCAAATACAGAAAGTTCAATGATGACGGCTCTGTCCGGGGTGGCGCCATGTACTATCTGGCGGACGGACTTAAGCAGAAATGGCTCGGAATCCTGTTCTCGATTCTGGTCATCCCGTTTGCATTTGTCATAAGCGGCATCGTAGATACCAACACAATCGCAACCACGCTTTTTGATGAGTTCAGAATCCCGACAATCGCCACGGGAATCGTTCTTGCAGTGGTCACCGGAATCATAGTTTTCGGCGGAGCGAAGAGAGTAGGTTATGTCTGTGCCGTCATAGCGCCTTTCATGGGCGGTGCATACCTGCTTGCAGGGCTGGTTATAATTTTCATCAACATCACAAAGGTCCCGGGAGCAATCGGAACCATCATCCAGGCAGCCTTCAATCCGGCAGCGGCAACGGGCGGTGTCATCGGTTCGATTCTGGTAACCATGAAGATGGGAATCGCACGCGGCATGTACTCCAACGAGGCAGGCCTTGGAACCGCTGCAATGGTTCATTCTCCTGCAAAAGTCGATTCTCCTGCCGAGCAGGGGGTCTGGGGACCGATTGAGGTCTTCCTTGACACCATAGTCGTCTGTACCATCACAGCCCTTGCCATCGTCATGTCAGGACTTTGGACTTCGGGCCTGGACGGAGCAACGCTGACTGTCAACGCATTCAGGACAATGCTGCCGGGTGACATCGGATACTGGGTCGCAATCGGGTCTGTGGTTCTTTTCGGCTTCAGCTGTCTCATCAGCTACTACGACTATGCCACCCAGGCTGCCGAGTACCTTTTCGGCGAAAAGAGTAAGCTTTTTGTCAAAATCTTCTGGGTTGTGACCATTGTTATCGGAAGCCAGACAACGCTTGGCTTTGTCTGGGATCTTGCAGATACATTCAACGGACTTATGATAATCCCGAACCTCATCGGACTTCTGATTCTGAGCAATGAGGTCGTCAGGGAGAAAAAGACCTACTTCGAGGCAAACGGAATAAAGTGAGGATTCATTATGAAGTACAAGGTTGACAGATTGGATGTGAATATCTATCCATCCAACAGGGATATGGGGTGTGCAGCCGCAAAGGCGATAGGAGATGATCTTTGTGATCTTCTTGCAAAAAAGAGCGAAGTGAACGTCATGTTCGCAGCAGCCCCTTCCCAGAACACGACCCTTGAGGCACTTCTGGATGACAGGCGCATTGATTGGACACGCGTTAACGCATTCCACATGGACGAGTACGTCGGAATCTCAATCGACAAGCCCCAGTCCTTCAGAAACTATCTGAATGTGCATATATTCAGCAGAAAACCTTTCAAGAGCGTGAATCTGATCAACGCAGACGGTCCTGATGCTGAAAAAACGGCATCGGACTATGCAAAGCTTCTTAAGGCAAAGGGACTTGATCTGATAGTTTTAGGCATCGGAGAGACCGGTCACATTGCATTCAATGACCCACCCGATGCGCGCTTCGACGAGCCAAAGCTTGCCAAAGTTATAAATCTTGGAGAGGTTTCGAGAATGCAGCAGGTTCATGATGGATGCTTCAAGACCATCGATGAAGTCCCAAAGCAGGCTATCACTGTAACAATTCCTGCCTTTGTTTCTGCATCATGCCTCCATTGTGTGGTACCGGGACCGACAAAGAGCAAGGCGGTAAAGGCGACCTTGGAGGGCCCTGTTTCCGAAGCCTGTCCTGCATCTGTTCTGAGAAATCATCCGAATGCTCACCTTTATCTGGACAATGACAGTGCCGCACTTCTGAGCAAAAGAAATCCGGAGGCCTGAGGTGTTTGAATTCAAAGGTCTCAATGTTCTTGATTCAAAGAGCTACAAGGTCATAGTTGAAGACGGTATTATTTCTGGTCTTACGGAGTGCCATGATGCGCCGAAGGGAAGCTTTTTCTGTCCCGGAGGTCTGATTGACACCCAGGTGAACGGATGTCTTGGCTACAATTACACAGGAGAAGACCTGAGCGTTGAACAGGTCAGGCAGATCTGCATGGAGCTTGCCAGACACGGTACGCTTCAGCATTTTGCCACCATCATCACCAGCCCCGAGCAGCGCATTTTAAAGAGTCTTGATACTCTGGTCCGTGCAATTGAACAAGACGACTTTGTAAGGCGAAGTATCACCGGAATTCATATCGAAGGAAACTACATTTCCCGTCTGGACGGGCCGAGAGGCGCTCATAATCTGGCCTACGTCAGAGATGCCAGCATAGAGGAGTTTGACCGCTGGTATGAACATTCAAAAGGATACCTTAAGTACATCACAATCGGAGCCGAATCAAACGGAGCAGAGGCTCTTATAAGACATGCAGTGGAAAAAGGCGTTGTGGTTTCAATCGGCCATACAGGTGCCACAAGAGAGCAGATAGACAAGGCTGCCGAGGCAGGAGCTTCGGTTTCCACACATCTGGGAAACGGGGTCTTTGCCAAACTTGACAGATTTGAAAATCCCATCTGGCCGCAGCTGAGGAACAATAAGTTCACAACGGGTCTGATTGCAGACGGAGATCATGTCACACCTGATTTGGTTTGGGTGATTTCAAGGTGTAAGGACAGTGACCACATTATTTTGGTTTCTGACCTTCATCACTGTGCAGGCCTTGAACCCGGACGACGGATGGACGG
>ONWV01000047.1 GCA_900321635.1 uncultured Spirochaetaceae bacterium | reverse complement strand
AGTATGAAGAAAGCTCTGTAAAGGCTTTATCCACATTGGAATAATTGCTGTAAAAAGCCTTTTCCTTTTTACCGCAATCAAGATTTCCCACACCCAGGATGAAGATGAATCTCTTCTCCTCACCTGCAGAGATTTCAAAGTCATAAGACAGAGCTCCGCACTGGTTGTTTCCAAGTTCGGTGCTTCCTGAAAGCTTTCCGCTTTCCACTCCTATGGGATTAGTCTCTGTCCTGTAGCTTCCAATAAAGCTCTCACGCACACAGTCATAGCCTGAGGGGCTGAAGGATGAAGTGAAATAGTGAAACATCTCGGGATTGTAGAAATTGTCGCACTCAATCACTCCGTCGGAGTATCTGGAACCCGAGCAGTACATGCTCATCTGAAAGTTCTGATTGTCTATCTCAATGACGTTGAAGCTGAACTCACAGTAGCCGAAAACAGAGAGTTTTCTGGGCTTGGAATCCGTGTTTTTCACCTTCACATCCCAGATTTCGCACTTTTTGCCGCGCGGGATGAAAAGAGTCTGACTTGAAGAAATGCCGCGGTACTGACACTCAAAGACAGAATATGAAAGACCGAATCTTGTTGTGTACTTTGCCTCATCCTGGCTCTTTCCCACAGGCTGCCAGGATAGGCTCCAATAATCACCATCAGAATTATCGCGAAGATACACATAGTGGCCGGGTCTGTCCAAAGGAACACCGTTGGGTCTGAATCTTGTGATCCTGTGGGTCTCGGGGTCGCCGCTGAACATGTAGCCTCCCGCGTTGTGGGAGATTACCGTTCCCGTGTCCTCTGTTCCCAAGTAGTTAGTCCATGATACAGGGACATCCTGCCTTGTTATCACATATTCATGTCTTTTATCGTCAAAGTATCCGTATTTCATAGTATCTCAAAGCTCCAGATAATCCTTGTAGACTCCGGGAGTGCTGTTTTCTATAAGTCTTGCTCCGCAGACTTTTTTATAAAAGTCAGCAGGCCCTATGCCGCCGATAATCGCATACGCATAGCCCATGTCCTTCATGCTGTGAAGGCACGAAAGAAGTAAAGCCGCCCCTATTCCTTTTCCCTGAAAGCTCTTAAGAACCTCCGTAGGTCCGAAAAAGTCCCTCATTGTTGCCTCATAGCAGGCATATCCTATGAGCTTTTTATCTTTTTCTGCAATGAAGCAGCTTATCGGCTGATGCGAAAAGCATACTGTGCATTCTCCTCTGGCATTACGGCCTGTTGCCTCTTGGACAAAATCCAGAATCCCCATCATGTCCGGAGCCATGGCCCTGCGGATATTGATGCCCTCTTTATTAAGCGAGGAAAGAAGAGAATCAAGTTTCTCCTTTGAAGGAAGATCCAGAAGGTTCACAAGCATGTCAGCCATATCACACCCCGCTATAGGAAGAATAAAGATCATAGACTCTGAGCTTTGAGACAAACTCAGAAAGACTTACCTCTTCACGTAAATTAAAAGTAACTGTCCTCTTTCCGTTTAAGGTAAACAGACAGTCGCTGAAAGTTCCCTTGATATCACCTGCATCAGGCACAACATAGAAGGCAGGATGATCAGTACTTATTTCCACATTGAAGCAGCCATTGCCTTCTGTGACAGAGAAAGACAGAGACGGATCAAGAAGAGATGCATCCTTAGGTCTACACAAAAGAAGAGTCTCCTCCAAGCCTGCGACAGAGGCACAAAGATAACACGAAGTCACATCCACATCAGAAAGCGGGAAGTCCACTACCTCGCACACCTCCATGCTGGAGACCGTTACATCCACAGTTGTGCTTCTGATGAGCTTTCCGTCAAAGCCGATAAGAGAAACAGAGCAAGGACCTGAGAATGAGGAAGGACCATCGTTTGCAACACGGACAAACGCCCTACCGTCATCTACATATAATAAAGGAGCAACAGGGCTGAAGAAGCGCTTTGCATCATAATGAAGGGCCTTCCACTTTCCGCTGTATTCGATGCTTGACCATGAAGAGACGGGCCAAACATCGTTAAGCTGCCAGATAAGCGTTCCCATGCAGTAAGGCATGAGGCTTCTCCACCAGGTGACAGCAGTTCTTATTGCATAGGATTGCTGGACCTGAGAAAGATAAAGCATTGACTCAAAATCCTTGGGAGGACAGAAATAGCGGCCGAACATCTCAAAGATTATCTCGTTTCCCTCATCGTTTCTCTGATGGTGCTCCATCACAGGGCTTTTGTGATAAAGCTGGTCTTCAGGGGCAAAAGAGCGCACTTCACTCATTGAAGGAAAGCTTTGATAGCCGAATTCGGAACAAAATCTTGGCTTTACATCATGATAAGCTTCAAAATCTTTTCTCTCATGCCATACCGTCCAGTAGTGCATGTCCCCGTTTCCGTCGCTGTGCCAGTTATCAGAATAATCACCAGGTCCTGCGCACGGACTTGAAGGCCAGTACATGCGGCTCTTGTCTTCCTCCACAAGAATATGGTCTATCCAGTTAACATAAAGCTTCTCATAGTCTTTGATGTATAAAGGAAGATTTGCACGTGTTTCCTCATACCAGCCCAAGGCTCCAAGGCATTCGTTGTTGCCGCACCAAAGAGCGATGCTTGTCCTGGACCTAAGGCGTCTGATTTGATCTCTAAGCTCCTTTTCAACGCTTTCAAGGAACCACGACTCTGCAGGATATGTGGAGCAGCTGAACATAAGATCGTGCCAGATGAGAATTCCGTACTTGTCACAGGCATCGTAGAACTCTTCCTTTTCATACCAGCCGCCGCCCCAGATGCGCACCATATTCATGTTCGCATCCTTCATGTCCCGGATTATCTGATCATAACGGGCGGCATTCATACGGGCAGGTCTTGCATCAAGAGGAATCCAGTTTGCGCCCTTACAGAACACATCGCGTCCGTTTACGCAGACTGTAAGCTCCTTTCCTCCCATGGAAACAAGATTTCTGACTTCCATGGTCCTGAAGCCAATTCTGCGTGAAAGATCAAAACCGCCCAAAGAAACAGAGACTTCATAAAGTGTCTGAGCCCCGAATCCGTTGGGCCACCAAAGAGAAACAGACTCTGCTGGAACAGCTATAGAAGAAGTAAAGACACACTGACCTACATCAAATGAAACATCAAAGCTATCAGAAACCCCTGCACAGCTTACACGGACTGTCTCTGAGCCCGAAGAAAAAGCAGTACCATAAATCTTGATATCAAGATTCCAAGTCTCATCCGAAACACGTACAGGAACAGCGGAAAACGATGAGACATAAAGGTCAGAGCACTCATAGATGCAGACACTCTCATAGATACCCATTGTCAGAAGACAAAGGCCCCAGTCCCAGGCAGCGTTGCACTGGGCCTTACGTACAAGGTTCCTGTTAGGCGAGTCGTACTTATACCTTGAGCAAGGAACAGCATGATCCAAAGAAAGTGCACGTTTATTGGCAACCGTTTCGGATGAGGTAAAGACAAACTCAATATCATTTTGTCCTGTAACAAGATAGGAAGTAATATCAAGCTCATAGATTCTATGCTCATTGTCAAAGGAGGCAACCTTCTTTCCGTTTAAGAATAAATCGGCTATGGTATCCACCTTCTCAAGACGAAGAACATAATGACAGCCTTTTTTTACCTTAAAATCAAAGCTTCTTGAGATGCTCCAGTTGCTCTTTCCAATGAAGGCAAGTTCAAGCTCGTTTTCCGCATAGTACGGATCGGGAACCACAAGGGCCTCGATCAGAGCATCCTGAACGGATGTGGGCATGCTGATTTCAAAAGTGCTTCCGTCAGCAATACCGTAGTTGTTCTTCTGAGGAGATAAAGCTGTTAGTTTCCAGTTTCCGTCAAGGATGGTCTTTTTCATATCACCTGTACCTTCATAACGCCAGAGCTTTTTGCTTCCCAGCTGGCAGGGCTGCAGACAATGTTAAGCTTCCAGCAAAGATCGCGCACGGCCTCTCGGCGTGAGAGAGTCTTCTCCCAGACCCTGTCATCTCCAAGACACATGTTGTCGGAAAGAGCAAAGGCGCGCGGGAACATCATGTATTCCATCTCGCGTCCGCTACGCATACGCTCGGAAAACACATTGCACTGAGCTCCTATGATCAAAGCCCTTCGCTCAGGCTCAAGCTCCTTCATGAATAAATCTATGTCAAACGAATCCTTAACCGAGTATGTTCCCCACTGTCTGGGCTCAAAATCATCCTCTGTGTAGCCTTTGTCAAAGTACATGCCCTGCTGAGGACACAATATGACATTGTGACCGCGCGAAGTTGCAATTCTTGCTCCGTCAAGGCCGCGCCAAGACATGACAACAACAGACTTGTCTATGGACGGACTGTCAACAACCTCATCCCAGCCCATGGCACGCTTTCCGTGTGAAGATACAACAGAAGCAAGACGGGATGTGAAATATCCCTGAAGCTCTGAGGCAGAGCCAAGGCCCTGTTCCTTCATAAGAGAGAGACAGTCGGGATTCTGCTCCCACTGGTCATAGGGACACTCGTCTCCGCCTATGTGGATATAATGCCCGGGGAAGATTGAGCAAAGTTTGGAAATAACAGCATCCAAAAAGACCCATAGCTCCTTGGAGGCTGGATTCAGCACATCCTTGAATATGCCCCACTTTCTCTGGACATTCAGAATACGCCCCGTGCAGCCGAAAATCGGATAGGCTGCAAGTAAAGCTGTTGCATGGCCCGGAACATCTATTTCAGGAACAACAGTGATGCCTCGTGATGTACAGAAAGAAACCACATCACGCAGGTCTGAGTCAGTGTACATTCCCTCATAGCAGAACTTCACGTTCTCATACTCGTCGTTGTCACGCTTGGTGGAAATCTTCTCAATCAGAGGATATCCGTCAACGGGAAAGCGCCAGGCCTGATCATCAGTAAGATGCCACTGGAACGTGTTGTAGCCTATATCCGCCATCAGGCCGATAATGCGCTTAAGTTCATCCACAGGCACAAAATGCCTGCATACGTCTATCATAAAGCCCCTGTACTTCAAAGCAGGGCTGAAATAATCAAATTCACATACGGGGACGCTGCCGTCAAAGTAGACCTGAAGCTGTCTGATATAGCCAAGTCCGATATTCGCAGCATCCTGAGAGACTGCACTTACCACTGCCTTGCCTTCTGTGATGCTCACATGATTTACCGAGGAGTCTGTAAGTACTTTTACATTACCGTCAATGACGGTCATTTTGTCGTATCTAACGCCCTCAGATTTGATCTGAGGGGTGAGGATTTTATCTAAATCTCTTGTCATCATTCAAAAAAGGCGGGTCCGAAAACCCGCCGTGTTGTGAGATACGCCTGTAATCACTCTGTCTTCTTTCCGAGACCGATCTCAGCCAGAACCTGGTTGATGACCTCGTAGACTGCCGGATCAAGAACACCGTCGATAACAGGAGTAGCAACCTGGATTCTGTTGTACCAGTCAGCTCTCTTTGCTACGAGCGGCTCGAGGTTGTTTTCCTTACAAACCTTGTCAACATCAATTGACAGAAGTGATGGGAATGCAGCACCTGTGGTGAGTCTCCAAGTCTGGACATACTCGCCCTCAAGATACTTGACCAGTGTCCAAGCTGCGTCGAGCTTAGCAGGATCGATATCCTTGGCAATTGCCCAACCTGTTCCGACGACTGCGGAGTTGGACTCGTGAACAATCTCACCCTCGAGTGCCGGGAAGTTCATCAGATCAACATCGGTCTGCTGTGCTGCCGGCTTGAAGAGAGCCTCGCCAGTTGAGCTATCGGTCTGGAATGAAGCACATGCCCAGTCACCATCGATGTAGAATGCGCTCTTTCCTGCTGCGAAGTCAGCTCTGCCTGAACCGTAAGCGATTGAAAGGGTGTTGCGGTTGATGATGCCGTCCTTGTAGAGGTTATCTACGACAGTAAGAGCATCCTTGAACCACTTATCCTCGAAATCCATCTGGCCAGCTGCGACCTTCTCTGCCCAGTCAGCACCACCGAATCTTCCGGTGATGAGTGAGAACAGACAGCTCTGCATTACCCAACCGTCCTGGCAGTCCATTGTGATGACCTCGATTCCCTTCTTGTTGAGGACAGGAACCATTGCCTTAAGGTCAGCATATGTCTTAGGAACAGAAAGACCGTTCTCCTTCAGGACCTTGTTGTTGACGAACATCATTGATGTTGCTGTGACTCCGTTAGGAAGCTCTCCGAGGTATCCACCGAGCTGAGGAGCTGTGCAGAGCGGGTTGTACTTGTCAAGCAGACCGTCTTTCTGAAGCAGCGGTGTCAGGTCATAGAGCAGGTGCTCTGTGTGGAGTGTGGAGGATCTTCCGCTTGGCCATGCATACAGAACGTCAGGAAGCTGACCCTGTGCTGCGTAAGCCTCTACCTTCTGGTGGAACGGCTCGTTGAAAAGATCTTCTCTGATGATCTCAATCTCAGGATGCTCAGCTGTGAACTTGTCCCAAACCTGTGCAATCTCGTTTGCACTGTTTGGCTCGGACATATCGATGTAGTTCAGAACTCTGAGCTGAACCTTCTTGCTCGACTCTGCTGCGGCCTGTGCGAAGACCATTGTGCAGATTGTGAGAGCGACAAAAAGAACAGTAAGGACTTTCTTCATTTCAAAATCTCCCTTAGTTTTTAGTTTGTTCAATCCATGAACATTTAAATTGTACACCCGAAGAACAAACTTGTAAAGAAAAAACTTTTAAAAAAATGTTGCTATTTTCAAAAAGCATAAAAAAAGCGGCCTTCCGAAGAAGACCGCCTTTATAAAAGCACCTCAGCCCTTCACTGCTCCGGCACTTACACCCTTTGTAATTTCCTTTCTGAAAACGATATAGAAAATCAGCATCGGGATAAGACCGATCATAAGGGATGCAAAAAGTTTTCCGTAGTCGGTTGAAAGGCTTCCTGCAAAGCTCTGGATTCCGACAGGAAGGCTCTTGTTCTTCATACTGGAGGTGAGCATGTTGATCAGCATGAACTCGTTCCATGTTCCGGAAATCTGCAAGATGGCAAGCGTGGTACCTACAGGTGCTGCCATGGGGACCATGATGGAGCGGAAAATCATGAAGTAACGGGCTCCGTCAAGACGAGCAGATTCAACCAAAGCATTTGGGATGCTCTTCATGAACTCGGTGGAAAGGTAGATACCCATCGGAAGACCTATTCCTATATAAGGAATCAGGACTCCCAGCTTGGTATCGTAAAGACCCACCTGGTTGATGACGATAAAAAGCGGAATCATGATGCTCTGAAGTGTCATGAGAATTCCGATGACATATGAGCCGTAGATCCACTTGGTATTCCTGTTGTTGATCTTGGAAAAAGCAAAGCCGCTCATGAAGGACAGAACCAAAATGGCTATTGTAGTCACAGCGGTGTAGATTATGCTGTTGATGATGTAGATTCCGAAGTGTCCCCTCTGCCATGCCTGAACATAGTTCTGCCAGAAGAATCTTCTTGGGAAACCAAGACGGTTCATCTGATAGTCCTGGCTTGTCTTGAAGGAGTTGATGGCAAGCCACAGTAGCGGTGCAACAGCCAAAATGGTGAAAAGAATCAGAACAGCATAGGTCAGAACCATGCCGATTTTTCTCTTTGCGGAAACGTCGTCTCTGATGTAACTCATTCGCGGCCTCCGAATTTCTTCTCAACGGCCTTGGTTATGCCGATCAGGGCGAAGCTTATGATACACATGACAATGGAAACTGCGTTTGCAAGAGGATAGTTCGGAGCTCCCTTGAATGCCGTGTCGTACATGTAGATCGAAAGAACATAGGTCTGCTTGGCAGGACCTCCGCTTGTCATGACAAAGATAAGGTCAAAGCTCTTAAGAGATCCTGAGATGGCCAAGATGGCGCTTGTGACAATGACGCCCGAAAGTGCAGGAAGAATGATGTACCTCAGTGCCTGCATCTCCGTAGCTCCATCGATCTTTGCGGCCTCGATTACAGAGGTATCGATCTTCTGGAGGTTTGCAAGGAAGATGATAAGATAGGTTCCGGTGTACATCCATAAAATGACCAGAAGGACAGCGATCATCGGGTGCTCGCTGTTTCCGGCGACATATGAGGGATTGAACAGCCTTATTATGTCAGGCAGCACCCCGTTCGGTGCGGTGATGGCCTTCCACAGACGACCGATGACGACCGTGGAGATTACGCACGGAAGGTAGATAACGGTCTGGAAGAAGTCCTTGCCGCGGATCATGCCTCTGAAAATCAGATAGGCCATGAAGAATCCCAGCGGAATCTGTCCGAAGACGGAGATGACGACAATCCACAAATTGTTCTTCAGAGCAAGCCAGAAGTATTTGTCGGCGAACATCTGCTTGTAGTACTGAAAACCCACAATCGAAACAGGTCTTCTCTTTGGCCCGAACAATGCGCCGCCTTTGTAGTTCGTCAGGCTGAGGAATATGGCAAAGATTGTCGGAAACGCCATGACGAACAGGTAGATCAGAAATGCGGGAAGTACAAATGCCCAATAGGCCCTTCTCTCCTCGCCGTGTGATGTCATCATCCTGGTGGATGAGAACATGCTGGCATAGCTACCCATAAGTTAAACCCCCTATTGTTTCTGCTTCTGCAGTGTATCTATCGTCTCAATCCAGTTCAGTCTCCAGTCCTGACCTGCAGAGTCAAGATCGGGTACGCTGAAAAGATTGTGAAGGCACATCATAGCAGCACCGATGGCGCTTACGCACTCGTCCTGTGAGTCGAACACCATGCTGCATTTATACTCATTGAGAAGTCCCAGAAATGACGGAACGCGCTCCTGAAGAGTCTCAAGAACCCACTGTCTGTCGGAAAACGGTCTTCCGTGAAGGATGATCTTCTCAGCATCAATTACGGACAGCATCGGGATGAAGGAGCGGAAGGAATCCTCGATCCACTGTGCAAGGCAGGCCTTGTCATCCACAGTCTTCTTCAGGACCTCCACATCAAGACCGCTCTGATTGTTCAGCCCTTCGCGCCATGTGACGGACTTGAACTCACCTGCTGCGTTGTGGCTTCCTCTGTAGACCTTGCCTGAGAAGATAAGACCTATTCCTGCTCCGATTCCGATGATGTTCTCATCCATTCTGGACTCTTCATGGAAATCCGCCACGACGCTTACGGCGTTGCCCCAGGCGTGGTTTTTCAGTATATCAAGCCAGGCTGCCGTGTTAGCATCATTTTCTATATAGACAGGATAATCGTACTCTTTTGAAAGGAATGCGCGGATATCAAGGTCCGCAACTCCGAAAGGAAACGATGTGACAATGCGCCCGTAAGTATCATCAACGATGCCCGGAAGTGCGAAGCTTAATGCAATAATCGGGCTCTTGATGTTATTATGGGCCTCAAGTGCCCTGTCCAGAGCCTTCTTGATCATGTCGGTAATGGGGATGAATCCAAACGATCCTGTCTCCCTCCAGAGCTCGGTTCCGTCCACGGAGAGAATCACAGCCCTGTAGTGCGAAGGCTGGATATCAAAGCCCAACACGCACCCGAAGTCGGGATTGATGGACAGCTCCACTGCCTTGCGTCCGCCCTGCTGAGTGGACTCAAGAAGACGCCCCTCCTGCACCACACCTGACTTGATCAGGTACGATGTGATGTTGGTGACAGTTGACCTGTAGAGGTTGAGCTCTCTTGCGATCTCGGCCCGAGAGATGCTTTTTCTCTGCCATATTATTCTGGCAACAAGCGATGTGTTGGCGTTTTTCTGAAAAAGATTGTTGTCAACAGGCATCTTTAAAAGTCCCTCCCGAAGTAAATGAAACAAAAATCTTGCGAAGTTTGTTTACACAGTGTACAAACATAGGTTATCATTAGTTTCGAGAAACAGTCAATAATAATGTTTAGATAATTAGGAGACAAGTTTGTCATGTTCACAAGACCGGATCTTCCTTCTTCATTTCTCTTCGGAGCCGCTACCGCAAGCTATCAGGTAGAAGGCGCCGCCTCTGAAGACGGACGCACACCCTGCATCTGGGACGACTTTGCAAAAGTCCCGGGAGCTGTCTTTCAGGGCCAGGACGGAAGCATCGCTGCCGACCAGTATCATAGATATAAGGAAGATATAAAGCTCATGGCAGATCTTGGTTTTCAGGCCTACCGCTTCTCTGTGTCCTGGTCACGAGTTCTTCCGAACGGCAAAGAAAAGGTTAATCCCAAGGGCATTGAATACTACAAGAACCTCTGTAAAGAGCTACACAAATATGGAATGAAGGCCTGCTGCACCATCTACCACTGGGATATGCCCAGTGAAATCCAAAAAGAAGGCGGCTGGGCAAACCGTGACACTGCCTACAAACTTGCCCACCTTGCCAAGGTCCTCTTTTCAGAGCTCGGAGACCTTGTAGACATGTGGATCACCATCAACGAGGCCATGTGCATCACACACCTGGGCTACCTCCTGGGCGTCCATGCCCCAGGAATCAAGGACGAAAAGCAGTTTGTAAACAGCGTCCACCATGTGAATCTTGCCCATGGTCTGATTGTATCCGAATACAGGAAAACCGGCCTCAAGGCCCCCATCGGAATCACTCACAACCTTGAGTTCCCCCGCCCTGCAACAAGAAGCGAGAAAGACAAATTGGCCGCAGAGCACCACACAGCGGTTCGAAGCGGAATCTACATGGACCCCATTTTCAAAAAAAGCTACCCCAAGTACACAACAGATGAACTTGGCTGGCAGTATCCCATTGAAAAAGGCGACATGGACATAATAGGCCAGAAGATAGACTTTCTGGGAATCAACTACTACAGCGAGCACGTTGTGCGCTGGTCAGATGACAAGCTCTTCAACGAGGAGATGGCAGAGCGCTGGGAGGAAAAGACCAGCGGAATCGGCTGGCCCATCACTCCGCACGGACTACTGAGGCTTCTCAAGTGGGCGGCTTCAGAGACAAACAACGAAACACCGATTTACATTACTGAAAACGGAGCTGCCTGCGATGACAGACTTGAAGAAGACCCTATCACCAAAGTCCAGTCTGTGCACGATGAGCAGAGAATCAGATACCTTTCCGAACATCTGAACATCTGTGCCGAGGCAATAAAGCAGGGCGTTCCCCTCAAAGGCTATTTCTGCTGGAGTTTCATCGACAACTACGAATGGACTCACGGCTACACCAAAAGATTCGGCATAGTCTACTGCGACTATGATACTCAAAAGAGAATACCAAAAGACAGCGCATACTTTATGCGCGATATCATGACAGGCTACGGAGACTGAGATGAAGTACGGACATTTTGACGACAAAGCCAGAGAATATGTGATTGAGACCCCGAAAACTCCCCTTCCTTGGATCAACTACCTTGGAAGCGACGACTTTTTCACCCTCATTTCCAACACAGCAGGAGGCTATGCCTTCTACAAGGACGCACGCCTCAGACGCCTTACGCGCTACCGCTACAACAACAATCCTCTGGATCAGGAAGGCTTCAGACTCTACATCAGAGAAAAAGATAAGGACAAGACCATAATCTGGAACCCGTCCTGGCAGCCTGTGAAGACCGAACTTGACTCCTACAGCTGCCGTCACGGCATGGGCTACAGCATCTTCGAAGGCCAGAAGAACGGAATCAGCGTCCGCCAGACCATGTTCGTCCCGGTTTCTGAAAACGCCCTTCTCTACCACGTCAGAATCAAGAACACCACCAAAGAGAAGAAATCAATCCAGCTCTTTTCTTTTGTCGAGTTCTGCCTCTGGGATGCCAATGACGATGCCACCAACTTCCAGAGAAACTACTCCATCGGAGAAGTCGAGGTCCACGACAGCGCCATCTACCACAAGACCGAATACCGCGAGAGGCGCGACCACTACAGCGTCTTCTGGTGCAGCCGAAAGATAGACGGCTTTGACACAGACATGGACATCTTCAACGGTCCGTACGGAAGCGCCTCGAGCCCTGATGCAGTCATAGAGGGAAAGTGCCGCAACTCCATCGCCCACGGCTGGAGACCCTGCGCATCGCAGCAGCTGAACATAGAATTAAGGCCCGAGGAAGAGACAACCGTCACCTTCGGCCTGGGCTACATCAGAAATGAAGTTTCCGAAAAGTTTGTGGGCCTTGATCAGATCAACCGCAAGAAAGCCGAAGAGATGATGAGCCGCTACGACAGCGACGCCAAGGTCGAAAAAGCTTTTGAAGAGCTCAGAAAACACTGGGACGAGCTTTTAAGCCACCTTCAGATCAAGAGCTCTGACGAGAAGCTTGACAGAATGGTCAACATCTGGAACCAGTACCAGTGCATGGTCACATTCAACATGTCAAGAAGCGCCTCCTACTTTGAAAGCGGCATGGGCCGCGGCATGGGCTTCAGAGACTCCTGTCAGGACCTTCTGGGCTTTGTCCACATCATCCCCTCCCGTGCAAGAGAGAGAATCCTGGACATCGCAGCCACCCAGTTTGTGGACGGCTCTGCCTACCACCAGTACCAGCCACTTACCAAGCGCGGCAACCTCGCCGTGGGAAGCGGCTTCAATGACGACCCGCTTTGGCTGATAGCCGGAACCGATGCCTACATCCGCGAAACAGGTGACTTTGGCATCCTTGACGAGATGGTCCCCTTTGACAATGATGATAGCCTTGCTCAGCCACTTATGGAGCACCTCAGACGCAGTTTCAACTACACAGTCACCCACCTGGGACCTCACAAGCTTCCTCTGATCGGAAGAGCCGACTGGAACGACTGTCTGAACCTCAACTGCTTCTCCGAGCATCCTGGTGAAAGCTTTCAGACCACAGGACCCAGCGAAGGCCCTGTTGCAGAAAGCGTTTTCATCGCAGGCATGTTCGTAAAGTACGGCAAAGCCTACGAGGCCATCTGCCGAAAGTTGAACCTCAATGACGAGGCCGACGCCTGCAAGGCTGAGATTGCAAAAATGGAAGAAGCTGTCCTCAAGTCAGGCTGGGACGGAGAGTGGTTCCTCAGAGCCTACGACGCCTTCTCCAAACCCGTCGGAAGTCACAAGAACGAAGAAGCTCAGATTTTCATCGAGCCCCAGGGCATGTGCGTGATGGCTGAAATCGGTAAAACCACAGGCGAAGCCGAAAAGGCCCTTGAGAGCGTTCACAAGCTTCTTGAGACAAAGTACGGCGTAACACTCAACTATCCGCCTTTCTCCCGCTATCACCTCGAGCTCGGCGAGATTTCAAGCTACCCGCCAGGAGTCAAGGAGAACGCCGGAATCTTCTGTCACAACAACCCGTGGATCACAGTTGCCGAAACCGTCCTTGGCCATGGCGACCGCGCCTGGGAGCTTTACAGAAAAATCTGCCCGGCCTACATCGAAGACATCTCCGAAATCCACCGCACCGAGCCCTACGTCTACTCCCAGATGATTGCAGGAAACGCCTCCCCGCGCTTCGGCGAAGCCAAAAACAGCTGGCTCACCGGAACTTCGGCCTGGACCTTCCTCTCAATCAGCCAGGCCATCTTGGGCATCGTTCCCGACTACGACGGCCTTAAGCTCTGCCCCTGCCTCCCCTCATGGATGGACGGCTACAGCGCAAAGCGCCTGTTCCGCGGCACCGAGCTTTCCATCAAAGTCGAGCGCTCTGCAAACGGCGAAAAAGGCCTTTGGGTGAACGGAAAAAAACAGCCGGGCACCACAGTCCCTGCCACCTCCGCCAAGCAGGCAGACGTCCTTCTCAGAATCTGAGCCAAAGCGGCCCCTACAGCCTAAACCAACTGTCGGCGGCCGCCCCCTCTGTCAGGCACGACCACATCACTGTTTGCCTCTGATTTCCGACGCCAGCTTCTTGACTTCAGCAATAGGCAGACCGGAATACTCAGCTATTTCCTCACATTTTAACTTGTTTGCAGCAATCATCCTTCTTGCGAATTCAAGGGTGTTTCTTTCCGTAACCTCTTTTGAATTCTTTTCAAGCATCTCTTCTATACTTCTGCACATACTCCGTACCCCTTCGGCGCCTTATAGATTGAACTCTTTATACAAGGATTCTCTGTAAGCAGCATCAGAAGCCGCACGGAACGCATCATCAACGCGGCCAAGACTCTTAAGTTTTGTCATCAGAGACCCCATCCGCTCGGCTTCCATCTTACGTCCTTTCTTAAGACCTTTTTCCATTGCTTCGTTCCAGAGCTTCTCGTTCTCTCTGGCCTCGTCATATTCTGTTATGCAAAGCTGTGTCACAGTCTCCTCCTCGGCAAGCATAAAAGCCTTTATCTGCGAGTCGTCCCCGAGCTCCCGGATAGCATTATGAACTGCAGTCTCCATGCTGCATCCCTTCCTCTTCAATTTTCGCACAACTGATGTGAAAAAGGAATAGTCGTAAAGCGGTCTGCTGCGTTCCATAAGCTCCTTGTTGCACCCGTAATTGATGTTGAGCATCAGCACCTTCACCTCTATGTCCGAATCCTTATCTGTACATTCGAATGCATCCGAAAGCCTGAGCACCTTACGTTCCGGCTTCTTCCTCTCTCCGTTGTAGAAGGTCACGAGCTTCGGATACGGAAGCTTCATCAGAGTGGAGCTGTATATGCTGCTTTCGGCTTCCGTCGCATATCTGCTGTAGACCATTGATGCGTATATGAACATCCTAAGCGGCATGTTGGGATTATAGGTGCTCTGGTGTTCGTAGAAGTTCATGGTGTCGGCAATCAGAAAAGAGATGTCATTCTTCATCGAAAGATATATGGCATTCTCCACCGTCGTGATTTCTATGTCCTGCGGATCCGTGTAATGCGAACCGTTGACCGCATTATACAGACTTAAGGTCCATTCCTTTCTGTCCACACGTCCGAAGATAAACTTGAAGAGTCTGTCTTTATACTCTCTGTTGAATGTTGTTTCTGGCATAGTAATACCGCCTGAAATATTAAGAAACGTGGGAAGGTCCGCCAGGCGGTCCCTTCATCCATCACTTTCTTATTGAGATTTTTTGCTGAAAATATTCGACTTTTTGAGAAAAAATCTTCAGATTTTTTGTGTGGTTCCTCTTTACCACCCATTTCCGATTGTCAATCAGCTGTGTGTTACCTGTGCGCTTGTCTGCACATGCAAGGCCAGGCGCGGCCATATAGCCTGGCGCCAAAGGCCTTTAGGCTTGTGCAGGTTCACAATGCACAGGTCACACATCGGCTTATTGACATGAGGAAGCTCTCATGTGATCCTTTATCAAAAACCAGATAAGTTTAAAATCAGAAATTTGGAAAAAAAACTTATAAAATAAGTATTTTTTGCGAAAAGCTGAAAAAAAACTTATCTTGAAACACAAATGAATTCCCCAAAGGCGCTCATGATGCACAAACTGGTCACATCCTGTGCAGAGCCTTACCGCCTCTGCTGCGTCAGCCCGCTTTTGCTATCCTGCCTGCGGGCCTCCTGGCTCCGGCTGGCCACTTCACAGGCTGCGAACAGCCTGTTCACAATCGCAACCGTGATTGAAAAATGTAATTTTGAAATATATCAATCAAAAATTGATTGTATTTTCCTAATTTTCAAAAAACAATCAAATTACAACACAATAAATCCCAAACCTTGGTGCCTCCGATTGTCAATCAGCTGTGGGTTACCTGTGCGCTTGTCTGCACATGCAAGGCCAGGCGCGGCCATCTAGCCTGGCGCCTTAGGCCTTTAGGCTTGTGCAGGTTCGCAATGCACAGGTTACACATCGGCTTATTGACATGAGGAAAGGGATGAATTCGATTAGCCGCAGACACACCAGACACCACAGCAAGCCCGAACGCAACAGAAAGCCCGACAAGCTCAGAAAGCCCAGACAACCCAGACGTACCCTACTTACGATTTCATAAAAATCAAAATCAAAAAATAACGAAATAAGAAAAATCAAAAACAAATTCTTACGAAATCATAAAAATTTCCACCAATACCTATTGCCTTTTTTCAACCAATGATTATCATAGGCATTGCACATAAGCCAAACCAAAAACATATAAGAAATAAAAGGAAATACAGAATGACAAACACAATCAACGACTATGAGTACATCATCCACAACAACGGAGACGTCTCAAAGAAGGACCAGAGCCTTGCAAAGAAGCTCTTCACAGTTCAGACTGCTAGAGAGGCAAGACAGTTCCACAGACAGATTCCGGGATATCACATGACACCGCTTGCAGCACTCCCGAATCTTGCACACATGCTGGGAATCGGCGGAATCTACATCAAGGATGAGGCACAGAGACTCGAGCTCAACTCATTCAAGGTCATGGGAGGATCCTTTGCCGTCTATAACCTGATCAGAAGACTGCTTCACATGGAAGACCAGGATCTGACTTTTGATTATCTTACAAGCCAGGAGTGCCACGATAAGCTGGGCGACATCACATTCTGCTCGGCAACTGACGGAAACCACGGCCGCGGCCTTGCATGGGCTGCCCGTAAGCTCGGACACAAGTGCGAGATCTACGTCCACTCAGAGACAAGCCAGGCCAGAATCGATGCAATCAAGGGCTATGGAGCAAATGTCACGGTCGTTGACGGAAACTATGACGATGCAGTGCGTCTTGCCGCAGCAGAGGCAAAAAAGCACGGCTGGTATGTAGTTTCTGATACATCATGGGACGGCTATACCGAGATTCCTACATGGATCATGCAGGGCTACACATCAATGCTTTTGGAGTGCCAGGAGCAGTTCGCAGGAATGGGAATCACAAGACCGACACATGTGTTTGTACAGGCAGGAGTCGGAGCACTGGCAGCATCTGTTGTAGGATTCTACAGCGCACTGTTTCCTGAGAATCCCCCTATCTTTGTTGTCTGCGAGCCGAACAAGGCTGCATGCATCTACGAGTCCATGAAGGCCGGAGACGGCAAGTGCCACAGCCTCAAGGGAGATCTTGATACCATCATGGCAGGCCTTGCCTGCGGCGACCCGTCCCCTCTTGCATTCGAGGTTCTGAAGAACAATGCAGATATCTTCGCATCCTTCCCAGACTATGTCGCAGCACGCGGAATGAGAATTCTCTCCTGTCCGCTCAAGGGCGACCCGTTCATGATCAGCGGAGAAAGCGGAGCACTGCCGTTGGGAGCACTGTACTCGATTCTTACCGAGCCTGAGCAGGAAGACATCAAGAAGGCATTGAAGCTCAACAAGAACTCCACAGTCTTCATGGTCAACACCGAGGGCAACACAGACCCCAAGCACTTCAGACGCATCATCTGGGATGGCGTGGACCCTGTTCCTGCCGAGTACAGAACAAAGCGCTGAACAAACCGAAAAAACACAAACAGAGCCTTCACCCGGCGGGAGAGGATGAATTGTGTCTTAGCCCACGCCAGGTGTCAAGGGTACTTCGTACCACCCCAAAGGGGTGGCTTTGCCCTTGACATCAGCCTTGGTCTAAGAGCTTTTATAATCACCCCGCCGGGGAAAGATTGGCCTGGGGTCCATGCTCTTTGGAATATGTTCATGGAAACCGACATTCTCTCGATTGTTTGAGGGAATCAGACCATTGTTATCGGACAAAGCCAGAGATCCCGTTTGAGCGGAAAGAATTCATCTGCCATGCAGAGAATCAGACCCGGCATGACTTTCAATCCGAGTTTTTCAAGAACAGAGAAGTTTTTGTCCGGCTCAGAAGGAGTTTTCGATTTCTTAATCTCAATAGGATAAATCTGACCGGCACCGAGCATGATGAGGTCTATTTCCTTCTTGTCTATGTCCCTGTAGTAATAGATATTCGGCTCTTTGCCGTTGTTGTAATAGCTTTTCAGAATCTCCCCTACTACAAACGTTTCAAAGAAAGCCCCTGAGGCATTGCCGTTCATGAGTGTTTCATAAGTGGGCCATCTGGTCAGATAGGATGCAAGCCCGGTATCCAGGAAGTAACACTTTGGAGTTTTGACAAGCCTCTTGCTTATATTGCTGTAATAAGGTCTGAGGATGAAGATGATGCCTGAGCGCTCAAGGATGGTAACCCACTCTTTGACTGTCGGGGCGGAGACACCTATCTCTTTTGAGATTGAATCATACTTCAGTTCCTGTGCCGTATTGGCG
>ONWV01000049.1 GCA_900321635.1 uncultured Spirochaetaceae bacterium | reverse complement strand
GTAGCCGAAATAGATTTGGACTGCCTGCTGTGATTGACAAAAACCTGTGCGCCGACGCCCTGCGTCTGATGCTTAATTCAAGATTCTTCGAAGAGAAGACGGAAGAGCTCTTCAAAGCCGGACTGATTCACGGCACGACCCACCTGGCCAACGGCCAGGAGGCAGCCCAGGCCGGACTGTGCCTTGCACTCGAAGAAGGAGACTGGATTGTTCCCACGCACAGATGCCACGGCTTTACAATCTGCAAGGGCTCATCAGCCCAGGCAATGTTCGCCGAGATGTTCGGTTCCCGCCACGGTCTTGCAAAAGGCCTTGGCGGAAGCATGCACATGCCGGATAAGAAGAACTGCAACCTCGGCTCCTCTGCGGTTGTAGGCTCAGGCGTACCGCTAGCCACAGGTATTGCTTTCAAACTCAAGTTCGACAGCACCCAAAGCGCTTCCTTTGCAACATCCACTTCACAGAATCCGAAAAACTGTCCGCCACAGCCTGTAAAGAACATCAGCGTGGCGATTTTCGGAGACGGAGCCTCAAGCCGCGGAAGCGTACATGAGTCCATGAACATCGCCTCCATCTGGAAGCTTCCTGTACTCTTTTATTGCGAAAACAACCACTACGGAATGTCTGCCCCGAGCGACAAGATGGTGAGCGTGGACAAGGTCTCCGACCGTGCCTCAGCTTATTCCATCCCAGGCAAAGTTGTGGACGGAAACGATTTTGAGGCAGTCTATAACGCTGTGATGGAAGCCTCTTCCTACATCCGTTCAGGAAAAGGACCGTACCTTCTTGAGGTGATGACATACCGCTTCAAGGGGCACTCAAAGAGCGACAGACGCCTTTACAGGACAAGCGATGAAGAGCAGATGTGGCTTCTTCGCGACCCGATTCTTCTTCTTGAGCAGAAGATGATAAAAAACTCTTACATGACTCAGGATGAGATCTCCGCCATGGAAAGCCAGTGCAGAGCCGATATTGAAAACCAGGCCAAGCTGGCCCTTGATTCCAGCAGCGAGAAGCTGTCCGAAGATGAGGTTCTGAACCTTGTCTATGCATCAAAGGAGGACAGATCGTGACATTCAGGGAAGCTATCAGAAAGGCCATGGCCGATGAAATGGCAGCGGATAAGAATGTGGTCCTCTTCGGAGAAGACATCGGAGTCTACGGCGGATGCTTTAAAGTCACTGAAGGACTTTGGAAAGAGTATCCGGATCAGGTGATTGACACCCCGGTTTCGGAAGAAGGTTTTACAGGCATGGCGGTAGGTGCTGCAATGATGGGCTTAAGACCGATTGTTGAAATCATGTATGCGGACTTTTACACCCTGATTTTCGACCCCATCGTAAACCATGCGGCAAAGACACACTTCATGAGCGGAGGCCAGTTCTGCTGTCCCATCACCGTCCGTCTTCCTGAAGGAAGCGGAACAGGTCACGGAGCCCAGCACACCCAGAGCCCGGAAGGCCTCTTTTTAAACGGAACAGGACTCAAGCTTGTAGCACCCTCAAATCCGTCCGATGCATATCACCTTCTTCGAGCCTCGATTCGGGACAACAACCCTGTTCTCTTTTTCGAGCACAAGCTTCTGTACCCCACAGAGGGTGAAATCTCTCAGACTCCTGTGGAGCTTGGAAAGGCAAAGGTCATAGGAAACGGCATGGATGTGACTATCATAGCCTACTCACATGCTGTGATTACAGCCTTGGAGACATCGGAACTTTTACGTGAGCAGGGCATCAATGCAACTGTCGTGGATCTCAGGACTCTGAATCCACTGGACAAGGAAACAGTCTTCAGGGAAGTCAGAAAAACAGGACGCGCAGTTCTGATTCAGGATCCCAACGGAATCGGAGGAATTGACGCCCAGGTCTGTGCCGCAATCTGCCAGGACCAGAAGACCTTCTCTTCATTGAAGTGCCGCGTCCTTCAGTTCAGCGGAAAGGACACTCCAATTCCGTTCTCAAAGGATCTTGAGCGCCTGACCATTCCTCAGGCAAAAGACATTGCCGTTGAAATCGGAAAACTCTTCTAAAGCCTTACCGCCTCTTTGAAAGAAGAAGCAAATTCCTCAAGCTTAGCCTTGTCGCTGCAGTTTGCAACACCTTGGAAAACAGGGGTCTTTCCGCCGCCTTTTGCATCAATTTTTGATAAAAGCGGGCGAATTAGGACATTAAAATCAAGTTTCTCATATTTTCCCTTAAGGGCCACAAGCCACTTGGTCCTGCCAGATTCCGGGCAGAAGACAAGCATGGCAAGGTCGGAAAAATCAGGCACGCACTGGGCATAGGACTGAAGGTCCGTTCCCTCTTTGCAAGTGATGATGCAAAGCCCGTCGCTTTCGGCAGCATTTGAGATTTCAAGCTTTGCAAGCTGTCTCTGAATGCTTTGAAGATTCGCCTTTGCCTCTGTAAGGGATGCTGACAAAGATGCGACTTTACTCTCAAGCTCATCTGTGTGGCAGCTGAAGGTTCTGTTGAGGCTCTGAACCACCTTGTCCTCTTTTATCAGATTATTCAAAGCTACAAGGCCACAGCCGAAGTAGAGCCTCACGTGGCCCCTTATCTGCTCGTGGCCCATGCTGTAGATGATTCCTATCTCGCCTGTGGATGCCACATGGACACCTCCGCATGCGATGCGGTCAACGCCCTCTATCTCCACAATTCTTACATCACCTTCCACCTTGATGCTGCGTCTGAGTCCAAGGGCCTCGGCATCGCTGTGGCTCATCTCGTGATAAATGACTTTGTGGTTTTCGCGGATCTTTTCGTTTGCGGCAAGGACAAGCTCATCCACGGTCGACTGTGGGATTTCGGCCTTGTCTGTTTCGATTGTAAGATAATCGGCCCCCTGGTGGACGGCTACGGTCCCGATGCCGAACATGCTGTATAAAAGTCCAGAAAGAAGATGCTGGGCGGTATGCACGATCATGAAAAGATAGCGGTGGTCCCAGTCAAGTACAAGGTTTAGGCTATCGCCCTGCTTTACAGGCTCATTCGGGGAGAGGATGAGAACAGAGTCCCCGTCGTCGCCCTTTCTGGTATCAAGGACGGTATACGGGCCAAGGTGGCCGCAGTCGCCGCTCTGGCCTCCGCTTTCGGGGTAGAAGATGGTTCTGTCGGTAGTGACCTCGGTGGCCTTGTCGGTGTGCACAACGGTTTTGACTGTGCATGTGATGCTTTTTCTGTAGGGATCTGCGTAGTAGAGTTTGTCCATGAATCAGATTCTAACACGTTGCCCATTCGTTTTAAAATGGTTATCTTAAACTCAGCAGGAGATAATTATGGCACGCATCAAATCGGCTTGGGAAATCGCACTTGAAAAGACACAGGACATCGAGATTGACGAGGCAAAGTACCGCACCGACAAGCTCGAACGCGAAGGCATGGCCCTTGCAGGCGGATATCTGAACAACACGGACCAGAAACTTGATATAGTTGCCGCAAAGTTCGCCTCCTATGAAAAAGATGACGCATCTATTGTCAGACGTGGCATCGTAAACACAATACTTTCCAACATCAGCCTTCCCTCCGACGATATCTATCAGATGCGTTTTGACCGCACAACCGACCTTGTGAACCTTGTTACCAAGGGCGACATGCAGGCCATGGGTCTGATGCAGCAGATCGGAGGTTTCCTGAAGCAGTACATCGATGCCAAGACAGCCTTTGTCGACAGGATGAAGGAGCAGATTCAGCAGGCCATGGAGAATAATCCCGAGGGCGTAAACTCCGCCCAGTACTCCCAGCTCATCAGCCAGAACCTCAAGAAGATGGACGCCCAGTACGGCGAGGCCCTTGAGAATACAAAGCAGAGCCTGAAGCAGATTCTAGGCTGACAAATTGCTGAACTATAATCCTTGAAAACCTAGTAACTTACAGGTTATTATTTCTCTGTCTGATTACGGAGGGTTTCATGCTTATTTCTACTAAAGGCCGTTATGCCATGTGCGTCATGCTGGATCTTGCCGAGCACTATCAGGAGGGCCCTGTTGCTCTGAAGGACATATCAAGCAGGCAGAACATCTCTAAAAAATACCTTGAGCAGATTGTGGCGCTCTTAAACAGACCTGAAATCCTTAAGACCGTCCGCGGTGCCCAGGGCGGCTACATGCTTGCAAAATCTCCTGACAAATACACCGTAGCCGATGTTCTGAGACTTTCCGAGGGAAGTCTTGCACCAGTACAGAATCTGGAAGACCCTACAGACGCGGCAGCCGCATCGGACGCCCAGCTTCTGCCTATCTGGCAGGGCCTTTATGACGTCGTCAACGGCTACCTTGAAGGAATCACTCTGCAGAACATTCTGGACCGCAGAATGGAAAGCTATGACTACAGCATCTGAGTTGCCGTAAGTTTTTCACTCAGTCCTGGAAAAGCGGTGTTGAGAGGTATCTGTCTCCGGTATCCGGGAGAAGAACCACAATTGTCTTACCCTTGTTCTCGGGTCTCTTTGCAAGAACCGTTGCGGCATAAAGAGCAGCGCCTGATGAGATTCCTACAAGAATTCCGTCACGTCTTGCAATCTCCTTGCCTGTTGCAAAGGCATCCTCGTTGGAAACAGGAATGATCTCGTCATAAATCTTGGTGTTCAGAGTATCAGGAACAAAGCCGGCTCCGATTCCCTGGATCTTGTGAGGTCCCGGAGTTCCTTTTGAAAGAACAGGTGAAGTCTCAGGCTCAACTGCCACAACCTTGATCTTTGGATTCTGTGACTTGAGGAACTCGCCGACACCCGTAAGTGTTCCGCCTGTTCCGACGCCTGCCACAAAGTAATCAACCTTTCCGTCTGTGTCAGCCCAGATCTCAGGTCCTGTTGTGGATCTGTGTGCAGCAGGGTTTGCCGGGTTGACGAACTGTCCGGGGATGAAGCTTCCCGGAATCTCCTTGGCAAGCTCTTCGGCCTTTGCAATGGCGCCCTTCATTCCCTTGGCACCCTCTGTAAGAACAATCTCAGCACCATAGGCCTTAAGGAGGTTGCGGCGCTCGACGCTCATCGTCTCAGGCATGGTCAGAATTGCTCTGTAGCCTTTTGATGCTGCAATGGCTGCAAGTCCTATTCCGGTGTTTCCGCTTGTCGGCTCGATGATGACAGAGCCCTTCTTCAAAAGACCCTTCTTCTCGGCATCCTCGATCATGGCCTTTGCGATTCTGTCCTTGACGCTTCCTGCAGGATTCAGATACTCGAGCTTTACCAGAACAGTTGCCTCAAGCTCATGTGCCTTTGAATAATTGCCGACCTTAACAAGCGGAGTTCCGCCGACCAGCTCTGTGATGTTTGAAAAGATTCTTGACATATTGTGCCTCCCCATATGGCTCTTGCAGCCGTTGAAATTCATTTTCTACTAAACCTACTGGTTTACTTGGTTATGATGATATCGCAAAGCGCAGTCTTTTGTCAACAATCACGAAAAAATTTTTTTTTGACTTGTGAGAGAGGCCCGTCAATTCCTTCTTTTTATATATTGCATCCGCATCGGCTAATTGATAAAATCTGTTGTTGGGCAGTCGCCCAGTTATATTATTCGAGCAAGCTTTAGTTCGATGCCGAATTGCGATGAGTCGAATGGACAGTACTTTCTGTACGGCCATGAGACGAAGCACAAGAGCGGCGCGAAATAAAGATTGCGATCATAGGAGGACGCGTTAGTGGAAGCTGGCAATAGTAGATTATTCGCAGATTCCGACCCTGTGCCTGATCTGGAGTCCTCCGTTAACAAACGCTGAGAAATCCATCTCACACATCGTCACATCTGCATTTGTACTCGTCAACTCTGATAACGTCAGGGAGAATTTGTTATGGCACAGCATAACGTAAGCGTTGAAGAAACCTTGAAGGTATTGGTTGAAAATAAGAAGTACTCAACCGTAAAGGATATTCTGGTCACGATGAACCCGTCAGATATCGCATCGATATTTGATGAGCTGGCAGAGGACCAGATTCCCATCATGTTCCGCCTGCTTCCGAAAGCATTGGCGGCGGATACATTCGTCGAAATGGACCCCGATAATCAGGAGCTTCTGATCAAGGGATTCTCGGATACCGAGCTCAAGCAGGTCTTGGATGAGCTGTATGTCGATGACGCTGCGGACATTGTTGAGGAGATGCCGGCCAATGTCGTAAGCAGAATCCTGATGCATGTCACCCCGGACAGGCGCAGAGAGATCAATGAAATCCTGCAGTTCCCGGAAAACAGTGCAGGATCGATCATGACCACGGAGTTTATTTCGCTTGCTCCGAACATGACGGTAAGCCAGGCATTCCAGAGAATTCGTGATACAGGCGTGGACAAGGAGACAATCTACACCTGTTATGTCCTTTCCAGATTCAACAGGATTCTCGGTCTGGTATCCGCGAAAGACCTGATGCTTGCAAAGGATCAGCAGGTCGCAGTGGAGACGCTGATGACGACAAACGTCATCACGGTAAGCACCATGATGGACCAGGAAGAGGTTGCCAAGCAGATGTCAAAGTACAACTTCATGGCATTGCCTGTGGTTGACCGCGACAACAGAATGGTCGGTATCATCACATTCGACGATGCCATGGACGTCATGGAAGAAGAGGCTACTGAGGATATCACGATCATGTCCGCTCAGACCCCGTACGAGAAGTCCTATATCAGAACCTCTCCGTGGGAGCTGTTCAAGCACAGAATTCCCTGGCTGATGCTCTTGATGATTTCCGCCACATTCACAGGTCTTATCATCACAAGCTTCGAAAAGGCTCTGTCCCAGCTGGTCATACTTACTGCATTCATCCCGATGCTGATGGACACAGGCGGAAACTCAGGTTCCCAGTCATCTGTGACGGTTATCCGTGCAATTTCGCTTGGCGAACTTGATTTCAAGGATCTTGGAAAGGTTCTTCTTAAGGAGTTCACAACAGCCCTGATGTGCGGCCTTGCCCTGGGTCTTGTGTGTTTCGGAAAGGTGATTCTTGTGGATGGAATAATCTTCGGCAACATGGCCGAGGCTGTGACCTATTCCTTCCCGCTTGTTGCCGTTGTGGTAAGCATCACAATGTCACTTACAGTTGTGCTTGCGAAGATGATCGGATGTACGCTCCCTCTGGTTGCGAAAAAGCTTGGTTTTGACCCTGCTGTCATGGCAAGCCCATTCATCACAACAATCGTCGATGCACTTTCACTTCTTGTTTATCTGAAGATAGCAACAACCGTCCTGTTCTGAAGTATCAGAAGTACTTTCTCAGCTGGAACGTGTCCTTGAATTCAAAATGCTTCTCAAGGAATTTTGAGCAGAATCCGATGAGCGTTCCGTTTATCAGAGCACAGATTATCGTACCCAGCTTCACACCGCGGAAGACTCCGAATCCGAAGAATATAAATGACAGAACAACGCCCACAAGACAGGAGCAGATGTCATAGCAGGTCTTCACATGATGGATGTTCCACCTGTATTTGGCTGAGATTTCCTTCACAAAGAGCTCGTAAACCTCGGGTGCGATGTAGGTGTGAAACAAAAGCGAGATTCCCATCGAGCACAAAAGCATTCCGATGAGGTAATAGAGAATCCTCAGAGCCATGGTATCCATATTGATATGGGAAACCAGAACCATGCACTGATCCAGAATCAGACCGTAAATCACCGCCGTCAGGAAAGAAAAAAGATAACTTACCTTGAAACGCCTCAGCACGATGATCATGATGATAAGGACAACTGCCTGCAGAGTGTACTCGGCCATCCCGAAGGTAAAGAAGCTGTACGTCTGCGAGATTTTGAGATGAAGAATATAGGCCGGAGCCACCACCATGGAGACACCGAAATCCGGCTTTTCCATAAAGGCCACCCCTAAAGCCAGAATCACTATACCAATGACATATGAAAGCTCTGTGCTGAACGTTCGTTTCATGCCGGCAATTTTATAATAACTCTAGTAAAAAAGAAACATCCGAAATATCATAACCACATGAATAAGACAGATTACAAACAACTCAACGAACAGCTTTCATCCGTCACCAGCGGTGTTCCCTACACCATGACCAACCTTGCCAACGCAAGTGCTCTTTTATTTGAGAAGCTAGACTGAATCATCTGGGCGGGATTCTACACAATGAAGAGCGGAAAGCTCGTTCTGGGCCCGTTTCAGGGCAAAGTCGCATGCACAATCATCGAATTGGGAAAAGGAGTATGCGGAACTTCGGCCAAGGAGAACAGGACACTCGTTGTCCCCGATGTCCACAAATTCCAGGGCCATATCGCCTGTGACAGCGCAAGCAACAGTGAGATAGTCATCCCCATTCATAGAAAGGGCGAGCTTTTCGGCGTGCTGGACATAGACAGCAATCTTTTCGACAGATTCGACGAAGAAGACAGAAAGGGTCTTGAGGACTTTGTGAGCATTCTCGAAAAAGGAATCTGACATGGAAGATGAGAAAGTACTGAGACTTGCAAAACCAAAAAAGAAAGGCCTCCTGAGGCTGATTTTCAGCCGCTTTCTCATCATCGGACTTCTGATTCTGCTTCAGATTCTGTTCTTTGTATCGCTATTCGGCCTTCTGAGTGATCTTGTTCCATACATAGAGGTCATAGCTCCGCTGTTCACACTGGCTGTGATCTTTTACATCTTCAGCAGCAAGATGGACACATCGGCAAAGTTGACATGGCTTGTGGTCATTGCACTGGCACCGCTTCCGGGAGCACTGTTTCTGGTCTACTGCAAAAAGAACGTAGGCCACAGGTCCACCACATTCAGAGTAAGAAAACTCATCTCAGAGACAAAGGATGCAATCATCCAGAACCCTCAGGTCACAGAGGACCTGAAGGACGACACCTCAGGAACCAGAGAGCTTTGCACATATCTCAACCGCGACGGGTGCTTTCCCATATTCGAGAACACCGAAACAACATTCTTTCCCTCAGGCGAAGAGAAATTCCAGGCCATGCTCACCGAGCTTGAGAAGGCAAAGTCCTTCATCTTCATGGAATACTTCATCATCGAGGAAGGCTACATGTGGGGCCGCATCCTTGAAATCCTTGCCAGAAAGGCAAAAGAAGGCCTGGATGTCAGAGTCATGTACGACGGCCTTTGCGAGATGTCCACACTGCCGTCCAACTACCCCAAGCTCCTTGGCAACATCGGAATCAAGGCCAAGATGTTCGCACCCCTCACCCCGTTTCTCTCCACCCACTACAACTACCGCGACCACCGCAAGATCCTGGTCATTGACGGCAACGTGGGCTTCAACGGCGGCGTGAACCTTGCCGACGAGTACATCAACAAAATCGAGCGCTTCGGACACTGGAAGGACACCGCAGTCATGCTCAAGGGAGCTGCGGTACAGAGCCAGACACTGATGTTCCTTCAGATGTGGAACATGGATCTTAAGCAGCCTGACTTCTCCCAGGCCTACATCCCTGCAGTCCAGGGAAAGACCGACGGCTTTATCATGCCCTATGCAGACAGCCCTCTTGATGATGACAAGGTCGGAGAAAGCGTCTACATGGACATCCTAAACCGAGCCCACAGCTATGTGCATATCATGACTCCGTACCTGATTCTGGACGGAGAACTTGAGACAGCTCTGAAGTTCGCAGCTCAGCGCGGCGTGGATGTGAAACTGATTCTTCCGGGCATTCCTGACAAGAGCACAGCATACTCGCTTGCCAAGTCACATTACAGAGATCTGATAGCCTCAAACGTGAAGATATATGAATATTCTCCGGGCTTTGTTCATGCAAAGGTCGTTGTCAGCGATGATAATCGTGCTGTAGTAGGAACAATCAACTTCGACTACAGAAGCCTCTATCACCACTTCGAGTGCGCCACCTACATGTATAAAGCATCCTGCATATCCGATATCGAAAAGGACTTTCAGGAGACTTTGACAAAGTGCCGTGATGTGACACCCGAGACCATCAAAAAGGAAAAGCTCTCCTACAAGATCAAGGGGACTATCCTCAAGTTATTCGCCCCGCTTTTCTAGTTCCTCGGCAGGTTCTTCTACTGGCTCCTCAATGACCTCTCCCACAACACGGGAGATACTTCTGAAGAACAGAAGCATACAGGCCACTGCAAAAACAAAGCCCGAAACCAGAGCTACCAGGTACTGGAAATCACTTGAAATATTTATCGCCTTCCAAAGGATTCCCAGGCACTCGGGAGCCAGAACAAAGTACATCGTGGTGACAAACGACATGAACACAGCAGGAAGAACGCAGATGAAATACTGCTTGTGCTCGCGGGCTAAATATGATGCACCGGCCCAAAGCAGAATCATGGCCAGAGTCTGGTTCGACCAGGAAAAATATCTCCAAACAACCGAGTAGTCCAGCTGGGAGATGACAACACCTGCAGAAAGAAGCGGAATTGTCAGAATAAGACGGTTCTTGATGCTCTTCTGGTCGAAACGGATCCAGTCTGCAAGAGTAAGACGTGCAGATCTGTAGGCTGTGTCTCCGGATGTGATGGGACATGCGATGACACCCAAGATGGCAAGGATGCTTCCGACCTTTCCAAGCGTGGTGCTGCAGATTTCATACACAACGGCATTGACTCCGGCTCCTGCCTTCAAAAGAGCCTGTGCATTATCATAGAAAGACATTCCTGCAGCCGCCCAGACCAGAGCGATGATGCCTTCTGCAACCATGGCACCGTAGAAAATCTTTCTTCCCTGACGCTCGGATGTGCAGCAACGGGCCATCATCGGCGACTGGGTTGCATGGAAGCCCGAAATAGCTCCGCAGGCTACTGTGATGAACAGAAACGGCAGAATTGGTATTCCGTTCGGATGGGTGTTTGCAAGACCGTTCCAGAACTCGGGCATATGGTACTTGGGGCTGAAGAAAATAACCCCGCCCACGCCGAAAGCCATGACCAAAAGGGCAATTCCGAAAACCGGATAGGCCTTTCCGATTATCTTGTCTATAGGCAGGAAGGTTGCCACAAAGTAGTAGGCAATGATTACCCACAGCCAGAAAGTCTCGTCCTTCTCAATCGGAGTGAGAATGTCGATAAGGCCTGCAGGGCCCTTTGAAAAGACAACACCGATCATCACAAGAAGCACAACCGAAAACAGCCTCATGACGGTGAGCATTGCAGGACCCAGATACTTTCCCGTCAGCTCCGAAACGCTAAGACCCCTGTTTCTCATGGACATCATGCCCGCCATGTAGTCATGCACACCGCCTGCGAATATGGTTCCGAAGACAATCCAAAGATACACGACAGGCCCGAACAGAGCTCCGTTCAGAGCTCCGAATATCGGCCCCAGTCCTGCGATGTTCAGAAGCTGGATCAGAAAAATCTTCCAGCCCTTCATGGGAACATAGTCTGTACCGTCGTTTATCTCAACAGCCGGTGTCTTTCTGTCATCAGGGCCGAACACCCTGTCCACATACTTTGAATAGAACAGATAACCCAGAACAAGTATTGTCACACAAATTGCAAACGTAACCATATAAGATTTCTCCGTTTTTTAGTCTATCACAAACGCCATATCATGGAAACAAACAGCCTCATAAGCTATAATGCCTTCGTATGGAAAGAACAACCAAAAGCCTGAAGGACATACCAAGATACGGCTGGCTCATTGCAGTAGGTCTATTTGTCATGGACACCGCGTCCTACTATTTCGGCACGCTCTTCAGCCGCCTTCTGGGAACCATAAGCTGGCAGCTTGCCCCCAAAATTCCTGTCATAGATGACAACATCCCCTTCATTGCCATACTTGTCATCCCATATCTTCTTTCCTATGCCTTCTGGGTTGTGGGCGCAGCATTTGTGTCCCTGACCGACAAAAAGAACTATACCGACTTTATCGTAAGCATGTGCCTTGCCTACACCATAGGCTTTCTTTTCTTCGCGCTCATGCCCACATACATCGACAGGCTCGCCGAAGGTGCCCTTTCACGTGCCGAGGGCCCTGGCCTTCTTCCTTTCCTTTTGAGAATGACATACAACTCAGACGGAGGCCGTTACGGCTTCAACCTGTTTCCGTCCTTCCATTGCATGATCAGTGTCTTCTGCTACCTGGGAATCAGAAAAAGGACCGAGGTCTCAAAGGGCATCAGAATCTACACCCTTGTCTCGACAATCGTAATCTGCCTTTCAACCGTCTGCATCAAGCAGCACTACATCCTGGATGTATTCGGCGGCATCGGCCTTGCCATAGCCTGCTTCGCCGCCGTAAAGAAGTTCAACCTCTCCTCAAAAATCCTCAAAAGCCGTTGAACCATTGATTGAAGTTTTGAAACATGATAAAAACGGTTCTGTTAGATTATATGCAGCTCGTGCATTAGGTGAACTTGGTGATTGCAAAGCAACAACTCAC
>ONWV01000050.1 GCA_900321635.1 uncultured Spirochaetaceae bacterium | reverse complement strand
GACGTCAGGAGTATCTGAATATGGATTAGCGTCGGCATTAGGCCTGAACCACATATTCATCTTTCCATTGAAAGTAAACATAACATAGAGATACTGCTTGGTATCACCGTAACCCGGAACCTTATCAGATTGAGTACTTTCATACCTGGTATCAACCCTTGGCTGTACTAAGTCAATATCAGCAGGATAAGATCTAACTCCGCCGTTTCCGTCAGGATAGAAGGTATAGTTCTTCTCTCCATAGGTAAGCTTGATCACAGTATATCCGGCCGGGCTGAGTGCAACCTTGTACTCCACCTCAGAAACCTCAGGCTCAGTGGTGAAATTCATAAACTGATCCCAGCTGGTATATTTTGTAATCTCAGCCTTTTTGCTTCCGCTGTAGAAGTCGATTGTCAGATCATCATCAAAGACAAAGCATCCGGCAACATCAACATCTTCAATCTTTACAACATTGTATGTTGCAGAGGCGTCAATTCCCTTATAGGTAATCGTAAGGACTTTGTTTTCTGCTGCAGCTGTAGCATCAAAGTTGGTAGTAACACCTTCAGCCTTGATATCAACGGTTGTAATCTTTCCCTTGGTATCTGTGTATATCAGATTTCCGACCAGATCATCTTTTGTAGCTCCTACAGGATAATTGCTCTTAAAGCTAGAAACCTCAAGCTTTGAAGGTCTGTCAGGCTCTGCCGGAGACGGTGAGCTTCCGTTATTACAACTGACCATGACGCAGATCAGAAGCAGTGCGAATAATGCGTATACGAATACGTTTTTCTTCATTTTTTAACCCCTTCCTTAATAAAAGAATCACATCTTATTTTACTATTTTTATGGAAGGGGGTACAAGTATTATTTACTAAGGTAGAAGAATGTGCCTGTCATCAAGGCAGCTCCCACGGCAAGGCCTATCCATGGCATATTTGTAAAGCCGATAACAAGATAGCCCAAGGCACAGAAGACTGCAACCAGCGTAGCGTACGGAATCTGTGTCTCAACATGGCGGATATGCTCGCACTGGGCTCCTGTGGATGACAAAATAGTAGTATCCGAAATAGGAGAACAATGGTCACCGTAAACAGAACCTGCAAGTGTTGCACCTAGAACAGGAACCAGGAAGCTCTGTGCGCCAGAAGCCGAGCAAATCATTGTTACAATAGGAATAAGCATTCCGAATGTTCCCCAGGATGTTCCCATTGAGAAGGACATCAGGGCGGCAATTACAAACACGATGAAAGGCAAAAGCGCAAAGGCAAGATGCGACGATGCGATAAAACCTGAGATGAATTCACCTGTTCCTATCATCTGACGGCAGACACCGCCAAGGCTCCATGAAAGAATCAGAATCAGCATAGGAGGAATGATGCTTCCTATTCCGCTGACAATTGATGAGACGAACTCTCTCTTTTTCATGATCTTTCTGGGGATGTAGAGAATAAAAGCCGTAACCAGTGAGCAGAAAGCGCCAAGAGAAAGACCTGCAGCGGGATTCTCACCTATTGCCTGTGAGAAAGGAACACCTGAAAAGAAGCCTCCGACATAGGCCATGCCAAGGATGGCAAAGACAACAAGAACAACAATCGGAAGAACAAGGTCCAACACTCTGCCGTTTTCAGGCTCTGTCTTGGCCTCTGTCTGTTCCTGGGCATAGGATGAACCATAGGATTCGGTCTTTTCCTCTACTCTTCTCATCTTTCCGAAATCACGACCTGTTACACTTACAAGAATCACCATCAATACTGTGAAAAGAGCATAAAGGTTGTAAGGAATTGTGGACAAGAAGATATTAAAGCCGTTTGTCTCGCTTATCTCAGAAGCAACTGCCACAGCCCAGGATGAAACAGGGGCTATGATGCAGATCGGAGCTGCAGTTGAATCGATGATATAGGCAAGCTTCTCACGGGAGATTCTCTGTCTGTCATAAAGAGGTCTCATGACAGTTCCGATGGTAAGGCAGTTAAATCCGTCGTCAATGAAGATCAGAACGCCTAAAAGTGATGTAGCAAGGCGTGTGGCCATCTTTGACTTGAGCTTTGTCTGAGCCCATCTGCCGTAGGCGGCCATGCCGCCTGAGCGGCTTACGAGTGTTATCACAGCCCAAAGCAGCGCCAGGAAGATAATCATGTATGAGTTGTCGGCAAGCTTCTGAGCCATCATATCAAAAAGATGTGTAAAGACTGCCATAAACGGCTCATGAGCGGCAATGACATAGATGACCATGCCTGACATGACACCAAGAAACAGCGACGAATAGACTTCCTTTGTTATCAAGGCAAGTGTAATTGCCAAAATCGGTGGAATCACCGAGAAAATACCGGTTTCTATCATTTTTAAGCCCCAATTAGTCAACATTAAAATGCATATCTACTTTTGTGGTCAATAATATTTATAGAAAATCAAAAACCCTGTCGTAAAAATCAGAAGCTTCCTCGTATGCACCGTGGCCAAGGCCCTGATAAATGAAGATGCTGCTGTTATTTATCTTTTCATTCATCTCATAAGAGGCATCAACTCCCACGATTTTGTCATCAGAGCCTCCGATTATCAGAGTCGGACAGCTTATCTTTGAAAGCTCTTGCGATACATCAAAACCCAATATGGCATAAGCATTTGTCAGAAATCTGTCATAACTTTTAGGCTTTCCGAGGCTTGCGAAGAACGGGTATATCTTTCTGAGTTTCTTAAGACGGGCCTCTGTGTAGCTTCTCTCTGCCGTATCTATCATAAGACTCTTGTGGTCGCCATTTTTTGCAAAATCTATCCAGGCCTTGATAGCATCCTCTATCACATTGTTAACCCTACATGCAGAGACGGCAATGACAAGCTTTTCCACCAGATTCGGATAATCTATGGCAAGGCTCTGGGCAATCATCCCACCTTCAGAAACTCCCATAACCGAGGCCTTCTCAATTCCCAGCTTCTTCATGGCCGCTGCCTGGTCCTGAGCCATCTGACGGATCGAGAACGTGGCAGGCAGGTCCTGTCTTCTGCTGAACATATAAACAGTAAACCTTTCGAAGAACCTCTTGTAAGGCTTTGAAAGAATAAGAGCCTTACCCTTTACGGTAGTAAGACCGTCACCAAGACCTGGAAGAACTATAAGAGCTCTATCTCCTGTACCGAAAGAGACATAACTCATCTCAAAATCGTCTGTTCTGATAGTTCCGTTGGAGCTGTTAAAAAGCACTTTCTGTCTTTCTCCTACCCTATAATTATGCCCAAATGGTGTAAAACCGCAACATATTGCACTTGAAAGATTCTTTATTTGGCACATATTATTCCAAGTATGAGAAAAACATTTTTAGTTATTTTGTTGTCAGTTTTGGTTATCGGTGCTGTCTTTGCAGATTTCAGATTCAACGGTGGTGCAAAGGTCGTCTGGGGCTATGATTTTGCAAAGCAATCAACTACAGTCTCAGGACGTGACGGAAATGCTGCTGCCAATATGATTCTGAGAGTAACAGGAGATTATTTCTCATTCAACTTCGGCGGTACACTCTACTCCCGTTCAAGCAGTTCTGAAGGAATCAATGCCAGAATAACACTCAAGGGAAAGCCTCTTTTTAAGGAAGCCGGAATTGAGATTGAGAAACTTGACCAGCTGGATTTTCTCATCGGAAACCAGATTATAAGAGCAAACAAGGTCTATGCAGATCCGTTTTCACGTGATGACGGAGCCATGCAGCTTATGATTGCCACAAACTCCAAGTATTTCCCTGCAGGAATTGAACTTGGAACACAGGACTGGACTGTTAAGTTCGGCGGATCCATCATCAAGGATCATGAGGAAATCGGAGGAAACTTCCGCCTCAAGCTCCTTGACGGTGCAGTCTGGGTTGAAGCCGGTTATGCATATAACAGCGAAACAGAGTATGACAAAACCAACAGACTCGGTCACAAGTTCGAGGACGGCGGAAACGGACACAGAGCCGGAGCTTCTGTTGCCGTTGATGTTGCAAAGTTCATTGACAAGGAAGATATGAGCATAGTTCTTTCAGGTGATGTCCAGTTCAACTTTGACGATTCTGATGCAAATGCATATCTTGCCGCAGTTGTGTTCAAGAATGATTCATTCTTCTTCGGAGCCGAATACAGAAACGTTCCTAAGACAATTGAAGAAGTCAAAGAAGGAAAGACCATAATAATTCCTGAGAGAAATGTGAGAGTCAGCGCAGTTGAAGGCAAGGCCTCTTACAAATTCACAGAAGCAAAGCTTACACCCCAGATAGAGGCAAGTTGCGGCTACGTGTTCAGCAGAAAGAGCATTTCAGATGATTTCGAAGACAAGGGTTTCATCTGGACTGCAAGCGGCTCTGTAACCATCTTGGGTCTTACCGTCAAACTCGGTTATTCACACCTCTTCAGCTCTCTGAACAAGTACGACGACAAGTCCGATAAAGCATATATTGAGCTTAACTTCAAATTCTAAAAGAAATTAATCAGATTTTCTTCTCAATGGTGAGGATGTTCAGACCGTCACGGTATTCATATCTGACGTTGTCCATGGACTGCTTCACCATGTAGATTCCCAGGCCGCCGATCTTACGGTCCTCAAGCTTCTGTGAGATATCAGGATCTTTCTTCTGAAGCGGATCAAAAGGAACTCCGCTGTCTATGAATGAGAATGACACCACTCTGTTTCTAGTATCGAATGTAGCGCTGATTGTGGCCTTTCCGCTATTGGGAGCATAGGCATAATGGGCAATGTTGACGAAAATCTCCTCAACGGCGATGTCCATCTGCATCTGAATCTTCATAGGACAGTCGTTGGTTTCAAGGATTCCGTCCACAAAGGCAAGAACTTCATCAAGCTTCTCTATCTTGGCATCAACAGTGAGTCTCTTTGTGTTGTCTTGTGCATTATCCCCTTCCGGTCCTCTGTATGAAAAACCGAGCATGGTGATATCGTCAAACTGTTCGGCATCTGCCACAAAGTCCGAGATTGCATCACTTACACAGTCAATCATGTTCTCCGGATTAGAATCACTCTTGTTCAATGCTTCAACCATCCTATCAAGGCCCAAAAGCTCTTTATCACTGTTTGTAGCCTCCGTTACTCCGTCAGTATACACGAAAACAGAGTCACCGGGGGATAGTTTAAACGGATGTTCTTCGTATTTGATTCCGTTCATGATGGCAACAGCCGGAGAATGCTTGTACTCAACAAGCTCAAAATCGCCTCCTGCTCGTCTCAAAGCCGGATGTTCATGACCTGCGTTGGACGCAATTCCTTCTCCTGTCTTAAGATTGATAATAGCAAGCCAGACTGTGACAAAGAACTCCGTCTCGTTGTTCTCACACAGTTGTTTGTTTACATCATAGAGAATCTCTGACGGAGTTCCTCCAAGCATGGTTCTGTTTTTGATCAAAGTCTTGGCAATGACCATGAACAGAGCAGCCGGAACTCCCTTTCCTGAGACATCTGCTATAACAAGTGCAAGGTGGTCATCATCTACAAGGAAGAAATCGTAGAAATCTCCGCCTACTTCCTTTGCAGGATTCATTGAGGCATAGATATCAAACTCTGGTCTCTCAGGATAAGGCGGGAAAACGCTTGGAAGCATGTCAGCCTGAATCTTGGTGGCAACATCAAGCTCGGCTCCGATTCTCTCCTTCTCCGCAGTAATTGTAGTTATCTGATCAATATACTTCTTGGTTCTGACAGAAAGAGCTGCAAACGCATCTGCCAGAACCTCTACCTCGTCATTGGTGCAGAACAACTTGTCCTTCTCGAATGAGAAGTCATCTCCCTTGATGTGAGAGATCTTCTTGGCCATTGCACCGAGCGGCTTGACGATTTTTGAAGCAAGAAACAGAACTCCGGCGGTACAGATCAGCATATCAACAACAATCAGCGTGAAGAGTGTGCGTCTTGAATATGCAAGACCGTCTATGAACTCCGCCTCCGCTTCCGTTGAGATGTTGTTGAACTCCTGCTCCATGGCTATGACAGGAGCTTCAACCTTAGCCTTGTCAACAACAGAGACCATGAGCCATCCCGGTGTAAGAAGCCTTGCCCCTGTCATGAAGTAAGACTTTTTACCGAACGGAACGGAATAGACCTTTTCAGATCCTTCCATTGCCTCATTTAGGAACAAAGTCAAACCCGGATATCCTAATTCCCTGAGGTCGATGGAGACATCGGTGGGCAACTGCTTGAACGGGTTCGATTCAGACGGAGAGAACACAACTTTTCCCTCGTTATTTACCATGAAGATAAACCGGTCAAGAGAGGATTCAATATCGATATCATCTGCCAGGGTATCAAGATAGACATCCATTCCGACCACACCGACAAGCTCACCTGATCCACTATATACAGCCTGTGAGCATACAATTCCGAGCTTCTTGGCAAAGACATCCACATGAACATCAGAGAAATAGACACCTGCAGACTCAACGGCACCTTTGTACCAGTCCCTCTGAGTAAGATCAACTTCCACCAGCTTTCCGTTTTCATCGAATTTGTTGGAGGAATGGGTGTCTGCTATGAGGCAGAAACCATCAGGAGATACAATAAAAGCGGAATTGACAAATCCGTTTAAGACAGCGAACTGCTGGTCATTACCGATGGAGTCAAAATAGAGCATTGCCGTCTCGCGGGTTTCCTTATCCGTGATATCAGTTCCTGGGGCAGGAATGAATTGAATAGAGATAGTGCCATCCATTTCGCGGTCCGGAAGGAAAATATCAATCGGAAATTCCCTCTCATTCTCCTCATTTTCGTAATAAAGAGCATTAACGGAAAAAACCTTGGCGAACTGGTCCACATTGCGTCTCATGAACCTGAATACGCTGTCAACAAGAGCTGCTTCTATTGATGTCGAGTGCCCGAGGCTCTCCTCTATCAGATTACTTGTAGTCTCTGTAGCTTTATCGCGGATTGCTACCTGCTGACGCAGATTCGCACTTGAAGTGATTTCACGGATACGGCCAATCTGATGCAGTATCACAACGGAGAAGGTCACAACAATGACAATAAGGGCGAAAATGAAGAGAAGAAGAATCTTACTCTGTATTCCTCCCAATAAAGCCCTTGCGACCTTTTTCATTCGGACCTCCGTTTAACCCGTGTGTGAATCATACTAAGTATATCATATGACTGCAATGTAAAAAAGCTCACTTGCTTTCGAATCTTTCCCACTGCTCTTTGACTGAGATATCGGGACCAAGGGAAAAATGCTTATAGACTGAATAACCCTCGGGCTTTCCGTTATCGGATGTTCCTATCAGGAAATTTCTTACAGTTATTTTCTGTGGGAGCTTGACGTTACTTAACTCCTCAAATGCCAAGCTCAGGTCTTTCTCGCTGTCCATGAAAAGTGTGGAATGGAATTTGAAATCAAGATCCATTCCATCGGGCTCTGATCCGAAACGTTTTTTTCCAAGTTCGACCAGAGCCGCATGAAGATCTGTAAGTTTCTGATTTTCCTTAAACCTCAGCCAGACAATGCCGCCAGAGAGCTCAAGGCCCTCCACTTCCATAGAAAAAGGCTCTGTTTTGGAATAAATGTCGCATATGGCATCGACACAGGAATCAAGATTTTCTTTGTCGACTTCAATGCCTATTTTCAGGGAAACATGCATCGGAAGGACCTTCAGAGGGCATTTCACACCCATCTGCTGACCTATTTTCAATGCCTGTTCCCTGAGTTCCTTGAGCTGGTTTTCTATGAGAATGGCGGAAAGGACCAGCATCTCTTATTTCTTTGTGATGTACCCAAGCTTGCAGAGCATCTCGGCAGCCTCAACTCCGCCGCCTGCGGCTCCGCGAAGTGTATTGTGGCTAAGACCCACGAACTTATAGTCGTAGATGCTGTCTTCTCTCAGTCTTCCGATTGAGATGCCCATACCCTTTTCATAATTGACATCAAGAGCAACCTGAGGGCGGTTGTCGTCCTCAAGGTACTGGATGAAATTCTTAGGTGCTGAAGGAAGGTCGTACTTCTGCGGAAGACCGCTGAATGAACGGAGCTTCTCAATCAGAGTCTCCTTTGAAACCTTCTTTCTGAATTTCACGAACACAGTTGCGGTATGTCCGTTCAAAACAGGCACACGGATGCACTGGCTTGTGATTTTGATGCTGTCATCAGCGACAATCTCATCGCCCTGGATGCGTCCGAACACCTTAAGAGGCTCCTTTTCGGACTTCTCCTCCTCTCCACCGATGTAGGGAATGATGTTTCCGACCATCTCAGGCCAGGATTCGAAGTTCTTTCCTGCACCGGAAATTGCCTGATAGGTTGAGATTACGGCCTCATAGGGCTCAAACTCACGCCATGCGGCGAAAGCCGGTGTATAGGACTGGATTGAACAGTTCGGCTTTACGGCAATGAAGCCCCTCTTTGTTCCGAGTCTCTTTCTCTGAGCATCGATGATCTTGTAGTGATCCGCGTTTATCTCTGGAATCACCATGGGAACATCCTTTGTCCATCTGTGAGCGGAGTTGTTCGAAACAACAGGGACTTCAGCCTTTGCGTATTCTTCCTCGATAGCTTTGATTTCTTCCTTCTTCATATCAACTGCGGAGAAGACGAAATCAACCTTCGATGCGATTTCCTTAACCTTGGACACATCCGAGACAATGAAGTTTCTTACACATTCGGGCATCTTCTCTTCGAGTTTCCATTTGCCCTCCACTGCTTCCTCATATGTCTTCCCGGCTGATCTGGGACTTGCCGCCAAAACGGTGATTTCAAACCAAGGGTGATTGGCCAAAAGCGTGATGAAACGCTGCCCGACCATTCCTGTTGCTCCAAGAATACCTACCTTGTACTTTTCCATAATCAGCCTCCATATCCGATTGGTTTTTTCGCATGATAACAACTATCGGATTTTTGATAAAGTATTACTCTATTCCAGAATCTCGATTCTTCCGCTCATATCCTCTTTAACTGTGATTTCTGCGGTGTATCTGGTGTAAACTTCATTCTCATTCCAGGCATGACCGTAGGAAAGATAGACCTTTGTGACACCCGGGTTCTGTGTGCGGAAGTGAAGCTCTTCGTCTCCGCCTACTCCAACCATTCCGCCCGGATTAGAATGCGGCTTGTAATCGGAACCGAGATATGTGGCGATATTCTCATCCTCGATCTTTACGCTCCATGTGCATCCTGTTGTGGGATTGGAAGGAAGTGTAAGGTTGATCTGGCTTGAAGCCGGTTTTGAAATTCTGACATTCTTACAGCCTACGAAGGCGAAAACAGCCAGTACGACGACTAATGCGATAATAATCTTCTTCATTTTGTTTCTCCTCACAAAAATGATTTCCACTATTAAACAACTTTATCACGAAATCGTTTCATTTGCGCATTTTTCGCACAGGCCGTAGATGATTGAATTCCGGCACTGGATGCGAAACCCGTGCTCCTTAAGAACATGCTCGGCAAACTCATCCATGAAATCACAATCAAGATGGATTATGGCTCCGCATTTCGTGCATTGCATGTGAAGATGATCCTCGCAATGACGCATTCTGTCCACATATTGGTAGACGGCTCTGGTTCCGTTTTCAGCAACATACTTCATGACGGTGCCGTCGGATGTCAGCTTATCAAGATAACGGTAGACCGTGGTGATGTTCACATCGCAGTCCAGAGCCTGTCTTATGTCATTCACATCAACGGTGCGGTCCTTATTCTCCTTGAGAAAATCCAAAATCCGCATCCTGCTCTGGGTATTGTATCCGTCAGACATAGTCGCCTCCTAAAACACAAGACCGATAAGCTCTATCAGAGTTCCCCATATCACACCTATGGCATACAGAAGGCCGATGACCGCAAGGCTGTTCTTTGCGTTTCTGTTTGTCTTGAAGAGAACCATGGTTCCTACTCCTGCATTGACCAGAAGACCTGCGAACATAGGACCGGGTCCGATTATTCCGTCAAGGTAAAGCTGGGTGATGATAACAGATGATGCACAGTTGGGAATAAGGCCTACAAGGGCTGCCACAAGCTCTCCTACAACTGGTATGGAGCTCAGGACGCGGCTCAGATTCTCCTCCCCTACAGACCCGATTATTATGTTCAGAGCCAAAGAGAAGATGAATATGAAGATGAAAATCTCAAGTGTGTGCCTCAAGGCGCACAGGAAGATGTTGCTTCTGTGTTCATATTCTCCGAAGCTGCGCTCCACCTCATCCTTTTCATTCTGGTCGGTCTGAGTGCCCTTTTTGAACAGAAGATCCACAAGATAGCCGGAAACCACTGCTATGGCGACTTTTACAAGTAAAATCTTAAGAATGCTTACAACAGGATAGGCACTTGAAATCAGAATCGGAAGCATCTCATCGGACGATGAGAGAAAAACCGCAATCAGAGTGCCCAAAGTGATGACCTTTCCCGAATACAGGCTGGCCGAAGCCGCTGCAAGACCGCACTGCGGGACAACACCTATAAGACCTCCGGCAAGAGGACCAACCTGTTTTGTCTTTCCCAGAAGACGTGGAAAACTGTTTCCCGCCTTCTTCTCAAGAAGTTCCATCAGAAGATAAATGACAAAGAGGAACGGAACAAGTTTTGCACTGTCAATCAGGGCATCAAGAAAATAGTCGTAAAGAACATCAAACATAAAAGCTCCAGAATTTGCAAACGATTTGCATTTGCAAGCGATTTGCAAATTACTTCAAATAGGAGCTTTTTGTCAATATCAATCTGAAAGATCCACGTCAGCTGTCACAACAATATCGTAATCAGGATAGGCTTTTGACACCTGTTCACGTACAATGCGCTCGCCTTCCTGAAGATCGATCTCAAAGCTGAACACAACATCAAAGCGCATCTTGCGCTCGGGGATATCGATATAGAAACCGTGCATCTGAAGAGCCCATTCGTTGTCCAGGATGATCTTTCGGACATTGTTTCTGATTTCGGCGGCCACATCGTCCTTGGTGTTGTGGGAGTAGATTCCAACTCCTGTGAGGATGACACCTGTATGGGAATAGACCTCGTGCTGAACCTTTCGGGTGATTACATCAGCCTGCTCGACGGTGAGTGTGTCGGGAAGCTCTATATGCATGGAAGCATAGTTTCTGTCGGGTCCGAAATTGGTCACAAGAAGATCGTATGCTCCCATGACCTCGGGGACCTCGCATGCCAGATGCTTGATTTTCTTTGTCAGATCGGCTTCCGCACGGCGGCCCAGAATGTCGTTGATGGTGTCAATCATCATCTCAAGACCGGCTTTCACGATGAAAATGGAGATGACAAGTCCGACATAGGCTTCAAGCGAGATATGAAAGAGCATGAAGACCATAGCGGAAATGAAAACGGACAATGAGAGAATCGCGTCAAACAGCGCATCGTAGCCTGATGCCACCAGAGCCTGTGAGTTTACCTTCTTTCCCCGCCCTATAACAAACCGGCCCAGAAACACCTTCACCAAAACTGCAATGCCGATGATTACAAGAGATATTACAGAGTAGTTGGGTTCCTTGGGATTGAATATGTTGCGCACGGAGCTGACTGCTGCTGTGATGCCGGCATAAAGTACGATGAACGACACTATCATTGCGCTCATGTATTCGATTCTTCCATAGCCCATCGGATGCTTTTTGGTCGGCTTTTTCAATGAAAGCTTGGACCCGATTATGGTCACTATCGAGGAAACCGCATCGGAGAGGTTGTTCAAAGCATCAAGAATTACTGCAATTGAGTTGGACAGAACTCCCACAAATGCCTTGAATGTGACAAGAAAAAGGTTTGCGATAATTCCGACTAAACTGGTCTTAACAATCACCGCACTTCTGCTTTCAATCTCCTCCCTCATGGAAGGATTTTCATTTTTTTTGCACGACATGACATAAATATAACCACAATGTTGCGATACGTGAAGAAACAAAAGCATTGTTTGTGCTATAATCTGCGCGCAGGAGGCGTATATGCTCAAAATTTCTCATCTTACAAAGAAATACGGGGAAAAGACCGCAGTCAATGACCTTAGCCTTGAGATCAAAGACGGTGAGATTTACGGTTTCATAGGACACAACGGAGCCGGAAAGACAACCACAATCAAGTCCGTTGTGGGAAT
>ONWV01000051.1 GCA_900321635.1 uncultured Spirochaetaceae bacterium | reverse complement strand
CTTCGCTGAACATGCTTTCGTACATGCCCATTGATGTGCTGAAGCTGGACAGAGAGTTCATACGCAACATTGAAAACGCCGAGAAGGCCAGACAGCTGGTCGTTCTCATTCTGGATATTGCCAAGAACCTCAAGGTGCCCGTAATCGCAGAAGGCGTGGAGACCGATGCGCAGCTTCAGTTCTTGAAGAAGAACGGCTGCTCAATGGTCCAGGGCTTCTACTTCTCAAGGCCGCTTCCCGCGAAGGAATTTGAGGACAGATTCATGGCAGAAGCGGAGGCAACCAGATAGACGATGCATTCGATTAGAACAAAGCTGACAGCTGTTTCAATAAGCGCAATCATAATCACAACAATCATCGTCACGACCTTTGCCATGGTGGGATTCAGAAGTATCGGAGTCAACAGCGCCGAGCAGATGATCATGCTTCTGTGCGAGGCAGGTCAGAAGAATCTGGATTCATATCTCAGTGATGTGGAGCAGGAGGTCAACACGATTTCTGCCTACGTGGAAGCGGACCTTGATGGAATTGCGGATGCCAATCTTTCTCATCATATGGGCCATGTAAGCGATTTCTTTAAAAAAGTCGTTTACCGCACAGGCGGAATCATGACCTATTATTTCAGAATTGACCCGACTGTCTCTGAAAAGGTCAAAGGCTTTTGGTTCGTAAAGAACGAAGACGGAAGTTTTTCCGAGCATGAGGTGACGGACATCAGTTTGTATGACACCGAAGACACCTCAAAACTTGTGTGGTACACCGTTCCTAAGTCAACAGGTAAGGGCGTCTGGCTTCATCCGTATATCACGGACAATCTGGATGTAAGAGTCATATCTTACAACACACCTGTTTACTATGAGGGCAGCTTTGTGGGAGTCATTGGAATTGAGCTGGACTACTCGTTCTTGGCAGAGCTTGTGAACAACATCACGCTCTTTGAAAACGGATATGCCTTTGTCAACGATGCCCAGGGAAATCTGATCTATCATCCGCACATGGATGTTCTTTCCATGGAGACTTTGCCTGATGTCCCGCAGGGTATTGTCAGCGACAGCGATATCACCCACTACACATACGAGGGCGTGAAGAAGATTCTTGCAAGCCGCACCTTGGTAAACGGGGACCGCCTGAACGTCGCAGTTCCCATGCGGGAGATAAACGAGCGCTGGCAGGTCTGGATCAATGCCATGATCTTTACGTTCGGCATCCTGATGATTGTTCTCATTGTCTTCTTCAGACGTTACGCCAAGCAGATCACCAAGCCTCTGATGGACCTGACAAAGGTCGCCGAGCAGATTGACAAGGGTAACTACAACAGCAAGCTCGATTACAAGGGTGACGACGAGATAGGAATTCTGACCCGCACCTTCAGCCGAGTCACATCGAATCTGAAGGAAAACATCACCCACCTTAATGACCTGGCCTATGCCGATGCCCTTACGTCTCTTAACAATAAGAGTGCCTTTGATAACTGCACAGACAATATCCAGAGCCAGATGGATCAGGATAAAAAGAGCATCGAGTTTGCCGTATGCATCTTCGACTGCAACTCACTTAAGGTCGTCAATGATGAGAACGGACATGACAAGGGCGACATCTATCTCAAGGAGACAGCTGGTGCAATCTGCTCCGTCTTTGAGCACAGCCCGGTTTTCAGAATAGGAGGGGATGAGTTTGCAACAGTACTGCGCGGATCGGACTATGACAACAGAGATGCCCTGATAAAGAAGTTCGACAGACTGTGCAGTGCAAAGCGAAAAGATGCATCACAAACCTGGGAGCAGGTCGATGTTGCCCGCGGCATGGCCGTCTATGACCCGGACGAAGATAATTCGGTAAACGAGGTAATAAGACGGGCCGACAAGAACATGTATCAGAACAAGTTCAGCTGCAAGAAACATCGTCAAAAAAAGGCTGTTGATTGACAGAAAGTCTTGATATAATATGCTGGATAAGATGGAAGTTAAACATATTTTAGTAGGTTTTATCCTATCGGAGGAAATGATTTGAGAGCAACACGACTGCCTTTCGGCATCATACTTTTCGCTCTTGCCGTGGCACTTTTTATCTGCAGTCTCAAAGCTAGTAAGTCGCCCAAGGCTATGGGAAAACCGGTCTCTACCATGATCGGATCTCTGATTACGCCTGTTCTGGGCAACATGATAATCATCCTTTCCTCGAACTATTATCTTTCCCTTTTTGGCTGCTATGCCTACTACATAGGAATGGACTTTGTCATGCTGGCTCTGATTCGCTTCACCGCAGCATACTGCCACCTTAAGTGGAATAGCCGTCTCAGACAGCTGGCGCAGCTTGTTCTGATTCTTGATATCATCTCACTGGCTCTGAATCCGGTTTTGGGCCATGCCTTCACGGTAGAGGCCATCACTGTAGAGGGCAGGGACTACTACCGTCTGATTCCGTTTTTTGCACAGAATATCCACAGAGTGGTGGACTACGGAATTCTTGCAATCTCCATTCTGATTTTCATAGTCAAGCTCATTGATTCTCCGAAAATCGAGTCCGAGCGCTATTCGGTCATTCTGCTTACGATGCTGCTTACCACGGTCTGGGAGTCAGCCTACATCTTCTCAAGAGCTCCTGTGGACAGGGCAATGGTGGGATTCGGAGTCTTTGGTCTTCTGATTTATTATCTTTCGCTTCATTACAGACCTCTGAGGTTGTTAGACAGCATTCTGGCTCAGATGGTGTCTCAGCTTCCCGAGGCCATGTTCTTCTTTGATTCCTCGGGCCAGTGCTTCTGGGCAAACGAGCCTGGAATCAAGCTTGCAGAACTTGACGGGGTCAACTTTGAGCCTGCCTATCTGAAGCTCAGGTCCATGTTCGGCTCTGAATTCAACATCAACGATTCGGACAGGCACACCGTCTATTCCAACGAATCTAAGAAAGGCTATGTTCTTCAGCGTCAGCTGGCAAAGGATGACAAAGGCCGCCTGATAGGTTCTTTTTTGAGCGTACGTGACAACACCGAGGAGCAGGATGCCCTGAGGGAGGAAATCTACAAGGCTACCCATGATGCTCTTACACAGCTTCACAACAGAGCTGGGTATAACTTCCTTCTTACAACGCTGGATCTGTCTAAAATTTACCTTCTGGTGATAGATGTAGACTCTTTCAAGAACATCAACGACACATACGGCCACGAGGTTGGAGATCTGGTCCTTCAGAAGGTTGCAAGGACAATAAAGAGCAATTTCCGCACGGACGACTATGTGTGCAGAATCGGCGGAGATGAATTTGTAGTTCTTATTGCCAACGCGACAGAAAGTCAGAAGAAGACCATAACAAGCCGTGTCACAAGGATTAACAAGGATCTTGCCGATACTTCCGACAAGCTTCCAGCTATATCCGTCAGTGTCGGAGCTGTTATGGGATCTGAGGGTGTTGAGGCCAAAGAACTGTTTGAAAAGGCTGACCGCGCACTTTATGAGAGAAAGCGCAACGGTAAAAACGGCATAACTTTTTCTCCGACAACAGCCTATTGATAAATTTTGCTAAAAATATAGAATAAACCAAGGTATGAGTAAAAAGAGAAAGGATCACAAAGGCGTCTCATTAAGAACGGTGAACACAGTCATCATTGTGGTTGCCGTCATTATTTCATCCATAGTGTTCTATGCCACATTCAGACTTTCAGACAGCTTCAGGCATGTTACGGAAACATCCGCAGAGCATATTGAGCTGAGAAAGGCGGCCGTTGAGCTTATGGATGCCTCGGACTTTCTTACGGAGAAGGTCCAGCGCTTTTCGGTCACAGGCGATACTCATTTCCTTTATGATTACTTTGAAGAGGCTTTCACTGCAAACCACAGAGAGGAAGCTCTGACCAGAATGTCCGCGGGAACGGCAAGTGAAGAGGCTGTCAATGAGCTTAAAGCGGCCATGGACGAGTCCCTGGATCTGATGAATACCGAGTATTATGCCATGAAGCTTGTCATAGAGGCCATCGGAATCAGAGAGTATCCTGATATTCTGAAATCAATTGAGCTTAAGGCGGAGCACAAGGCCCTGTCTTCTGAGGAGAAGATGGGTCTTGCCTCATTCATGGTTCATGACGATGAGTACTACAGACAGAAGAACCTCATCAGAAAGAATATGAAATCAAGTCTGGATGAGCTTGAGAAGATGGCATACGATGAGGATGCGGCATCACTTCAGAACCTCAGTCAGGATCTTGAGGGTGTCCGTGTTATAATCCTTATTCAGACAATCGGCATCATTGTCATGGTAGTCCTTACCACAACGCTTGGAATACATCCGGTTCTGAACGCTGTTGACCGCATCAAGGAAGACAGTCCCATTCCCGAAGGCGGAGCTGTGGAGTTCCGATATCTTGCCAAGGCATACAACAAGATGTATGAAGCCTACAAGAAGAGTCTTGCAAAGCTTAACTTCAAGGCATCGCACGATGAGCTTACAGGTGTCTACAACCGTGCAGGCTATGACCTTCTTCTTTCAAGCGTTGATCTGAACAATACTTTCATGCTCCTTTTCGATGTGGATGATTTTAAGGAAATCAACGACACAAAGGGCCATCCCGTGGGAGATGAGGCAATCAGGCGTGTTGCCCATGTTCTTAAGGAGCATTTCAGAAGCGACGACTATGTGTGCCGTATCGGAGGCGATGAGTTTGTGGTTCTGATGAACCATGCGCCCAAGAGGGTATCAAGCCTCATAATTCATAAGGTCAAGCAGATCAACAAGGAGCTTTCAGAACCTAAAGGAGAAGTCCCTGCATACTCTGTCAGCGTGGGAATTGCGCACGGTTCGGATGCAACTGATGTTAATAATCTCTTTGCAAGGTGCGATAACGCCCTCTATGAATCAAAGACCCGCGGAAAACATACCTATACTTTCGCAGATCCGGTGTAATATGGAAGAAGAGGGGAGAAGATGAAGAAAATCGCTACGAAAGTAATTGCTGCAGTTGTCGGTGTGTTTCTTTTTGCCGTTCTGGATACCTATGTGGCAATTCCAAGCTTCATAGTTTCAAACACGGATTTAAGCATCCAGTACGGACTTCTGGCGTTTTTGAGCTGCCTTTTCGGACCGGTTGTCGGCTTTGTCGTAGGATTCGGCGGCCATGCACTGGCTTCGCATTACTCAGGATTCTGGTGGCCATGGGTCATTTCTTCCGGTCTTTTCGGACTTCTTACGGGGTTCGGAGGCAGATATATCAAACTTGCAAAGCGTAAGTTCACAGGAAAGAGTTTTCTGATTTTCAACGGTGTTCAGTTTGCCTCCAACCTTGTGTGTTTTGCACTTCTGGCTCCCACTTTGGAGATTCTGCTTTATAACAGCAACGCAGGTTATGTATTCCGACAGGGTATTGTAGCCGCTCTTTCAAACACAGCCACGACACTTGTTGTAGGATCTCTTCTTTGTCAAATCCTGAGCATGTTCATTTCCCAGGACAGGGACTATGAAAAGCTCAAATCCAGCAAGGCCTGAAGTTAACTAAACTAATCTACTCATTGTTTAATAAAACATATTTCGATATACTGTCAAAAAAGATGAGACTAGGAGAGTTTTTATGAACACCATGAAGCTTGACGGGCCGACATTCGCCCGCATGCTGGCAGGTGGGGCCGGGAACCTCGGCGCCAACAGTGATGAGATAGATGAGCTTAACGTTTTCCCTGTACCTGACGGTGACACCGGCAGTAACATGACTAGCACCGTCAACAAGGGAATGTCCAGAATAAAAGAAGCACCTTCACAGGACTCTTTAAGTGATGTGTCATCGCTTTTTTCAAAGGGAACCGTAATCGGCGCCCGCGGAAACTCGGGCGTAATTCTTTCACAGATCTTCAAGGGTATCGACGAGGGCCTTTCGGGCAAGAGCGCAGCCACGGCAGAAGATCTTGTCAAAGCCTATGAAAGCGGCGTCAAGCAGTCCTATTCGGCTGTGGTGAACCCGACAGAGGGCACAATCCTCACCGTCTTTCGGGAAGCTACCGAGGCTGCAGCCAAGAAAATCAACGGCAGTTCATCGGTTGAGGACTTTTACAAAGTCCATCTCCAGCAGGCTAAGGAAACACTTTCACACACAAAGGAAATGCTTTCGGTCCTTGCCGAGGCAGATGTTATTGACAGCGGCGGAGCCGGCTATGTTGCCATAGCCGAGGGCATGTACAATGCCCTGGTGGATCCGTCCTACAATCCTGGAACCAAGGAAGTTCCAATGGCTCCGGGCGTGGCCAACATAGACATCAACGCATTCACACGCGACAGCGTTCTTGAGTTCGGCTACTGCACAGAGCTTCTTATCCGTCTTCAGAGCTCCAAGGTTGATGTAGATACATTCAGCACAGATGTCATCTTGAACTACCTTTCATCCATCGGCGGAGAGTCTGTTGTCTGCTTCAAGGACGATGACATTGTGAAGATTCACGTTCACACCATGAACCCGGGCAGCGTCCTGAACGAGTGCAGAAAGTACGGCGAATTTCTGACAGTCAAAATCGAGAACATGGCTCTTCAGCATGAGGAGACATTGATAAAGAGCTCCAAGAAGGAGCCTTCCAAAAAGAAAAAAAAGAAACATCTTACTGTTGTTGCCATGGCACAGGGCCCTGAGATCGGTGAGAAGTTCAAGGAGCTGGGAGCCGATCTGATTGTTCCGGAAAACCCCTCCACCGGAGATTTCCTCAAGGCTATGAACCAGGTTGAAAGCGACAACTACATAGTCATTCCCAACGACGGCAATGTGATTATGGCCGCTCGCCAGGCTGCACAGATCAAGGAAAACGACGGCTGTAAGGTCTATGTCGTTCCCACAAAGTCAGCAATGGAAGGCTACGGAGCCCTGTCCATCATGACACCTGATGTTCCCGACATCCAGGCTCTGGCAGAGGATCTTGAGCAGGAAGCAAAAAACGTCACAAGCGCATTTGTCGCACTTGCAACCCGTGATGCAGAAATAGGCGGCCATCAGGTTCATAAGGGCGACTACATTGCCATGTACAGCAAAGAGAACATCGTATCCGACAGAAGCGATAAGGTATCTGCCTTGATTGATCTTCTTCAGAGTGTGGAAGACATAGATGATATGGAAATTCTTACGATCTTCTGCGGAAAGGATGTGACCGAGGAAGAGGCCCAAAGCGCCAGAGAAGAGATTGAAAAGCGCTGGGGCGATCTTCAGGTTGATATTCTTTCGGGCGGTCAGGATGTATACTGCTTCATAGTGGGACTTGAGTGAGGTTCTTATGGGCGCAAAGAGAATAACAGTTGTAATTGATACAATGGGAAGTGACAGGGGACCTGAGACAATTGTCAAAGGCGCATGTCAGGCCCTTTTGGATTCAGAAGACCTTGATGTCTGTCTTGTCGGAGACAAGGATGCAATAGAAAAAGCTATTGAGGACAACAAGGCTCCCAAGGACCGAATCAGGGTGGTTCCCACAACAGAAGTGATTACAAACTTCGACCATCCTGTAATGGCACTTCAGAGCAAGAAGGACTCGTCTTTGGTCAAGGCCCTTACAATTCTCAGGGATGAAGAGACCTGCGTGGGCCTTGTGAATGCAGGAAGCACAGGAGCACTTCTTGTAGGTTCCATGATGTTTCTGTCAAAGCCAGGCGAGCGCGTGCGTCCTGCACTTGCTGCAGTTCTTCCTGCGGAAAAAGGCGGCTTTGTCTGTCTTGTGGACACAGGAGCCAACATCGACTGCCTGCCGTCCATGCTTGTGCAGTTTGCCCATCAGGGATCGGACTTCATGAAGGACATGTACCGCATTGAGTCTCCCAAAGTCGGACTTCTTTCCAACGGAGCTGAAGAGACCAAGGGCAACAAGCTTGTCAAGGAAACACACCAGATGCTCAAGGAAGACAAGAGCATAAACTTTGTGGGAAACATCGAAGGCACCAATGCCCTTTCAGGCGACTGTGATGTCCTGGTTTGTGACGGTTTTGCAGGAAATCAGGTTCTTAAGAACTCTGAGGGCATCGCAAGGCGCATAATCACAGACATAGTGAAGTACTCAAAGCAGACAGGAAAGCCTGAGTTCATGGCACTTGTGCAGCATTTGATGGCAACCTATGACTTCAACTCTCTGGGCGGAGGAATAGTCTTGGGCGTTGATAAGCCTGTGATCAAGGCACACGGAGCTGCCAACGAATCTTCAATCAGAAACACAGTGAAGATGCTGGTGAATCTGGCACACAACAAGAATATTTACGTTTGATACGGAGGCATAATATGGGTAAAAGAGGCGTAATGTGCACATCAACAGGATGCATCGAGTATGCACCTGAAAGGTATAAGCAGTACGGCATTGATATAATCAGAATCCATGTCCTTTTCCAGGGCAAGGAGTATCTTGAGGGTCTTGATCTGGATCCTGTGGACTTTTACAACCAGCTTGAGAAGCTTGAAGATCCCAAGAATCATCTTCCCAAGACGGCAATGCCCACCCCTGAAGAGATCAAGCGCCACTTTGACAAGGCATATGAGGACGGCTATGACGAGCTTATCGTCATTGCAATCAGCTCCTACCTTGGCGGAACATACAACCTGATCCGCCTTGTGGCAGAAGAGTATCAGAGCAAGATGAAGATCCATGTCATCGATTCCAAGATCACATGCTTCGGCGAAGGCCTTCTTGCCGTGCGCGCAGCACAGATGATTGAAAAAGGAATCTCCACAGAGCAGATTCTCAAGGAGATTGCATGGATGATGGCCCGCCAGGAGTTCTTGGGAGTTGATGCAAAGCTTGACTACCTGATCTACAACGGACGCCTTAAGGGCGGAAAGGCTTTCATGGGCAAGATGCTCAGCATCTGTCCTGTGGTCCACTTCACACACGAAGGCGAGTGCACCTCGCTTACCACAGTCAGAACCCCGAAGAAGGCTCTTGCCAAGACCTGCGAGATTCTGAAAAACGACATCATCAAGGACAGAGACAGCAAGGACTACCTCCTCTTTCACATCTACACAGGACCGTCACTTATCAAGGAGCTTGAGAAGATCGAGGGCGATTACGGAATCAAGTGCAACCACGAGGCTGTTATCATGTCACCTGTAAGCGGATGCCACAACGGACCGTGGCTTGCTGGCTACGGCTATCTTCCGCTCAGAAGAGAAGACGAGGCTCTTGACTGATGGTAGAAATCAAAAAGGTCATCACCAAAGGCCAGCGCCGCCAGTTCGTAAATTTCCCCCTCAGGCTTTACAAGAAGAATCCGTACTATGCCCCGGCCCTTTATTCGGACGAGATGAAGACCTTCACAGAGGACAACGTCTACAGAGACACCTGTGACGATGTCTTCTTTCTGGCCTACAAGGACAAGAAGGTCGCAGGCCGCATCCAGGGCATAATCCAGAGGCAGTACAACGAGCTTCACAATGAAAAGCGCGTTCGCTTCACAAGATTCGACTGCATCGATGACCAGGAGGTTGCAAACGCCCTGTTCGATGCAGTGATTAAGTGGGCCAAAAGCTACGGCATGACGCAGTTCTGCGGCCCTCTGGGCTACAGCGACCTTGAGCGCGAAGGCCTATTGATCAGCGGCTTTGACGAGTATTCCACATACGAGGAGCAGTACAACTTCCCGTACTACCAGAAACTCATTGAAAACGCAGGCTTTGGCAAGGACGTTGACTGGGTCGAGTACAAGCTCTATGCACCCAAGACCAAAAACGACATGCTGTCGCGCGTTGCCAAGAGGTCTCTTGAGATGAACGGCCTTCATGTCGTGGACAGCTCGGTCATGAGCAAGAAAGAGTACCTCAACAAGTATCAGGACGGCTTTTTCGACTGTATCGATGAGTGCTATGCATCGCTTTACGGAACCGTTCCGTTTACCTCCGAGATGAAGGAGCAGCTGATTGACCAGTTCATGCTGATCATCAACAAGAAATACCTGATCATCATCTGCGACAAGGACGAACGTGTAGTGGCTGTGGGACTGTGCTTCCCGGCAATCGGACGTGCCCTGAAAAACAGCGGAGGCCATCTGACACTGCCTGCCCTGATTCGGCTTCTTCATGCCATCAGGTGCCCCAAGGTCATCGATCTTGGCCTTGTTGCCGTGCGTCCCGAGTATCAGTCACGCGGAGTTCCTGCTGTGATGATCGAGGGCATGCTGGAGATGCTGAACAATTCGGATGTGGTATACTGTGAGACGAACCTGAACCTTGAGGACAACATCGCGGTCCAGTCCATGTGGAAGTATTTCACAGCCATCCAGCATAAGAGAAGAAGATCGTTCGTAAAGGACATCTGAGGAGATTTTCTATGATAATGGAAAAACTTAAGGCCATCCTTAATAAGGTGAACCCTGATTATGATATCTCGACTGTCAGCGAAAAGACGAACCTGAGGGAGGACCTTGGAATGGACTCCCTTGCAATGATGCTCGTTTCCATGGAGCTTGAGGATGCGTTCGCAATCCATTTTTCGGACCCCGTGAATTTCAAGACAGTAGGGGATGTTGTAGGCTACCTCAAGGAAAAGGGAATTAAAGACTGAGGTTTTTCAGCTGGCGTTGGGCTCGGGCTCCGGGTCGTCGTTGTCCAGCATAAGAAGGAACTTTATCTTGTAGATGGCCTTCTCAAGAGCTTCATCCAGAGGGTAGGTGGAAGGATCTTCCACCTGGATTTCCTCAATGGACATGCCATAGTCACCCATAATCACAAGATCGCCGCTGTGTGCTTCAAGGTCCTCGGATTTAAGATTCAGGGCCTTGGTGTTCCATTTGCAGTCGGCAAACTGCGGACGCCCGTTTTTATCGCGCACGGCGGAAAACCCGAAGAGCCTGCAGATTAGAGGCCTAACCGCATGGACAGAGCAGTGGTACGGATTGTCCTTTCTGTACAAGGGGCAGGAAGTGCGGTCCTTGATGGAGTGAAGCTTCTCAAGAATTTCATCCTCGCGGCCTTCAAAGAGGATTCCCATGGCAAGGTATTCTGCCTCGGCCATGGTGATGTCGGGGAAAAAGTGCTCGCAGCACGAGCCGCAGCCGTGCGGGCAGCTTATATCAAAGGTCTTTGCAAAGCGGCCCTGGGCCTTGTCCAGATCCGAGTAAATGCTCTGCACCGCACCGAGGCGCTGGCCCGTGCTTGTACCCAGGAGTATTCTCAAAACCTCATCATATTGCATTTTTCTCACCCATCTGAAACGCTTACTTTCGTGAAAGCTTCTGACGCATGTATCTGAACCAACGCCTGAGTGCGTGGTCCTTGTATTCTTCCTTTGCAGCCTTTGCCGCGTCAAGCTCCGTTGCCTTTGCATCTGTGCGTTTCATGCTGTCCCAGCGGCGCACAAGCCACATGTACATGTCGGCCTCGGTCTGGCCGGGGAAGTCAATGAGAAGGTGCTCCTGCTCAATGGCGTGCACGACCTTCAAGTAGACGTTTTCGTACCAGCTCTTTGCGCCCTCTGCGAAGGTCATCTCGTCCTCGCGGTCCTGGTTTGCGTAGTACTTGTGGACCAGGATGTGGTTGACCATCTCGGGGTACGAGCCCGGTGTGGTGAAGACGATGCGGTCCATGGGAAGATAGTCGGGCTCGAACTGCTCGATGAAGCGCTCGCGCTCGTACTCCACCACGCGCTTTCGGATTTCGTTGAGCGTCATGCCCTCTTCAAGAGGGATCTTGGACGTAAGCTCTACGACCTCGGCGTCGATGAACTCAACCCCCTGGGACCTGGCCACGGAGACACGGTGGTTTCCGTCACGGACAAAGTAGACATCGCCCAGCTTGTAGACGGAAATCGGGGGAAGAATCACATCGTCGATGCGTGCGGCGTCAACGCTCTCCCACCTTGTCTGAAGGCGTGTGTTCTTGGGGTAGAATGCCGAGGAAAAATCGTGGTACCTGTTTTCGGATCCGATGATTTTTGCCACGGGGATGGTCCGGGTTGCTCCATCGGAACGCTGAGAAAAGCTGCTGGAAAACAGCATGGCGGTGGGCTTTGTTGAAGTCCTCGTTCAAAGTCATGGAATCAGCCATCTATAGCTCCTGTTTCCTTTTCCTTGATCATGTAGCTTCCAAAGACGTTGATGACCTGTGTGTCCTTGTACTGAGTAACTCTGGGCGCGTTCTGATCGTCCAGATGTATGTGTCCATGACACAGGTACTTGGGCTTGTACTTATCCATGAACGACAGAAAGCACTCAAAGCCCTTGTGACACTGGTCCACCCCATCGCCGATGCCCCTTGGAGGAGCATGCGTAACCAGTATGTCCAAATAACGTCCGTATTTCCTTTTGTTCCTAAGGAGGGTAGGCACCAGACGGCGGATGCGCCACTTCATCTGAGACTCCGTATACTGGCTGTCTCCTGTGTTGTAGCGCATGGATCCACCCAGGCCTGCGATTATCAGGCCTGTCCTTTTGTGGACCAGACACTTTCCGTCGATCAGAAAGCCGTAGAACTTCTTTGTGTATTCGTTTTCGAATTTCTTGTAGTGCATGAACTCCTTGTCCATCTCGGCCTTGAATGTGCTCAGGTTGTGGTTTCCGTAAACGTAGAACACATCGCGTCTGAGCATGGTGCTCAGATAGTCGTAGCTTTCGACGGGCATGTCGCCGCAGGACAGAATCAGATCCGTGTCCTTGTAGATCTCCTTGACGTTGGAGGAGAAGGCGAGGCTCTGGGTTGTGTCCGCTACACAAAGAATGTTCATCTTACCCCTGCAGGCCGGTCGTGCGGGTTTTGTTCCGTGCGGGCTAGTGCCTTGCGGGCCGGTCGGCGAACTCTAATCTATAGCTAAGTTAATCTTTTTTCAATCCTTGTTTTGGTTTATCATCTAGGTGATGATGCTTCACGAGATTTATCCGTCGGTTTTCGACAACAGCTTCCACCCGCGCGCACCCCAAAAGGGTGATGTTGTCTTTTTGTATTCCAGAAACAGCGTGGCGGTTTGTGCGGGCGCTGGCGACCTCTGCGTCCCCGTCTTTCCCGCCGTTGATGTGACCATAGACGACTTTCTGTTTTATGTGGACAACAGGGCCTTTTTCGGCCGCTATGTCCAGGACCCAGCCTCCTGCCCGATAGAAGGCTACACTTTCATCCCGCTTCGCGAAAGCTTTTCTATGCAGCCCGCGGCCCTGCCTTTTGAGATTGCCACAGGCTATCACATAGTCTCATGGCGGCGCTATCACCGCTTCTGCGGCGTGTGCGGGACACCCCTTGTTCCATCCACGACCGAGCGCGCCTTGGTCTGCCCTCAGTGCCGTCACACAATATATCCTGACATCCACCCTGCGGTGAACATCGCAATCAGAAACGGCGATAAGCTGCTACTGATCAAGAACACCATAAGCGGCTTTCCGCGCTACAGCCTGGTCGCAGGCTTCATCGAAATAGGCGAGACGGCAGAAGACACCGTGCGCCGCGAGAGCATGGAGGAGGTGGGCCTCAGGGTAAAGAACGTCCGCTACTTCGGAAGCCAGCCCTGGGGCATCGCAGGGAACCTGCAGATCGGGTACTACTGCGATGTGGACGGCTCGGACCAAATCCGCGTGGACGGCAACGAGGTCAAGGAGGCTCTGTGGTTCAAGCGAGCCGAAATCCCGCCACGTGATACCACAAGCATCACAGGTGCCCTGATCGAGGCCTTCAGACGGGGTGAAATCTGAGCCAAGAGGCGTCATGACATAAAATTATAAAATACATAACAAAAACTGATGATGTTTTCAGTTTTTTTCGATATGATGCAATCGGAGTTAAAGCGTAGCCGCGGAAAAACCTCGGCATGAAATGCATAGTTATTTTAAAGGAGATAAAAATGGCAATTGATCTTAAGGCCTATGGCATCACAGGTACAAAGGAAATCGTCTACAATCCGTCGAATGAGCTTCTGTTCAAGGAAGAGATGAACCCCAGCCTCACAGGTTATGACAAGGGTCAGCTCACCGAGCTGGGAGCCGTCAACGTCATGACAGGTATCTACACCGGTCGTTCACCCAAAGACAAGTACATCGTCATGGACAAGAACTCCAAGGACACAGTCTGGTGGACAACAGAAGGTTACAAGAACGACAACCATCCGATGTCAGAGCAGACATGGGAAACAGTCAAGAAGCTTGCAGTCGAGCAGCTCTCAAACAAGAGACTCTTTGTTGTCGATGCATTCTGCGGCGCCAACAAGGACACAAGAATGGCCATCCGTTTCATCATGGAAGTCGCATGGCAGGCACACTTTGTCCGCAACATGTTCATCAAGCCCACTGAGGAAGAGCAGAAGAACTTCAAGCCCAACTTTGTCGTCTACACAGCTTC
>ONWV01000055.1 GCA_900321635.1 uncultured Spirochaetaceae bacterium | reverse complement strand
TCAGGCCTATCAGCTTTAGCACCGTTATCAAGCCTACCAAAACCTTCCAATCTTAAGCAATTCAGCCAAAACAGGCAGATTTGACCCAAAAATGTGTCAGAAAATCTCAGATGTGTCAAATTGATACAAATATGAGCCTCTATTACAACTTTGTTTCAAATTGTCCCAATCACAGAGCAAAATCAAGTGCATAAGGGGTTCAAAATGAACCTCAATGGCAACCCCCAAACCAGATGCCATAGCATTATTTTCTTGCAACACCACAAGTTATCAAAAACTTGGCACACTAAATGCAATAATGCAAGTGTCCGGAACAAGAGCCGGACAAAAAGAAAAAACAAAACATTAGACATATATGGAGGTCTTACTATGAAGAACTATTTGATGACTAGAAACGCAGACTATGATTTCGACACACTGTTTAACGATGTTTTCGGAAACTGGGGAATCAGAAACAGCACATACCCGACTGTCAACGTCTACGAGGATTCAAAGGCTTTCTACGTAGAAGCTGAGCTTCCGGGATATACAAGCGATGAAGTCAACATCGATGTTGAGAAACATGTACTGCACATCAGCTCAGAGAAGTCTGAGAAGAAGGACGAGAGAAAGTATCTGGTCCGCGAGAGAGGCTATATCAAGTTTGACAGATCCTTCTCACTTCCTGAGGGAATCAACGAAGAGGCCATTGAGGCCGAGTTCAAGAACGGAATTCTGACCGTAACCTTGCCGAAGCTTCCTGTGGAGCAGCCCAAGAAGATTTCAGTCAAGATTGCAGGTTAAAATTACTCCTCTAGATTCAAGGCCGGAGCTGAAAACTCCGGTCTTGTTTTTTTTCTGACCGGGTCGACACATTACTTCAGGTCGGCATATCACTTCAGGCCAGCAAACCCCACCAGGCCGGAATACCGCTGGGGCATCTCACAGGAGCACAGTTGATTAGCTTTTGCCTTTGATATACCATATATGGCATGAAAGTCGTAATTCTAGGCGCCGGGCGCAGAGGCATAAGGCTTGCAAGACATCTCGTTGAAGAGAACAAGGACGTCATCATCATCGATGAGGATCTGGATGATGTTAACACCGCAATGTCCAAAGTCGACTGTCTTGCCGTCAAAGGCAGCGGAACCAGCCTCGAGGACCTGAGCGACGCAGGACTGGCTGATGCGGATGCTTTCATTGCACTGACAGGAAGTGATGAGATAAACCTAGTCTCAAGCGGAATCGCAGCATCCGAGTTCAACGTACCGCTTACAATCGCATCGATTCGAAATCTTTCGTATACAGGCTACAGCGGAATAGGAACCTCGCTGATGGGAATCACGCACATAGTGAACCCGACGCAGGAGGTTGCCGAGTACATCTATCAGGATGTCGAGCGCGGTATCTACAGCGACATCATTTCGTTTGAAAACTCCTCGCTGCTTCTGTACAACGTCTATGTCGAAAAGGACTCGCCCTACACCAACCACATGGTCAAGGAGCTCAGAAAGAGCATTAATGCGAACTTCATCATTGCAGCCCTTCTGAGAAACGGCGAGGCACTTGTTCCAAGCGGAGATACCATAGTCAGAGTCGGCGATACTCTCAGCCTGGTAGCGCGTGAAGAAAGCGTAGACAGCATCCTCTCCTCCGTCGGTAGAAAATCGATGAAGGCAAAGCGGATTGTGATTGTCGGAGCCACACAGGTTGCGGACTTCCTTCTCAAGGCCATTCCGCAGTACCAGCACAGAGACATTGCCCTGATTGATATGGACAAGGAAGTCTGCGAGAAAATGGCGACTCTCTATCCTGACGTGCTGATTCTGAACGCCGACATCACAAACGAGGCCGTATTTGAGGAGGAAAACCTCGGAGGCTATGACCTGATTCTGTGCCTCACATACAACGACGAGCTGAACATCATCACCGCAAGCTATGCCAAGCACTTCGGAATCAAGACCAGCATTGCACTGGTCAACCAGAACCCGAACTATGTGCGCATGGCCAGCCACCTGAACATTGACAGCATCATCTCCACCCAGGACGTAACGGTCGATTCTCTGATGCGCTTCATGCACGGACAGAACGTCTCGAGCATCCACTCGCTCTTCGATGGACAGATCGAGGCCTTTGAATTCGAAATTACGGAAGACAACCCGATAATCGGATGCGCTCTCAAGGACATTGACATGAGGGGCAAGGGAATAATAGCCGGAGTCACGAAGAAAGACGGAAAAACTCTCATACCTGGCGGTCTTTATGTCATCGAACAGGGCGATGTGATTATCAGCGTCATTGAAAGAAAGTCCACGGACTTCATCCAGAAGCTCCTGCATGTAGGCGACAAAAAGGACAGCGATGAATCTTAAGAAGAATATCAAGCTTCTGGCAATCATTCAGATTTTCCTCGCTCTGCTCATGCTGGTGCCTTATGCTGTCAGCCTTGGACACGGAGAAATCAGATCGGCTAATTCATTTCTGCTGACAATCACTGCAATGATGATTCTATCAGGCGCGGTCCTGGTCATTCTCCATAATACCGAGCTTACGAACTTCAAGCAGCGTGACGGATTCTTCTTTGTAACCTTCACATGGATTCTGGCAGCTGCATTCGGTGCAATGCCTCTGGTAATGTCCGGAGACTTTACTTCCTACAGCGCCGCTTACTTTGAGATTATGAGCGGCTTCACCACAACAGGAGCTACGTCGCTCAGCAATATAGAGGCCTGCAGCAAGGGAATACTGTTTTGGAGAAGCATGACCAACTGGCTCGGCGGAATGGGAATCGTCGTTCTTTTCGTGGCGCTTCTTCCTGCAATCGGAGCCAACATGGGAGCCGGAACATTCCACATGATGGGAGCCGAGTCGGTCGGACCTGTCAAAGGAAAGCTGACACCTAAGACAAAGACAACAGCCATAGCACTTTGGGGAATCTATGTTGGTTTTTCAGTGCTGGAAACCATATTCCTTCTTTTCGGCGGCCTGAATCTCTATGATTCGGTCACAGTGACTTTCTCCACTATGGCCGCCGCAGGATTCTGTGTCAAAGGCGCCTCGATCGGAGCCTTCAACAGCGCATATGTTGATGTTGTCGTAACAACATTCATGCTTATTGCAGGATGCAACTTTGCCCTGTACTACAAGGCATTTACAGGAAAACTCAGAAGTGCGCTTAAGGATGCCGAGCTTAAATGGTTTCTTGCCATCTGGTTCTTCTGTTCGCTATTTGCCGCATTCCAGCTTGAGTCAACCGAGACCTATCCGAACTTCTTCGAGGCCTTCAGATATGCATCGTTCCACATCGCCTCGGTTCTTACCACAACAGGCTTTGCTACGACAAACTATCTCAACTGGCCAACGTTCTCGATCATGCTTGTCATTCTGATGATGTTCATCGGAGGCTGTGCGGGATCTGCCGGCGGTGGAATGAAGGTCACCAGAATCGCAACGCTGTGCAAGATGGGAAGCAACACCATCAGAAAGCGCATCCACCCCTCCTCTGTCTCAAAGGTCAGACTCGGTGATGATCTGATGAGCGAGGACACATTGGTTTCCATTGCAGCTTTCTGTGCAATCTACATGGTCATTTGGCTTTTGGGTGCAGTTGTACTTACACTCACAGGAATTGACACCGAAACCTGCATGGCAGCTTCGATTCTGAGTCTTGGAAACATCGGAATAGGATTCGGCAAAGTTGGACCTGCCGGGAACTTCTCGTTCTTCCCCGACTGGTCGCTTTGGGTCTGCTCCTTTGAGATGCTTTTAGGAAGGCTTGAGATTTTCACAGTGCTTTCACTGTTCTCTCGCACATTCTGGAAACGCTGATTCGGCTAAAAATCACTCGTAGTTCAGAGAATCTATCGGATCCATCTTGGCTGCCTTTGCTGCAGGATACAGGCCGAAGAATATTCCTATAGCCATTGAGAATCCCACACTCAGAAGACATGCGTTGACTGATACGGCAAAGCCCCAGCCTGCGATGTTGGCAACAATCTTGCTAAGTCCTATTCCTATCACGATTCCTACAACTCCTCCGAAGGATGTGAGCGTAATGGCCTCGGTCAAAAACTGACCACGTATGACACGCGGAGAGGCCCCCAATGCCTTTCGGATACCGATTTCCTTAGTTCTTTCGGCAACGGAGACAAGCATGATGTTCATGATTCCGATTCCACCGACAAGAAGCGAGATTCCACCGATTGCGGCAAGGAAGATGCTAAGCGTTCCGGTAACGGAGGAGACCATCTCGGCAAGGGATGCGGATGAGATAATCATGTAGTTGTCAGTTCCGACAAGATCGTCCAGATACTTTGTAGCATCGGCGTTGACCACCTTGGGATCATGGTTCTCAGCAACCTTGATGATATAGGTTCCGACACCTGACACACGCTGAAAACGCTGTGTATATGTGTTGTACGGGATATATACAGTGCTGTTGAAAGATGCACCGAGGGATGCGTCCTTGGCCTCCATGACGGCTACTACAAGATATTTCTTTCCCTGATCTCTGAAGATTGTGATGTAGTTTCCTACGGCGTTTCCGCCCGGAAAGAGCTTTTCGGCAATGTCAGAGCCAAGAACAACGACCTGGCGTTTGAAGATATTGTCCTCTACTCCGAACCAGCTTCCGTAGGATTCTTTGTAATCCATATTCGCAGCATAGTCTGAGTTTACACCCATGATCGACGTACTTGTGACAATGCTGCCGTTTCGTACCCTGGCGTTGCCTGAGACGGTAGGCATCACAAGCCCTATTCCGTCAACGTTCTTTCTGAGCCTTTCAGCAAAGGACTCGTCAAATGTCTCACGGGTCTTTGATCCGAAAGCAGGAGAGAGATAGATGAGGTCGTAGCCGCTTGATGTGATGCTGTCGGTTATGCTTCCTGTTGCGCTGTTTCCCAAAGTCAGGATTGTGACGACCGAAGCTACACCTATGATGATTCCCAAAAGGGAAAGCACGGTCCTCATCTTTCCGCCCTTCATGGAACCAAGGGCAAGCTTGATGTTCTGTATTACCATATCATGCCTCCCTCTTTCCGTCTCTTATGCGGATCTGATTCGGACAGGCGTTGCCTATCTCGTCGTTATGTGTGACTACCACAATAGTGTTGCCTTCTTTGTTCAGGCTGTAGAACAGTTCCATGATCTGCTCACCTGTCTTTGTATCCAGAGCTCCTGTGGGCTCATCGGCAAGGATGATTGAAGGACGGGTCACAAGGGCTCGTGCTATTGCGACTCTCTGCTTCTGTCCGCCTGAAAGCTCGTTCGGAAGGTGCTTCATTCTGTCGGCAAGACCCACTTTCTCTAGTGCCTGCTCGGCGCGCTCGCGGCGCTCGTGTGCGCTGATTCCGCCTGTGTAGAGAAGCGGAGTCATGACGTTCTCCAAAGCGGTGATCTTTCCAAGAAGGTTGAACTGCTGGAAGACAAAGCCTATCTTTCTGTTTCTGATGTAGGCAAGCTCGGTCTCGTTCAGGCCTCTTGTGTCCTCGCCGTCAATGAGGATCTTTCCGCTTGTGGGTGTATCCAAACAGCCTACCAGGTTCATCAGGGTGGATTTTCCGCTTCCTGACGGTCCCATTATGGCCGTGAAGTCACCTTTGTATATTTTAACTGAGACGCCGTCCAGAGCTTTGACCACGATATCGCCGACGATATAGTATCTGTGAACATCTTCCATGTAGATGATCGGCAGGTCTCTTGAGTCAATTCTTCTGGCGACTTCTTCCCAATCGATTTTATCCATTAAATCAGAGTCCCCTACTGCCTTCTCATGGTCATATTCATCATTGTTGAAAGGTCTGTTGAGTTGCTGTAGACAACAACATCGCCGTCCTTGACGTCACCGCCGAGAATCTGATAGAGGTTCTCGCCCAGATACTTGACCGTGACGGTGACCTTCTCATAGCTTCCGTCATCCTTAAGCTTTGTGACGGAGCTGACTCCACGAGATGTGGTAACGGCTGCCTGTGAGACCAAAAGCATCTTCTGCTCGCTTCCTACCTCGATTGTTCCTCCGAACGAGAAGCCCGGCTTAAGAGATGCAGGCGGGTTGTCGATGATGATCTCAACATCCATGACACCGATTCCCTGGTTTGTATATCTTCCTATCATAGGAATATAGCTGACACGGCCTTCGATTGTGACACCAGGTGTGGAGTCACTTGTGATATCGACCTTTGTTCCCAGCTCGACCATCTGGATGTCAATCTCGTCGACCTCGACTGTTGCCTTGAGCTTGCTGTCATCGATGATTGTGATGGCAGCGTTACCTGCTGTGTAATAATCGCCCTCTCTGATTGCAACGGATACAACTACACCGTCAAAGTCCGCATAGGCCTTCATGTTGTCAAGCTTGCTCTTTGCACTGTCAAGGCGCATCTCCATAAGCTCGATGTCCCTGGCTGAGGTGGTTCCGCCCATCTTGGCCGTCTCCAGCTGCTTTTCGAGGTTGGCAACTTCGTACTGCTCGTCCGAATCATCCAATGTTGCAAGAAGCTGACCCTTCTTGACGCGGTCGCCTTCCTTCACATAGACCTCGGTGACCGATCCGTTTGCTCTCATCTGGACCTTCTGGGTGTCAAATGCGACTACGGAACCCGAGACGTCAATCGATGTGACATAGGTCTCCTCACGGATTGTAGTCTGGCTCATGACAGGGGCGTTGGAACTTGATTTTTCATCCTGCCACGGGAAAACACCCTTGGAGATTCTGTAATTATAAATCCAGATTCCCACAATCACGAGAATAATCAAAAGGATTGTGATGATCGTGCGTCTGATCTTCTTTCTTCTAAGCTTCTTTTCACGGTCACGTCTGACCATTGTCTCATTATTATCCACTTTGTTGTCCATATAATTCCTCAAAGCTGGTTGATCGCAATATTGTTTTCTATAATCAATGCGTTGATTGCAAGTGTTGTTCTCTTGATTTCATCCGCATTCACGACATTCTGTGCATCTTCAAGATCGCGCTCTGTCACAAGACCCAGGGAATACATTTCCTTTACCCTCTCAAGAATCTTCTGATCATAATCTGCGCTGACTTCGAACTGCTCAAGCTCTGTGATGTAGTCACCGATGCTGGTTCTGAGACTTGCGCAACCGTTTTTGTATTCGGAAACGGCATCATCATAGTCAATCTGAGCAAGGATGACCTTGTTCTTCAGGGTCTGGAGGTTAAGATCGTCTGTTGTGGCCGTTGTCTTGTTGTGCCAGGTTCCCACAATCGTGATAGACGGGTCAAAGTTATCGGCAAAATCATAGCTGAGGTTTGCAGAAGCTCCCACCGAGTAGTTCGATCCCACAATTGTTCCTGAAAGATTGGCATACATGCTTGAATCCGTTCCGCTGTCCTTTGCCCATGTAACAGGAACGCCGGCAGCAGCTCCAAGCTGAAGCTTATTTGTGGTGCCTGTGGCAATCTCGACTTCCTGGTTTGCAAGACTAAGATTAAGCTCTGCAAGAAGAACTGCGGTGTTCCCGCCCTTGTTCTCTTCAAAAGAAAGCTCTGCGCTTCTTACTGAATCAGGAGCCTCAAAATCAAAACCGTAGTTATCTTTGAACTGCTTGAGTGCAGTTTCAAGCTTTGCCTTTGCGCTTTCCAACGTCACGCGTGCGTTTTCAATCTTCATTCTTGCCTGAAGGTCCTTAAGGCCTTCTTTTGTGATATCACCTGAGGCAATTGCGGTATCATAGTCACTCACAAGGCGCTTGTAGTTGACTTCCTGATCCAGAATCGAAGACTGGCTTTTCAAGATGGAAAGAACGTCCTGCAAAACGGTGGTTCTGAACTGAAGAAGGCTTCTTTGATAGCTCATATCCTCACGAATCTGGGCCATTTTCTTGGTAACGTCCTTTCTGGTGTCCTTAAATGAATCCAGATTGATTATCTGCTTGTAGTTGGCAGACGGAGTCAGCGATGTCATGTATTCTCCGTCAGTACTGAACGAGGAGTTGTTCTCCAGTTTGAATGAAACCGTTGTGTCATCCTTCTGCGGAAGAGCAACTTCAAGTGAGGGACCCATGGTGAAAAACGGGGTTACCTCACTCTCCTTTCTGAATGTGACATTACCTGATGAAACGGTGACTGACACGCCCTCTTCGACGTCATCGATCTTTCGGGAGATGATTGAGTTCTCCCGGTCAAGCTCGAGTGTCTTTATGGCGACGCTGTTCTGAATTGCCTTTTCAATGATATCATCGGCGCTCATGGCAAAGACGCCGAAGACCGATGCACAAAGGACAATGCAGATGACAAGAATCTTTCGTATGTACATGTGTGAAAAATAATATTTAATAGTGCTTAGGGCAATAGCTACACAAAAAAAACACAATTTCGCGGCATCAGATTGATGTTTAGTAATTTTTACTGTATGGTAACCGAACAACAAACGGGAGGGCTTGCATGGAAGGAATGTTCTATGTGGGTGTCGACCTGCACAAAACACAATTTACCATCTGCATCCTCACTTCCGGTACCGTTCTTGAAGAAGGCACACAGTTTAAAATGGGCAAAGAAGGCTATCAGGCCTTCATCTCCCTGATGCGCACCCTCTCCTCCTACCAGACCTTCGACGATGTGGTCCTGGCAATCGAAAGCACCGCAAATTCACGCTTTTTCCGTGACATGATGACCGGCTACGGCTTCAAGGTCGTTGTTGTGAACACCCTCCGCTTCAAGGTAGTCAACCTCTCCACCAAGAAAACCGACAAAAACGATGCCCGCACGCTTGCCGAATTCCTCTCCAAGGACATCCTCCCAGTAAGCCACCTTTGCAGTGCCGAGTCCGAGGGCCTGAGGCGCATTCTCAAAAGCAGAAACCTCATGGTGCAGGACATGGTGGCACTGAAAAACCAGGCTCATGCGGTGCTTCTGGCCTACGGCCACATAACCAAGACTGCTCAGTTTCAGAGCAGGCGCGAGCGAAAGAAGATTCTAGACAAGCTTCCTGCGGACATAGCAAGAACTGTCGGCACAATCTTTGAGACCATCGATGTTGTTGAAAACCAGAAAAAGGTCCTTGAAGGAAAGCTGAGGCAAATTACCTCAAAGGACAGTGCCGTAAACCTTCTGATGACTATTCCGGGAATAGGAATCGTCAACGCATGCACCATCCGGGCCTACATAGACGACATTGACCGCTTTGAGTCCTACAAGCACTTTTCCGCATACTGCGGCCTTGTGCCCTGGGTCCAGACCTCCAATGAAAGCACCTACTACGGCCGAATCACAAAGCGAGGCCCTCAGGAGCTTCGCACAGCCCTGGTTCAGTGCGTAGTCGCAATGGTCCGAATGGAAGATAAGACATCAAATTACAAGATGATACGCCAGTATCTGGAACTCAAAAACGACAAATCATCGGGCAAAGCCATTATCGCCACAGCCCGGAAGCTTTCGCGCATCATCTACATAATGCTCAAGACCAACACGCCCTTTGACTCCCGCAAGCTGACTGATAATACAGTTAAAAAAACAGGTCGCCCGGAGGCGACCTGAAGCTTTGCAATTGTTAGGTCAAACTTAGAAAGCGATCTTGCAGAATGCAGCAACGTGTCCAAGCTCAGCTGTGTCAGCCTTGTAGTTAGCTGTGTACTGACCAGCATCTGTGATAGCAACAGCTCCACCCTTTCCGTAGAACTTGTCGCTGGTAGCAGTCTTAAGACCATAACCAAGTCCGAATGTTGCACCCTTGACCAGCTTGTCAGACTCTGCGAATGCTGCGAAAGCGATCTTATTAAGTTCGTCTTTTCCACTGAGTGAGAGACCAGCACCAGCTGTGAACTTCTCGAATGCATATGATCCGTAGACAAGAGCATTCCAGGTCTTCTTCTCGGTGTTGATATCGAATGAAGCGGCAGCTGTGATAGCATCCTTAGCAAACTCAACCTTAACAGCCGGAACGATACCAGCCTTGGGCTTTCCGCCTTCAAGCTCAACTTCTGCGTTTGTGATGTTCTTTGCAGAAACTGTAACCTTGAGCGGGAGCTCAAAAGCGTTAAGATCGAAAGCAGCCTTTGCTTCAAGATAGAAATCCTGATACTCTCCGTCGTTGGACTCAAGTCCGGACTTACCAGCATAGGTGTAAAGGTTTACATCTACGAAGTTGTACTTGAAGTCAACTCTTCCATCAACGTTGACATTGGTCTCTGTCTCTGTGAGGGAACCAAACTCAGCACCGGCGTACTCAAGGCCGAAATCAGCTGCAGCGCCGACTGTGATGTCCTGGATGGCGACTGTTGCCTTTGCTGAAGCACCAAACATTGTAGCGCCAAGATTAGCTGTTTTGTCACCAATTCTAGCTCTGCAGAACTCTGTTGCTGCCTGAACCTTGACTGCGTCATCGCTGAATGCGAACTCAGGAGTCTCGAGTGTTGCGTTAACCATGAAAGCCAGATCCTTCTGATAGCCGAATCCGAGGCTTGCTGTGAAATCATTGTAACCGACTGTGACACCACCAAGCTGAGCGAACTGAACCTTGTAAGTAGCTGCCTCGTTATCATACTTCTTGAGGTTGCCAAAGTCATCTTTTACTTTCTTGGTCTTATTCTGAAGAACTGCAGCCTTAGCATAATCATAGGCGCCCTGTGTTCCGGTAATGTCAACATACCAGTTCTTTCCAACGATCTTAGCGGTGTCAAGACTGATGACAGCTCCGATTCCTCTTTTGCCATCATAATCTGAATGGATATAAATAGCATTGTCCCAGTCTTCAGCTGCCTTTGGATTCAACTCACCAAGGATGAACTTTGCAGAAGCAGCAACCTCTACATGAATCTCGTCTTCGCTGCTGTCAATCTTAACTTCATCTGAAGCGAAAGTGAATGAGAAATTCAATGAATCAACATTGAAGGCTCCAATTGACTTGTCGTCAAGATTTGCGTCATAAATAACGCCAGCGTTTCCGCTGAGTTTTGCGAATGCAAACTTCCTCCAATAATTTCGGGGCTGGCCAAAGACCAGCTTTGTCCCTTTTTTTCTCGTTATACTGAAGCCATTTTAACAATGTGCTCCCTTACTGTCAAGAAAAACAAAGCAATTCCAAATCGGTTACAAGTATTTTGATGTTTTTTTATGCATTTTCTTTCACAAACTCAGAGAACGTATGCGGTTTCCGAAGATTCCGTGCCCTTATTCCATTCGTGGACACAGTATACGCCGTAACTTTCACCTTCTGTCAGGTCTGTTTCGTGAAGAGCAAAAATGCCCTTTATGAAATTAGATTGCGTTTTGAATACCATTGCGACCTTTTCTATGTGCCGTCTTTCCATGTCTCTGTTAAAGAGATCGAAAAGAAGGTTGAAAAGACCCTGCTCACGGTATTTCTCTTCTATATTATATATAAGAATACAGGCAACGCCGTCTGAAACCTCAAATATGATGGCTCCCTTGGGCTCATCGTTTTCAAGAATTTCATAGGCTTCCTTGTTTGTGAAAGCGCCAAGGACCTTGCGTCTGATCGGGTTGTCTGATGCTTCTTCCAAAAGCTTTTCACAGTAGGAATCAAGCTTCTCCAGGTGCTTTACCTCGAATTCGGAAAGAAGTTCGCCTTCATAAAGGTCATCGGATAACAGTTCTTCCTTATTCTTTTTGAAGTGCTCGCGATAATATGAGATTATGTGGGATCTCATGCGAGAGTCCTTAAAGTCATACCAGGTTTTAAGGACATCCTGGTCTTCTGAAAGAACATCCCTGAAGCGTCTGAACACCCCGTGGGACTTTGAAGACAGGACTTTTGAAAGCTTTTCTTTGAGGTTTTGGTCCTTGCAGGTGTTTGTGAAAGAGACCATCAGCTGATAGCCGTCTGAACTGGACCAGGAAGGAAGCTCTACCAAAAATTCGGGCTCAGCTTCTCCCATATCGGGAGAATAGAGACTTCCGTCTTTGATGTTGAGCATGTAATCAGCATCCTGGTTCTCCATTCCCCACATGATTTGTGAAAGAGTCTCTGAATTGAATACCGGAAGTCTGAATCTGCCTGTCATCTTTTTCACTATAACATATTTCAGTCATCAAAACGGATGTCTTTATCTGAAAAGCCGATCTTTTTGAGACTGAACCTGATTTCTTCCTCGGTCTTTGCCTTGCCCTTGCGTAAGATATCCGCTCTTGCCTGAGAGACCAAAGCTCTTATGTATTCTTCTGTATAGACTTCCGAAAGAACACGGTTTGCCGTTTCTCTGTCAGCACCTTTGGCTACAAGACGGCGGGCCATCAAGAGCTCTCCTTCAGGGTGGCGCTTGTTGCTTGAGCGGATGAAGGAGCGGACATAACGGTCCTCACTCAAAGAGCCGTCTTCTTCAAGGCTATCTAAGACCGAATCAATCAGGTCTGGCTCATAGCCTTTGGTCTTGAGTTTGAGAATCAGTTCTTTTCTGTTGTGCTCACGCATGCTCAGATACAAAAGAGCTTGACTTTGGCACTTGATAAAAAGCGAGGAGCCACCCTCTTTTGAGGACGGCTCCTTGGGCTTTGAGATTTCTCTCATTATTCCAACCTTCTGATATCGAAGAAGTTTTTGGATTTCGCTGCGAGACCGAGATGAGGTTAGGCGACATACCTGTATGGTAGGCGCCGCGCCGAAGCACGAAAATCGCAGATGAAATGCGAAAACTTATCTCTTGGAGAACTGGAACTTGCGGCGAGCTCCACGCTGACCATACTTCTTTCTTTCGACCATTCTCGGGTCTCTGGTAAGGAAGCCGTTTGCGTGAAGGGCCGGCTTGTTGGCCTCGTTCTCTGCAACCAGTGCACGGGCGATTCCGTGGCGGCAGGCACCTGCCTGTCCGGACGGGCCACCACCGCATACTGTGATGACGATGTCATACTTGCCTTCGGAGTCTGTGACCTGAAGGGGCTGCTTGACCTGATAGATGCACAGAGGATCGCTGAAGTACTCTTCTACATCTCTTCCGTTGACTGTGATCTTGCCGTTTCCCTCGCGGAGGTAAACACGTGCAACCGCTGTCTTTCTGCGTCCGGTACCCTGACCGAGATTGATGTTCTTTGCTTCTGTCTTAGCCATATTCGTACCCCTTAGATCTCAACCTGGATTGGCTGCTGTGCAGCATGTGGATGCTTTGCGT
>ONWV01000056.1 GCA_900321635.1 uncultured Spirochaetaceae bacterium | reverse complement strand
TATCAACCTGAGCCATGTTCTCATCGGTTTTCTGAAGCTTTCTGGCCGCATCCTCGCTCTGCTGTTTGAAGCGGCTGATTCCCGATGCTTCTTCAAAGATGTAACGCCTGTCTTCGGGCTTCATCAGAAGAATCTGGTCGATCTTACCCTGCTCCAGAATGCTGTATGCGGCTTTTCCGACACCCGTGTCCATGAAAAGCTCTCTGATGTTTCTCAGAAGAACCTTCTCACGGTTGATGTAATATTCATTATCTCCGTTTCTGAATGCGCGGCGCTTGATCTCAACCTCTGTGGCATTGATGTTCAGAATGCCCTGCTCGTTGTTCAACGTAAGAATAACCTCACACATGGGCATGGGCTTACGTGTGTCGGTCCCGTTGAAAATTACATCGTCCTTCTTGCTTGCACGGATTGAGCTTAAAGCCTGGGTTCCAAGTACCCATTTCACAGAGTCTACTACGTTGCTCTTTCCGCTACCGTTAGGTCCCAAAAGAGATGTTATGCCGTCAGAGAATTCGAACTTGGTTCTGTCAGCGAATGATTTGAATCCGTATAGCTCTACCGATTTGAGAAACATGAGTCTATGATATCAGAAATCAGGTGATATTTCCACTGATGACAAGAGCACAAATTAGGTTTATCGTTCTGTTATGGAAAAGCAGCTTTCCCTTTTCGGGGAACCGAAATACAACATTGTAATAGGCTCTGATGAGGCAGGTCGCGGACCTCTTGCAGGCCCTGTGTGCGCTGCGGCTGTCGTTCTTCCTTCAGATTTTCCCAAAGAAATACTTGCCGATTCAAAAAAGCTTTCCGAGAAAAAACGCCTTGAAGCCGAGCCTGTGATAAAAGAAAAGGCCATTGCCTGGGCTGTGTGCTGGGCAACGCCCAAAGAGATTGATGAAATCAACATTCAGCAGATATCCTTCTTGTTGACGGAAATAAAACTCCTGATGTGGACATTCCATGCCAGGCCATAGTCAAAGGAGACTCAAAGATATTTGAGATAATGGCCGCATCCATTCTTGCAAAGAATGCCAGAGACCGCTTCATGGTATGTGCTGCAAAAAGATGGCCTTTGTACGGCTTTGAAAAACATAAGGGCTACCCGTGTTCCTCGCACAAAGCAGCCCTTCACAAATACGGACCATGTCCGATTCATAGAAAATCTTTCAGATATTAGTTTTCTGTCTTCTTTGAAGCATGGACCTTCATGTAGTCCACAGACTTCTGGAATTCTCTGATGAACTCTCCCAGATCTTCCGGATAGACGATTATGCTCTGTCTGATGTAACGGCCCTCGTCCTCAGTTCCTTTGCTCTCGACGATGTTGAGGTACATGTCGCCCTTATAGTTCTCCTTGACGTTGAAGAAATAAGTTCTGTCATTAGTCACGAACCTGGTTGAGAAAACTTCACCTCTCTGACCCATACATCCTCCGCTTGATATGAAAAGACCACGCATCTGCGTGGTCCTTAGCGCCCGACGGGAGTCGAACCCGCGTCTTCAGCTTGGAGGGCTGAGGTAATACCGTTATACCACAAGCGCAATACGAGGTATTTATAAACAAAAACCCAAAAAGCGTCAAGCCATTAAGGCAATTCACATCTGGATTCTTGTTCCGGTTTCTCCGTTAAGAGCCTGAAGAGCCTTGTCCAGGGATGTAATCAGTGCGACTCTGCCCTTCTTGCTTTCTGCAAACTCAACACAGGCGTTTACCTTTGGAAGCATGGATCCCGGAGCAAACTGGCCTTCCTTAGCATAGGCCTTGGCCTGATCTGGTGTCATTGAAGACAGCCACTGTTCGTTTTCCTTCTTGTAGTTGATAGCAACCTTCTCAACTGCAGTGAGGATGATGAGCATATCAGCATCAATGAGCTCAGCAAGCTTCTCTGAAGCATAGTCCTTATCAATGACAGCAGGTGTTCCGTAAAGATAGCCGTCTCTGAGAACAACAGGAATTCCGCCGCCGCCGACTGTGATGACAACGTTTCCGGCCTTGATCAGATTCTCTACGGTCTTCTTCTCAACGACATCAATCGGTCTTGGAGAAGGAACGACTCTTCTGTAGCCTCGTCCTGCATCCTCAACCATCTTGTAGCCCTTCTCCCTCATAATCTTCTCTGCGACATCCTTGTCGTAGAAACCTCCGACAGGCTTTGTCGGATTCTGGAATGCAGGGTCTTTCTCATCAACCAGGACCTGGGTGACGATGGTGCAGACTTCCTTGTCCATTCCTCTGGATTTAAGCTCGTTTCCGATGGCATTCTGAAGATGATATCCGATATAGCCCTGGCTCATTGCTCCGCACTCCGGGAAAGGCATATCAGACTTGATTGAGCCTGTTCTTGCAGCAGTGGCAAGACCCAGATTGATCATTCCGACCTGAGGACCGTTTCCATGGGCAATAACAACCTCATTGCCGTCCTGAATAAGGTCAACGATCGGCTTTGCTGTCTCTCTGACAAGTTCAAGCTGTTCATAAGGGGTATTTCCAAGTGCGTTTCCGCCGAGTGCAATGACAATCTTCTTCATTTAAGTATCTCCGTAGATTAACTTGATGACCTAAGTATATTCCCTTATGCAACAAAACGCAACAAAAATGGAGAGACCTTTATCCAGATCTCTCCATCTCACGTAAATCAAGGTATTAAATCAATATGCCTTTGAATTGCGCATCTTCTTGACCTTCAGCATCTGCTTGCGAGCAAGTGCCTTGTTCTTGCGGTGCTGAATTGCAGACGGCTTCTCGAAGTACTCGCGCATCTTGAACTCACGGATGACGCCTTCCTTCTCAACCATTCTCTTGAAACGCTTGATAGCTTTCTCAAGTGGTTCAGTCTCATCGACTTTCACGTATGCCATTTATAACTCACCCCCTCTGCCTAATAGCTCAAGAATCGATTTAAAATATCATTACATAAGAACTTTGTCCATAGTTTACTCAACGAAAACTCCGTTCTTGGCAAGAACCTTGGAAATTCCGTTGCCATTTGTGCAGCAGATATCAATGTTTTTCCCAAGATCACAGCGAAGAGTATACAGGCTCATGTTGAACCATTGAGGTAAAAGCTCCTCGGAAATCGGAACATCCGAAAGAGCGTCCAGAACAGCACCACCCAGGTTCACAATCACCTCGTTGTCCCTCATGGAGATATAGCCTACTCTTTTAAGCTGCTCGTCAAATGACAAAAGCCTTTCAAGCTGTGCACTCTGTGTCCAGGAAACAAGCCGTCCGTCTTTAAATTCAAAGCGGATGCGCTGTCTTTTTCCCATAATGGTGGCATCGGCTGTGAAATAACCGTTGGCCGAATCCTTATCAACAAGAAAAGACAGTCTGTCAAAGTCCATACCTGTTAGAAACTCACGCCCTGACTGAAGGACCTTATGGCCTCCTGCAAACAGGCTTTCTTTAGGCACACAGACTGAAAAATCCGTTCCTTCTCCTGAAAAATAAAGCTCCGCAATATCCGAATTCTCAAGACTTTTGCTTCTGTACACGGCAGAAAGACTCTGGTTGGGAATGTTTAAGGCAATCATTCTTGCAATGGCTTCCCATGAAGAGTCATCATCCTCATCAAAAACCTCTGCAACACACCAGGGAACGGCGATTCTTCTGTCCAGAACAACAGGATCTGCAAGATGCCCAAGCTTCTGAATGGCACCCATGTCATTGCTATCTACAATAACATCGAGACAAGAGCCCTCATCAACGGCCTTTCTGACATGGGAGAGCCTTAACATGGCATAGGATCTTGGAAGATGAGCTGGCGGCGTCGGGTCAAACTCAAGAACCTGAGTCGGCTTTCCGTTGTTTGTCACGACAATCTTAACAGTCACATCGGTGACAGAAAGAGCCTCTTTTGCAACAAGCTTTGCAAACGGCACATCAGCTTCTTCTGTGTTTATTGAAAGAGCATCCCCCAGACGAAGGGCCAATAGGTCATTTACAATTGTCCTGGCATATGTCAGCTGTTCATCAGACATGCAAGTCTCGCACCCTCCAGGGTATGCTTCACATCGGCCTTGTTCACATAGATATAGCCTTCCAGATACTTGGAAAAGCCTCCTGTTGCTATGACAACAAGCTTATGACCGATTTCTTTCTCAACCTGATTCACAATGCCCACAAGCTGGCCCATGAAGCCGTAGATTACACCTGCACGGATCGAGGCCACTGTGTCCCTGCCCAAAGCAGTTGTAGGAATATCAAGCCTTATCTGAGGAAGCTGAGCGGCGTTCTCAAACAGAGCCTTAACCGATGTCATCATTCCCGGCCCGATGGTTACACCCAGGACCTTTCCCTCAGGAGATACAGTCTCTGTTGTGAAAGCTGTTCCGAAATCAGCAACCAGTACGTACTCTGACGGATACAGCTTATGGGCTGCAATGAGATTGCACAGAATATCAGAACCGATCTCAGGCGGAATTGAAGCCTTGTCCAGACCTGTTTCAATGTCTATTCCAATGACAACAGGATTCTTCTTACTGATCTGTCTGACACCTTCCACAATGGATCCCGTGATATTCGGAACAACACTGCTTATGACAGACTTTGTGAATTTCATCTTACTGATCTTGTTCAGAGTCTCCTGGACAGAAGTCTTGCTCTTGGTCTTGACCCTGACAACATCGCCCCAATCCTTTCCGTCATGGGTTGACATTGTGATGTTTGTGTTTCCGATGTCTATTGCAAGAATAATATCTTTATCTGCCATAAATTATCCTCAATTACAGGGCAACGGCGTTCTTTGAGCCGTACATCTCCATCCTCAGGGCTTTGATAGCAGGATCTGCCATGTAGTCATCAAACTTCATGTAGCGGTCAATCAGGCCCTTCGGAGTGAACTCGATGATTCTGTTTGCAATGGAGTCAACGAACTGGTGGTCGTGTGAGTTAAATAAAACAACTCCGGAAAAATCGATCAGGCCGTTGTTAAGGCTCTGGATGGCTTCAAGATCAAGATGGCTTGTAGGCTCATCGAAAATCAGGCAGTTTGCACCCTCAAGCATAAGCTTTGCCAAAACACATCTCACCTTCTCTCCACCGGACAGGACCTTACAGCTCTTTAAAGCCTCGTCACCAGAAAAGAGCATTCTTCCCAAAAAGGATCTGAGATATGTCTCATCGGCATCCTCGACAAACTGACCAAGCCAGTCGGTGATGTTCATGTCCTCTGTGAACAGGGAATCGTTGTTCTTGGGGAAATAGCCCTGGCTTGTTGTGACGCCCCAAAGATATTCTCCGTCATCAGGAGCCATGTTGCCGGTGATGATCTCAAACAGAACGGTCTTTGCAAAATGGTTCGGTCCTACGAAGGCAATCTTGTCTCCGTTGTTCACAAGAAGATTCAGCTTATCAAGAACCTTCTGACCGTCGATTGTCTTTGTAAGTCCCTTGATTTCAAGGATGTTCTTTCCGCATTCACGGTTTGGTTTGAATGCAACATATGGGAAACGGCGACTTGAAGGCTGAATATCGTCGATTGTAAGCTTGTCGATGAGCTTTTTACGGCTTGTAGCCTGACGGGCCTTTGCAACGTTGCTTGAGAAGCGGAGGATGAACTCCTTAAGCTCAGCAATCTTCTCTTCACGTCGCTTTTTCTCATCCTTCATCTGCTTGGCAATCAGCTGGCTGGACATGTACCAGAAGTCGTAGTTTCCGACATAGAGCTGGATTTTTCCGAAATCGATATCCGCAATATGAGTACAGACGGTATTCAGAAAGTGTCTGTCGTGGGAAACGACAATGACTGTGTTGTTGAAAGTGCTTAAAAAGTCCTCGAGCCAGTGGATGGACTCAAGATCCAGATGGTTGGTAGGCTCATCCAGAAGAAGAATATCGGGATTTCCGAAAAGTGCCTGAGCCAGAAGAACGCGGACTTTGACGTTGTCTTCAACATCCCTCATCATCTTGTCATGCATGGGAACGGGAATTCCAAGTCCGTCCAAGAGGACTCCTGCGTCGGCCTCGGCCTCCCAGCCGCCAAGCTCTGCGAACTCGCCTTCGAGCTCAGCTGCCCTGATTCCGTCTTCTTCGGAGAATTCGGCCTTGGAGTAGATTTCATCCCTCTCCTTTCTGACATCGTACAGCTTCTTGAATCCCATGATGACGGTATCCATGATGCTGTAGTCGTTGAATGCGAAGTGGTCCTGCCTGAGAACGGCCATTCTCTGACCCGGAGTTATGATGATCTCTCCGGTATCCGGCTCTATCTCACCCGAAAGGATTTTGAGGAATGTGGATTTACCGGCGCCGTTGGCACCGATGATTCCGTAGCAGTTTCCCGGAGTGAACTTGATGTTCACATTCTTGAACAGAACCTGTGTTCCGTAAGACAGAGAAATATCGGAAGCAGTAATCATCGCTTTCTCCTTATAACGAAAAAGGCAACCCAGATGGGTTGCCTTTAGTTCCAAGGGGAATCGAACCCCTGTTTAGAGACTGAGAATCTCCCGTCCTAACCCCTAGACGATGGAACCATCTAGAATTTTGGTCCTACTGGGATGGAGGGATTCGAACCCCCAAAGGCAGAACCAGAATCTGCAGTGTTACCATTACACTACATCCCAAAAATCCAAACGAACATTTGGAGATTACAAAAAACCAAATGTTCTGTCAATAGATTTCATCAACTCTTCTTGAATGCGCTGACTCTTGCCGATGCACTCAGGCTGAAATCAGAGCGAAATCCGTCCTGAATATATCTGTAACCAAGACCTGCGACCATGGCGCCGTTGTCTGTGCAAAGCTTAAGGCTTGGAAACGACACCTCATAGCCATCTTTCTCAAAAGCCTTGAGAGAGCTTCTGACAAGCGAATTGGCGGCAACACCGCCTCCTGCTGAGATGCGCTTAAGACCTGTGCCCTTCAAAGCTTTCTCAACCCTCTTGATGAGCATTCCAACGGCCACTCTCTGAAATGATGCTGCAATGTTCTCAGGTGTAGCCGGCTTTCCTGTGGAGAAGATATCAAGCTGGTTGATTACAGCAGTCTTCAGGCCCGAATACGAGATGTCATAAGGATGATAGTCAGAGCTCATCTTGGGACCTGAGAACTTAAAGGCCATGGGGTCGCCTTTCTGTGCAAGACGGTCGATCATAACTCCGCCAGGGTAGCCAAGACCGTAATGCTTTGCAACCTTGTCAAAGGCCTCTCCTATTGCATCGTCAACTGTGGTTCCAAGGACCTCAATGCTGTCATAGCTGTCCACTCTGCAGATTACAGTATGCCCGCCTGAAAGAAGGACTCCAAGATACGGATACTCCAAAGGATGCTCGATCTGCGGAGCATAAAGATGTGCCCTGATGTGGTCTATTCCAATAAAAGGAACATCCAAAACGGAGGCAAGACCTTTTGCAAAGTTAAGACCCACCAAAAGAGAACCCAAAAGGCCAGGTCTAGCCGTTGCGGCAATAGCCCCTATCTCCTCTTTCTTAATCCCCGCCTGCTTTACAGCAGCATCAACCACCTGGGATATCCATTCAGTATGAAGACGCGAGGCAAGCTCAGGAACAACACCGTCAAAAGGTCTGTGAAGCTCAATCTGAGTGGCAATTACATTTGAAAGGATGTTTCTGCCGTCTTCTACAATGGCCGCAGAACATTCATCACAAGAGGTTTCTATACCTAGTACGTACATCAGACATCACCGTTTAGGAAATCGTCAATATCATCATCGTAGTCTTCATCAACTGTTATCGGTGAGAACTTGCCCGCAAAGAACATATCTATCAGCCTCTGCTGATTGGCCTGTGGAGCCGCATCATCAATATAAGAGACAATTTCCTTTGAAAGGGGCATTCCGTAGACCTTGGCTCCACGCTTAGCCTTCTTCGAAGAAAGGAGCTCATCGGTCGATGGTACGATCATGATTCTGTTCATGCTCTAAAAGTAACTTCGAGATTACAAATAGTCAACAGACTTATTTACAAATACAGATAGATTGGGTAATCTTGGCAACGTACGCCAGATTAGCTCAGGGGTAGAGCAGCTCACTCGTAATGAGCAGGTCAAGGGTTCGATTCCCTTTTCTGGCTGAAAGATGAAGCCCTGGCTCAATGTCAGGGCTTCAGCTTTAAAATGATGGGAATCGAAACGGAGCGTCAAGCAAAGGCTCCAGTGGAGCGTTTGCAGCGGAGGCGGCCTGAACCGGACTACCGGCAGGTGAAGGCGATTCCCTTTTCCCCAAAAGGCGGGCGCCGTAGGGCGCGATTCCCTTTTCTGGCGTCGGTAGGTGAAGGCGATTCCATTTTCTGGCTTGTATGTTTATTTAACAATTTGCTATCATCACCCTATCATGACCAAGAAGCTTATTGTTGTATTTGCCATCTTTATTATTTGCCTTTCCTGCCTCTTTGCAGGAACATCTGTCTTTGAAATCCAGTTCGACCCCTACTCCTATCAGCGCCACACCTTCGATGTTGGGACCCTTGAATCCAACTACGGCCTGGGGCTTGGACTTGGATACAGAAACTACGTCTTCCGAGGAATCTCTGTAGGAACACAGTTTGACTTCAGATACTATGACTATCCCCAGCTTCCTACAGGTTTCTACAACTTCTCCTTCATGGCAAAAGCAGGCGGAACAATCAAATACACAAAGAACTTCTCAATGACAATTGATCTTGGCCTTGGAATGGATATCAGAACCATAAACAACGACACCACATTTCATTTCAACTCTGTCTTGTACACAAAGCTTGCCTACTACATCGGAAACTCTATCTCTATCTTTGCAGGAGCTGACATAGATTTCTCACTGACAGATGACATTGCAGTTACTCCCAAAATCGGAATCCAGCTTTCAACATCAAGATTTCCGTTCCATGGTGCAGGAATAGGCCTTGTTATGGACGGAAAGATTTTAATGGGAAAGAGATCCACCATTCCGTTTGAAGGCACTTGGACTGTCCCTGGCGGAACATTTGACAGAGATGAGGATGATAAATACGAACTGGATACCGCCGTCCGAGAGCTGAGAGAGGAAACGACCATCAGGTTCTCTGATCTAAAAGCCAGCTATCTTGGAAAATGGACACTCAAGGGACCGTTTTTCAGCTGGACTACCTTCTTCTATGAGATTCCGAGCCTTGATCAGGAGATTATTCCAAGCGAGTTCTATGACCTTCTTTGGCTTGATCCCAAGTACATTGTAAACGGCAAATATGACATGAAGTTCAGACCGTTTACAAAGTCTGAGATGAAACAGCTGATGAGTCTACTTGATAATTAATTCTTATACTCAAGACAAAGCATCGTAAGATCATCGAACTGCTCAGCCTGTTTGACAAAACCATCAACAGCCTTGGTCACATTCGAAATGAGTTCCTTAGGGGTGGCTTCTGGATCTTTGTTCAGAGCCTTAAGAGTACGTTCCATTCCGAACATCTCGAATTTTGAATTGGTAGCCTCAATAAGTCCATCTGTGTAAACAAATAACTTTGATCCGCGTTTGAGCTGAATCTCATAATTCTCATACTTGACACCGGGAAGCTCTCCCATAAGCAATCCGTGCTTATCCTTAAAACATTCAAAATTGCCGTCAGCATCTCTGATTATCGGATATTCATGACCTGCGTTTGCGGCAACAAGTTTTCCTGTGGAGATTTCAAGGATTCCCAGCCAGGCTGTCAGGAACATGCTCTCTTTGTTATTGGTACAGATGATATCATTTGAGAACTCCAGAATCTCTGCAGGAGAAATACTTTTCAGTGCCGTGATTCCGATGACAATCTTTGAAGCCATCATGAAAAGCGCTGCAGGAACTCCTTTTCCTGAGACATCTGCAATAGTCAGACAGATGTGATCATCATCTATCATGAAGAAATCATAGAAATCACCGCCCACTTCCTTGGCTGGGGTCATGGATGCATGGATATCAAACTCACTTCTGTCAGGGAATGCAGGGAATTCATTCGGAATTGTATCAGCCTGGATTTTTGTGGCAAGATTCAGCTCGGTTCTAATTCGCTCCCTTTCCTTTGTTATCTCAGTGAGGTTCTTAACATATTCCTGAATCTGGTCCTTCATATTGTCGATGGCAAGAGCAAGCTCACCTATCTCATCCTTGTTCCTGACCTTTTCAGAAAGCCGCACCTTAGTCTTTCCCTTTTTGGCAAAGTAGCTGGTTTCAGCAGTAATCTGTTTCAACGGAACAAGAAGAATCCTTCCTATGTACTGAAGGATGAAGATAATGTACATGAGAGTCAGAAACAACAGAGCTGAGACAACCTTCACAACAAATGAGTTTCTTGATTCGGTAAGAGCATCCATCTGGACCTGAACACACAAAATACCTGTGACATCGCCTGAGAATGTACTGTTAAGCGGAAGCATCACAGTTACATGCGGATCTGTCTCAATGTAACCCTTGTCACGCACGACTATGGCTCTGTCTGTTTCCTTCTCATAAAGCTGACGGTATTTCTCACGATAGTCATCATTGGTCGTCGGGCGGACATAGCCTACATCATACAGCGTATAGTCATTATTTGAATTCTTGACAGCAAAGACAAACGTTATGTGATTGTAGTCAGTAGTATCCGGCTTTATGACATAGATAAAGGCCACACCCGAATTGTCGCAGATCTTCTGAAGATTCCTGGAGACACTCTCGTGGGATCTGTTGTTGCCTCCGGACATCATATAAGAATCAAGCATGTCCGGATCAACATAGACCTGAGCAGAATAAGCTGCCCAGAAGGCATCTTCCGAATAACGTTTTAAAAGAGCTTCAGTAAAGCCGTAGTAACCGATGAGGATGATGATAACGGCAAACCCAAGAAGCATCATGATAATGCCGATGACAGTCTTTGATACTATGCTGCGGCTTATTTTCCTGCTATCTTTGCGCATTATATCTCCTCATATCAGATGATAGCACAATAAATGCTTCTTAATAAACAAAGAAAAAGGGCTGTCGCAGAATGAATCGGATCGATTCAAACTGCACAGTCCTTATTTGTAAGATGCTCCATGAACAGGCAGATCACTTGGTCTCGGCCTTCATGTAACGTTTTCTGTCTTTGTCGTTATATTCTTTCCACTTCTTGCCATCGGAACTGACATAGATATATGCAGGGCGCCAATAAATTAATTCTCCATGATCAAGATTCATGCCGCAGGCACCGATTCCGGCACCAATCACTTCATCGCTATTATTGTCAGATTTCAGAACCCCTCCTGTTGCAATGACTTTTGCATTGTAAAAAAAGTCCATATGGACACGTATGCCTTTGCCTCCTAAGCCGCCGCCGATTCCGGCAGATCCGGATTCTCCTTTAGCCACAACCTCGACTTCATAATGAATTTCAATCCTTCCATTATTTTCAAAGAAGTTTTTACCGCCGCCGATTCCGGCACCCAAGAAGTTTTTACCGCCGCCGATTCCGGCACCCCCGTGACCGAATGCATCTATCATGAGAATCCGCTCATGATGCACTTTAGGGCTTTAGCCACAATTAGGAATAGGACCGACAGCAATAAGAGAAAAAAATATGAATTTTTGCTGTCAGCGTGGGATGACCCCCAATAGTTGGACCAAACCAACGGAGGGTCACATGAGAATCAGTGATGAAGAAAAAAGAAAGATGTTAGAGGATTTGTTGATCAACAACAAACCAGTCAGTGCAGTTGTCCGTGAATATGGAATCTGCTCTGAAAGTGTACATTTCCTTTTGGGAAGAGCCAGGAAACATGGAATAGAGAGTACACTGCACAGCAGCACAAAACGGAGATACTCGATAGAGTTCAAGACTAAAGTCGTCATGCATGTAGAAGAAGGGAATACCTTAAGATCTACGGCACTCACTTTCAATCTCACCCCGGCCATTGTTCAATCCTGGTACAAAAGATATTCTGAAAGAGGCATTGAAGGATTGTCCAACACCAGGAGGCAGAAAATGTTGAAGGATGACAGGCCGGACGCAGATTCACCGAAGAACAAAAAGAGAGTTCACACTGAGAAGGAATATCAGGAACTTGAGAAGCGACTCAGACATGCTGAGATGGAGAATGAGTTCCTAAAAAAACTCGATGCCTTAGTTCAGGAGAGAATCGAGCGCGAAAGAAGGAAA
>ONWV01000058.1 GCA_900321635.1 uncultured Spirochaetaceae bacterium | reverse complement strand
CAGACCAGGTCATACTCATCAGGAACACCGAGAATTTTGGCCATTTTGTAGCCGATTCGGTCCTCGTCAGTGACATGTCCTTCATACCAGCAGCTCTGATAACCCAGGGCATTGATTGCCAGAAGCATGTTCTCTATTGCCGCAGAATAATCCTGAACAGAGAAGCATCTGTCTCTGTATGCAATGATTCTCTTCGTCAGAACGCAGATCATGGCAGGGGCAGTCTCCGAGATGGGCGGATCGATGACAGCACGCAGTTTTTCCATCACATTCGGATCATCCACCGCAATCAGACTTGTAGTCTGCTTGTTGCATCCAGATGGAGCGGCAAGACCCGCCTGCATAATAAGCTTCAGATCTTCTTTCGGAACAGGAGTCGGTTTGTATTTACCCCTGTAGCTGTGTCTGTTGAGAATCAGTTCAATCAATTTATTCTCCATGAGCCATCTCCCCTATCAATTTGAATGATAACACCATTTCGAACATCGAAGCTAACTACAAAGCAGTCCACAGACCCTAAAGTACGGTCCACAGACTGCCTGAAGCAGTCTACAGACCCCAAAGTGTGGTTCGCAGACTGCCTTGTCTTACCAGGACAAAATAAAACTTGCCCATTCCGGAGGTCGAAAGGCCTCCGCTTCATTATAGTTTCTCGACTATGGCTTGAACCCTAGCGGCATCGGTATGGGTCACTGTGAACTCGCTCTGGCGAAGCAGGCCGCCCATGTATATGTGTCCCGGATGGAATTTCATCAAGGACCTTTCCTCGGCAGGAAGGTGTACATGGTACTCTTTTGCGTTGATCTTCGCATGGATTTTGGGGAAGTTGCGCTCGGAAATGCCGCACCCCGGCATGACGATTATCCTGCCACCTGCCTTTTTGACAAGGTCGGCAAGAAGGTCTGCACCCTCGGGCACAGAGGCCTCCTGACCGCTTGTCAGAACTCTGTCCACACCAAGCTCAATCAAATCCTCAAGAGCCTTATACGGGTCGTGCGTCATATCAAAAGCACGGTGGAACGTCACGGAAAGAGGCCTTGCCAGCTTAATGACCTCTCGGCTTCGATCCATATCAACATCGCCTTCAGGAGTCAGAATTCCAAACACAATTCCGTTGACACCGGCTGCTTTGAAGGCCAGGATATCCTCCTTCATTGCCTGAAACTCCAGATCCGAATAGCAAAAATCACCGCCTCTGGGCCTTATCATGCAGTTGATGGGAATTTGAGCCAGCTTCTTGGCTGTAAGAACGGTTCCCAAAGACGGAGTAAGCCCGCCCTCGAAAAGATCAGAGCAAAGCTCAACCCTGTCTGCCCCGCCCTCCTGTGCAGCCAGGACAGACTTTACATCTTCAAGACAGATTTCAATCAAAGGTCTCATATTTCATTGCCTCACTTTCGGCTACTTTTTTAGTACCACTAAACAGATAAGTTTATTTTATTTGTTTTTGGCGGCCTTGTGCTAGATTCTTGATACATGTGTTGCCTAATGATACGATTGAAAAGACATTCAGGAAGTACATCTGATGAAAGACTATAAGAAAAAACGTACGACAATAATCACCACATGGGCAATCTTCCTATGCGTATTGATTCTTTGCTTTTTCCTTATGGAAAACACCATATATGACAGAACCGCTCAAAAAACGCTTGTAGATCAGGCAAACGGAATAATGAGGCAGATGCCTTCCATTGTCTCCAACGAGTACAACGCCCAGGTTGCTGCAATCAGGGTTCAGGTTGCAAAGCTTAGATCTCTTGCATTGGCTTTGGAACAATACGACAGCATTGAAGAAGCAAAACCGTTTTTGGAAAAGTTTGAGATAGTAAGCGGAATCATTTCCCTGACGATATACGACCGTAACGGCAATGTGCTCTTCGGACAACCTGAGTATGATGCAAACGGAAACAAGAAATATACAAAGGATAAGGTTCAGTCGATTCTCGATGATGAAGAAACATACAGAAGCATCGAGAATGACCTGACCTTCTCTGAAGAAATCTATAACAAACTCTTATCCGTCGATGATTATTCTGTCGGAAACGATTCGTACTTCTGGGGAGTCGGTGACAGCTGGCTACTTGTCATAAAAAACTTCAGATTGATGGCCCAGAGGGAGCTTGAGGATTATTTTTCCACAAGCAATGTCCTGCAATCCATAACGGTCGGAGAAAGCGGATTCCTTGTCACAATCAATCCACAGACAGGAACTGTACAGACCTCGCCTGATGAAAAATACAACGGCAGCAATTTCACGGAACTGGGACTTAAGGCAGGCAAGGAAATTAAAACTACAGCTGAGCTTCTTTCCTTGTTTGAAAAACCTGGCAGCATCGTCCGTATGGAAGTAAGCGGAATCAGCTGTTATGCACACAAGCTGAATCTTGATAACATCATTATTTTGGCCATGCTTCCTGTTTCGGAAGTCAGGCATAATGCAAACACTGCTACATTGATTCTCTTCACCCTACTCGTTTTCATAACCGGAATTGCCGTCCTATATGCAATGATCCACGTGTCTGATGAAGATGATTCAGAGGAGCAGGAAAAGGGCCAGAAATGGAACCGCAACATGGCAGGCAAGATGCTGATAGTATCTGCATTGGTAGTTGTCGCTGCCTTTGTGGGTGTTGTGTATCTGGAAGCTCTTTCCCTTTATGCCGATACCTTCAGCTACAGCCAGAGGAAGGTCAGCAACTTGGTCGATGTCCTTGAGAACGATGAGGCTGCAATTGAGAAACTGAGGCAATGGAGTGACAACGAGTCAAGAACCAGAGTGGGTCTTGCCAAACTCATCATACAGAACACAGATCCCAAGAAAATTGACAGAGACTTCATGTCTGATCTTGCCCAGAGTCTGGGTGTCTGGTATGTCTACCGCTTCGACAAGAACGGACATACTGTTGTTACAAATTCTCCATATGACCATCTGACCATAGATGAGTCATCGCCGCTGTACGTCATGCTTGAGGGCAGATCGGATTATCTCGGAGAACCTGCAGAAGACCCCGTGTTCGGTTCCTACCTTCAGCTTGCCGCAATAACCGTGAGAGATGAAAACGATATGTGCGACGGATTCATAATGATTGCATTAAATCCGTCGGAGCTTGTCAGTATCCGCGAGAACCTGAGTTACAACGGAGTTTTCAACAGGCTCGGTCTTGTGGACGGCACTGCTGTCGTGGTCGTCAAAGACAGTGACATGAGCTTAGAGTATCTTGCAATCGCAGAAAACGGCATCTCGAGCATGAATATCGGAGCATATGAGGTTGTCGGAATGAACATCGCGGATTTGGGACTGGAAGCAAACCGTCTGCGCGATAATTACAACGGCAACATGCTTCTTCTCAATAATACCTTCTTCGCTTCTGTAAGACGCGTCGATGATTCATACTACATTGTCATGAGACCTGAGGTGAGTCTGAGCTTTAGTAATCTGGCTCCGGCTTTGGTCTCCATGTCTTTGACGCTGCTTTACATGATAGTTCTGGTCATTATCTCAAGCCGTTGGAAAGCTTCTGATGAGAAAAAGCAGCAGATTACCGAAGATGAGCCTACCGTGGAAGAGGCCAATGAAAAGATCAAGCAGGAAGCTTTAGTACTTTCAGCAATAGGACGGCTGTTTCACAAGGACAAGCCGTACTTTGACGAAAGATGGCCGCAGGACAGCAAGAAATGGAAGGACAGAACATCCGGAGAAAAGTTTGCATCTGTCTCCAAGCTTATGCTGCTTGCCGTGCTGCTGTTTGTCTTCATTCATGCAAAACTGGAAGGAAGTCAGTCCGTCTGGTATTACTGCATAAACGGCGTCTGGGATACTGGCATCAACCTCTATTCCATCACAACGTGTGTTATCAGTATCTGCGTTCTTGTCATTATCAAATTGCTTCTTCACAAGCTGTTCTACTTCGTTGCAAGAATGTCCGGAACAAAGGGAGAGACAATCTGCAGCCTCATGGATAGCTTCTCAAGCTATGCGCTGGTCATCGCAGGATTCTTTATCTGCCTCCACAACGTGGGCGTCAACGCCACAGCCTTGAGCCTGACCGGAGGTGTCGCAGGTGTGATTTTCGGTATCGGATGTAAGGACCTTGTATCAGATATCCTCGCCGGAATAATCATGACATTCGAGGGCATCGTCCATAACGGTGATTACATCAACGCCGGAAAGACCTGGGGAACTGTCCTCAATATCGGAATCCGCACCACGACCGTCAAACGCTTTCATGAAGTTGTCGCAATCAGAAACAATGACCTGAAGGATTTCACCAACCTGCTTAGCGAAGAGACTGCAAGGTATCAGACATATCTGACCATCGATCCGGGCGAGTCGCTTGAGCATGTCATAGATGTAATCAACAAAGAACTTCCGGAAATGGCGAAGAAGCTTTCAAGTGTTGTCGATGATACAGGTCTGAATCTGGAGCTTAGAGGCATCGACCAGATTACACTTGATGGCGTAGTTCTTGCATTTGCCGCATACTGTAAGGGCGGATACTTCAAAATCACATACTCTTTCAATACTGAGTTGAAGCTTATGTGCGAGAGAAACAACATCCATCTTGCAAAGCATCAGGTCATAGTAAATGAACCGCCTGAGTTTACAGACGGCTCAAAGAAATGATTTGTCAGAATTCAACTGTGCAGTAAATTGTGAGATCTCTGAACGATGAGAGGCTTGATGCGTATCTGTCAAAAATGTCCCATCTGAACTCCACACCTACTTTGGCCAGATCAATGAAGGTCTCGGAATAGAGTCCGGTAATTGCTCCGACTTCAGCGGAACCCAGAATGTCCTCAGACCCTGCATCCATGAACGTCATAGCCATCGCATATGCAGTGATGTCAGTGGTGTCATAATCGACATAGACCATGCCATAGATTTCTTTCTTAGTGAAGTCATAAGAACCTTCAGCACCGGTTTCCAGATTACCAAACTCAAAATCGATTCCGGCGCCGAGTTCAATCGTCTGGAGAAGCTTATGACCGAACAGCCTGATTTCAGAGATATTGCTGTCTTCTGAAAATGAATCAATCTCAGCGTCCACATCAAGGTCCCGACCATAGCGTTCTTTTGCAAAACCGACATATGGAGTAAAACTTATACCGTCTGCATAGCCGCTGATGACTTGCTCATAAGGAATTGTTCTCAAATCGCTATCCTTTGAAACAAATATGTCTCGGCCTGTGGCGGAAATGACAACCGGCAAAGGAAGCGTCGACAGCTTATGAAGATCAAACTCAATCTTTGCATCGGAATAGTACTTAAAAGCAACGAGCTGATTAATCTCAGTTTCTTCCTTGGAAAAAAGACTGTTAGGAAGCTGATATCCAAGTAGTGGAGTTCTTGTGGCAAAATAGAAGTCGAGCTTCGCAATCCAGGCTTCTGCAGATAATGAAACATCCGCATCAAAATCAGATTGGGTGTTCTTTCCGTTGTAGAAAGCGAGGTCGTATCCCATATCCGAAGCAAAGTCGACCTTTATCATGTCTGTGGTCCAACCGCCTTTCACCGAGCCGCCGAAATCATAAAGTTCGCTATCCGAGTGATTGAGGTAGGAACCAAGTGCAAACTGGACATTGAACTGAGAATCAGCAGATATAAATTCAGGGGAAGTAAAACCAAGAGTCATATCAAGGGAATTACCCCAAGATAGCTTATCAACTATGAATCCAAGTCCGACCTTCCAGTCTCTCCATTTGAAAGTAAAGCCAGGATACTTGCGGGCTTGCGTATAGATGTCGTTGGTATATGTGTAAGCTGTCTTCTTCGGAAACATGAAATCCAGATTGTGGAGTATAACATCTATATCCTCTTCAGGATTCCCTCGGTACTTGGAATATGCATATTTGCCAAGCTTTGAATGCGCCCAGTCAGCACCGACTTCGTTATGAAGCAAATCTATTACGTACTCATCTCCCCAAAGCTCACCTACAATATTGAACGTATGAAGCAAAATTGCACCCTTCAGGTCTGAGGCCGAGATATTGAAGCCGTAAGACGCCCATGAGAATAATCCACCGTAGATATCAAATCCGAGAGCAACTGAAATGCCTATTTCGGCATGTCGTTTCTTTCTGCCTTTTTTGCTCAAGGACAAGTCTTTGAAATCAACTGAGAATTCGACAACAGCACCTTCCAGACCATATGAATAAGCCGTCCCATCTTCAACCTCAAAGTCAAAAAGATACTCAGCGGTGACAGAACCGGAAAGCTCGGTTTCTGCAAAAAGGAACGATGAGATGAAGGCAAGGAAAACAAGAACAAGAAGTGCTTTTTTCATAACAATATCGCTTTTTGAAAATTATAGACTATGAACTTATCCGACTTCAATACGCTGTCTTTCCGGAAAAGATGTGAAGGTTACAACCTCCAGTTATCCTAAGGAATCTGCAATTTGGAAGGTTTTGGTAGGCTTGATAGGTTTGATAGGCTTGATAGGCTTGATAGGCTTGATAGGTTTGGTAGGTTTGATAGGCTTGATAAGCCTGATAAAGCTAGTAAAGCTGATAAAGCTGCTGGGTTTGGTAGGCTTGATAAGGCTCACAAAGCTCATTCCGTTGGTAACCATGTCAGAAAATCTTGCAATTCTTCCAAATCTTGCAAACTGTGAAGGCTTAAGAGCTTTAGCAGGTTTAGGAGCTTCAGCACCGTTAGCAAGCCCAGCAAACCCAGCAGCTTTATCAGGCCTATCAGCTTTAGCAAACCCAGCAAAACTCTCCATTTTGATAGTAATTGGCCAATTTTAGCTCAGTAGACTGCTTTTTAGGTGCAACCTGAAAAGAAGTTAGGTGGTCTCGGCGGCCAAGAAGGCCTGTTGCCATGACTTCATAATGTCTCTGCCTGACGGTTATAACACAGTGATCGGAGAAGGCGGAGCCACACTCTCCGGAGGCGAGAAGCAGAGAATCTCCATTGCAAGGGCGATTCTGAAGGATGCCCCGATCATCATCCTTGATGAGGCTGCAGTCTGGAAGCTTCAGGCCTGACCTTGATGACAGCTTTGGCGCAGGAGGAATCGTTTTTCCGCAGATGAATTATTTGTAACCACCTGCCGGCTTCCATGTTACAATTATGATAAAGGTAAAAGGATAAAGGAGAAAAACATGGGCAAAAAAAACGAAAACAAGAAAGACGGTATCATCATGGATAAGAGCACTGAACTGAACACCGAGGAACTCAAGGATGTTTCAGGTGGATTAGTGAAACCTGTAATAGACGTAAAAAAAATCGATAAAGACGTGGTTCTCGGTTTTCAGCCTGGAGAAGAAATCGCAAAAAAGAAAAGACAATCAATAGAGACAGTCATTTGGATGTGTCTCTAATTCGAAGAAACTCGGAGGCTGATTCCAGGCTTCAAATCCGGTTATCGGCCATTAAATTGAAAGCGGAGGCCTTTCGACCTCCGCTTCATTTTAGGTGCCGACCGGATTTGCCTTCGCCTACCAGAGGTCCGGCTCAGGCCGCCTCCGCTGCAAACCCTCCACAGGAGGCTTTGCTTGACGCTTCGTTTCAAATCCGGACAGAAGGCAATTAAAGCAAAAGGCGGAACCCGTTGGATTCCGCCTTTTGCTTTAGGTGCCGACCGGATTTGAACCGGTGAACAACGGTTTTGCAGACCGCCCCCTTAGACCACTTGGGTACAGCACCAAATGCTTTGTCAGCGATACTAATGTAACAAAATTAGAGTCACGATGCAAGTACCCATAGCTTTCTATGAGCATTCTCACTTGTCAGAAGGTGCGATTTGACGGACAATGGACACGGAGGTTCCGATGGAAAAAGAACTGAAGGAAAGAATCATCCGTCTTGACGGCAAAAACACAACCTATATCATCCGAGTAAACAGCACAGGACATCTGGAGAACCTCTACTACGGCAAACGGCTGCGCCATGATGCGACAGTCCAGCCGCTTATGCAGAGACGAAGCATCGGACTGGGAACTTCAGTCGGCTATGACGAGAAGAACCCCCTGCTCATTATGGATGCCGCATGCCTTGAGACAAGCGCTCCGGGCAAGGGCGATTTCAGAACACCTGCACTTGAGGTTGAGTATGACAACGGAATGACCACGCTGGACTTTGTCTACAACAGCCACAGGATTGTAAAAGGAAAGCCGCCAGTGAAGGGCCTTCTTGCCCAGTCATATGCAGAAAACGACGATGAGGCCGTGACACTTCAGATCCAGCTCAGAGACAGAAAGCTCCCTCTGGTTCTGCAGATGTACTACACGATGTTCACAGACTGCGATGTGATTGCAAAAACCTGCATCCTGACAAACGGGACAAAGGAAAACATCACAATCAGAAACATGGCAAGCCTTCAGCTGGATCTTCCGGATGCCAACTGGGACGTAGTCTCCTTTGACGGAGCATGGGCAAGAGAGCGCAGCGTGACAAGGCGGCACTTGGAATCGGGAATCACCGAAATCAGCTCCACATGCGGAGTTTCAAGTGCATTCCACAATCCGGCGGTATTCTTGGAAAGGCCTGACTGCACCGCCACAAAGGGCGAATGCTATGCATTCAACCTCATATACTCGGGAAACCACAGGGAAATAATCGAAAGAAGTCCCTACTCCATGGCAAGATTCCAGACAGGAATCAATCCGCAGGGCTTTTCCTGGGTGCTCGGTCCGGGAAGGGAATTCACAACTCCTGAGGCGGTGATGACGTACTCGTTTGCGGGTATCTCGGCGGCCAGCACGAACATGCACAGCTTTGTGAACAACCACATAGTGCGGGGCCAGTGGAAATACAGACAGCGCCCGGTGCTCTGCAACAACTGGGAAGCCACATATTTCAATTTCTCGGAAGACAGGATCGTGGAGCTTGCAAAGGCCGCATACGATCTGGGAGTGGAGCTCTTTGTGCTGGATGACGGCTGGTTCGGCCAGCGCGACAACGACACAACAAGCCTGGGCGACTGGTTCGTGAACACCAAAAAGCTGCCAGGAGGCCTTACCCATCTTGCCGACAGCATCCACAAAATAGGACTTCTTTTCGGCATCTGGGTCGAGCCCGAGATGATAAGCCGCCTGAGCCGTCTTTATGACAAACACCCCGACTGGGCCATCATGATCCCGGGAAGAAACCCCTCCGTGGGAAGAAATCAGTTCATCCTGGACCTGACAAGAAAGGAGGTGCGTGACTACCTTGTCAGCGCCATGAGCGAGGTCTTCAGGCTCTCCAAGGCAGACTATGTCAAGTGGGATATGAACAGGGTCTTCAGCGACCTTTACAGCACAAACGGATTCTTCATGGGCGAGTTCGGCCACAGATATGTCCTGGGCCTTTACGATGTCATGTCACGCCTTGCCCAGGCCTTCCCCAACATCCTGTTCGAGGGCTGCGCCTCCGGCGGAAACCGCTTTGATCTGGGAATTCTGTGCTTCATGCCGCAGATCTGGACAAGCGACAACTCCGATGCACTGTGCAGAACCCGAATCCAGGGCGGAACATCATACTCTTATCCTGTCAGCACGATGGGCGCACATGTATCGGCTGCGCCGAACCATCAGACTTTGAGAAAGACAGACATAGAGTCGCGTTTCAATGTCGCTGCATTCGGCGTTCTTGGCTACGAGATGGACCTTGGTGCCCTCAGCGCCCAGGAAAAACAGATAGTCAGATCCCAGATCGAGTTCTACAAAAAGCACAGAGCCCTGCTTCAGTTCGGCCGCTTCTATAGACTTTCAGAGGGCTTTGACGACAAGGACAAGGAGAATACCAACAGGGTGCGCTGGGTTGTGGCCAACACCGATTTCAGCGAGATGCTCGTGCTGGACTTCCAGA
>ONWV01000061.1 GCA_900321635.1 uncultured Spirochaetaceae bacterium | reverse complement strand
GAAGGTTTATCTCCTCCATAGGCACAACCTGAGAGTATCCGCCGCCAGCAGCTCCGCCCTTGACTCCGAAAACAGGGCCCATGGAGGGCTCGCGAAGAGCAAGGATGCTCTTTTTACCGATTTTCCTCAGCCCGTCGGCAAGACCGATTGTGGTGGTCGTCTTGCCCTCGCCGGCCGGAGTCGGCGTGATTGCCGTCACAAGGACCAGCTTGGCATCGGGTCTGTCTTTACGAAGATCCAGAAGGCCAAGGTCAATCTTTGCCTTGGTGCGGCCGTACTGCTCGACGCAGGTCTCGGGGATATTTGCCCTGGATGCAATTTCACTGATGGGAAGCGCCTTGACGCTCTGTGCAATCTCAATGTCTGTAAGCATGAGCTTATTGTAGCTTATTATGGGGCAAAAATCACTCTTTTTGATGGAAACAAAGACCCCAAACAAGCTATTATTAGTCAACGGAGGGCGCATGGAGGCCAGACTTTCGGACATTCCCCAGGACGAGGTGTTAAGGTATCTCGGCTACCGGGGCCAAAGCATCGACGACAATCTGAGAAAGCAGCTTGAAAACTGCATCCGCGCCGTGAAAGATTGCACCAAGGCCCGCCTCACCTACCGCATCTTGCCCGTAAAGGATTCGATGATTGAAGGCCTGGTTCTTGAAGGCCGTGACATAAAAGCCCTCCTTGAAGGCTGCACCAAGGCTATTGCCATGGCCGCCACGCTTGGACCTGAGGCCGAGGCCCTGTTGCGCAGGACCGAGGTCACCAACATGGCTGATGCCGTGATAATGGACAGCGCCCAGAGCACAGCCATTGAAAATGTGTGCGACAACTTTGAATCAGACATGCGTCTTGAGTTCGGCAAACAGGGCCTTTATCTTACAGACCGCTACAGCCCGGGCTACGGCGATCTTCCCCTTTTGAGCCAGAAAGCCATAGCAGAGCTTCTGGTTGCAGAAAAGAGAATCGGCCTTACTGTGACAGACAACATGATAATGATTCCCAGAAAATCCGTTACCTGCATAATAGGAATTTCCGACAGTCCCAGGACGCTCAAGCGCCGTGGGTGCGACAGCTGCAGCGCCAGAGAAAACTGCTTTTTCAGAGCGCAAGGGAGTGTTTGCAATGCATAGACCTCTTATTCTTGACGGTGCCATGGGCACCATGATCCAGAGCGCAGGACTCAAGCTTGGCGAAAAGCCCGAAATCTTTGCCCTGAAAAACCCCGACGCAGTCATGGAAATCCAAAAAGAGTACATCAAAGCAGGAAGCGATGTCCTGTACTCAAACACATTCGGCGCAAACAGACACAAGATGCAGGATACAGGCTACGATGTCCCTACCCTGATTCGTGAGAACATCGACATTGCAAAAAAGGCCGCACAGGGAAAGAAGGTAGCCCTGGACATAGGGCCCATAGGAGAGCTGATGGCCCCTTTGGGAACGCTCTCATTTGACGAAGCCTATGACATTTTCAAGGAGATGATAGTAGCAGGAAGGGATGCAGGAGCCGACCTTGTGGTCTTTGAGACCTTCACTGACTTATATGAAGTCAAAGCAGGAGTCCTGGCTGCAAAGGAAAACAGCAATCTTCCCGTGTGGGTGACCATGAGCTTTGAGCAGGACGGGCGCACATTCACGGGAACCACCGTAGAATGCATGGCCACAACCCTTGACGCCCTTGGCGTTGATGCCATGGGAATCAACTGCTCGCTCGGTCCCAAGGAGATTTATCCTCTGATTGAGAGGATGGCAAAATGCACAACTAAGCCACTGATTGCAAAGCCAAACGCAGGTCTTCCTGACCCTGCCACAGGAACTTATTTCATAACACCAAAAGACTTTGCAGACCAGATGAAAGACTATCTTGACCTTGGCATCATGGCCATGGGAGGCTGCTGCGGAACCACTCCTGCCTTCATCAGGGAGCTTTCAAAGACAGCAGAAGAAGGAACAAAAGAAAGAGCAAAGCCAAAAGAGATTGGCTGCGTGTGTTCTTCCTCAAAGCTGGTTATCTTTGATAAAATCAACATCATCGGAGAAAAGATAAACCCCACAGGGAGAAAAAGCCTGAAGGAAGCTCTTCTTTCTCATGACATGGACTTTGTCATGAACCTTGCCATAGCGCAAGCAGACGGCGGAGCGGATATTCTTGATATCAACGTCGGAGTTCCGGGCATTGATGAAAGTAAGATGATGAAAGAGGTGGTCCAGGCTGTCCAGAGCGTGGTGAGCCTTCCTCTGATGATAGACTCATCAGATGCAAAGGCCATAGAAACAGGCCTGAGGTACGCAAACGGTAAGGTCATAGTAAACTCTGTCAACGCAAATGACAGTAAGCTGAAAGAGATTCTTCCCATTGCCGCAAAGTACGGTGCGGCCGTTGTGGGCCTTGCCATGGACAGAGGAATCCCCTCTTCCGTGAAAGAGCGCATGGATCATGCTGCAAAAATCAGAGACAAAGCCTTAGAGGCAGGAATCAGAAAATGCGACATCATAATAGACTGTCTGACTCTGACAATTTCCGCCCAGCAGGATCAGGCTATAATGACCTTGGAGGCTGTTCACAAGGTCAAGACAGAGATGGGCCTTCATACCACACTTGGTGTGAGCAACATCGCCTTCGGTCTTCCTGAGAAGACCCATGCAACTGCAGCATTTCTGATTTCAGCCCTACATGCAGGCCTGGACCTTCCTATAGTCAATCCCAACAGCCAGAGCATAGCCGATGCTATTTCTTCCTACAGAGCCATAAGCGGAGAGGACAAGGACTGTCAGGCCTACATCAGCCGCTTTGCCGAAAAGAAAGAGGAAAAGGTCCAAGTCATCACACAGAATCAGGGCATGGACATTGAGACAGCCATTTTAAAGGGCCTTGGTTCTGAGACAGAGAAAGCCACAGAAGAGCTTCTTAAAACCATGGACCCCATGGATGTAATAAACACAAAGCTCATCCCGGCTTTGGACATAGTCGGAGACAAGTATGAAAAGCACGAGCTTTTCCTGCCCCAGCTGATCAACAGCGCAAATGCCGCGGGAAAGGGCTTTGACCTTATCAAAAAGCGCCTTCCGAAAAAAAGCGGTTCGTCCAAAGGCAAGATCATAATCGCCACGGTGGAAGGCGATATCCACGACATAGGAAAAAACATTGTAAAGGTTGTTCTTGAAAACTACGGCTATGATGTCATAGACCTGGGAAAGGACGTTCCAGTTCAGACTGTGGTCCAAAGGACAATAGAAGAAGATGCCCATCTTGTTGCCCTGTCTGCTCTTATGACAACAACAGTCGAGTCCATGAAGCGCACCATAGAGGCACTGAGGCAATCAGGCCATGTGTGCAAGGTCGTAGTAGGCGGTGCAGTACTCACAAAAGAGTATGCTAAAATGATAGGAGCCGACTATTATGCCAAGGACCCCAAGGAGTCGGCCGATACTGCAAGGAAGGTGCTGGGATGAAAGTAAGAGAATACCTAAAAGACAACGTTCTTCTTTTAGACGGTGCCATGGGCACCTATATCTCCCTGAAGGACAGAACCTTCAGAAACCTCCCAGAAGAAGCAAACCTTCAAAAGCCCGATCTTGTCAAAGAGATTCATCTTGAGTATTTGAATGCAGGTGCCATGGCAATTACCACCAACACATTCGGCGCCAACAGGATGAATTTTCCTGAAGCTGCCGGGAATATTATAGATGAAGGTTTTAAAATCGCATCACAGGCAGCTGCCAAGACAGGAGCCTTTGTGTTTGCAGACATAGGGCCTGTGGATGTGTCAGATCCCGAACTTCCCGACTCGGAAAGCGCTGCAGTAAATGAGTATATCTATATAGCACAGAGATTTCTGGACAACGGATGTGAAAACTTCATCTTCGAGACACACTCAAACACCATAGGAATCACCGAAGCTGCCAAGTACATAAAAAGCAAAAACAAGGATGCCTTCATAGTGACATCTTTTGCAGTCCTTCCTGACGGCTTCACAAGAGACGGTGTGTTTGCATCCCAGCTTGCAAAAACTATCCGAAGTTGTCCTGAAATAGATGCCTTTGGCCTGAACTGCATCCAGGATGCCGTTCATATGACAGAAACGGCAGAAAGCCTGGACATAGGCGGTAAGATTCTCTCACTCAGGCCAAACGCAGGCTACCCTACCGTCTTAGGTCACAGGGTCTACTACGAAGGAGACCCCATCTTCTATGCCCAGTCAGTCGTGGACATGACAAAAATCGGGGCAAGGATCATCGGAGGCTGCTGCGGAACCACACCGCTACACATCCAGAAAATCCGTGAGCTTCTGCCAAATGTCACAACAATAAGCGGCAAAAAGATTCAAAGCCAGGAAAGCATCCAGGACAGCGTTGTCAGCCGATTCTGGGAAAAACTTACAAGCGGAAAAAAGCCCGTTGCAGTTGAACTTGACCCGCCTGAGAACGCTTCGCTTGATAAATTCATGCTCGGTGCGCAAAAGCTCAAGGACTCAGGCGTTGATATTCTCACTATCGCAGACTGCCCTATTGCCCGCGCCCGCATGGACTCAAGCATCCTTGCCTGTAAGGTCAAACGCGAGCTTGATATGGACGTACTGCCTCACATGACATGCCGCGACCGCAATCTCAACGCCACAAAAGCCTTGCTTCTGGGCCTTTATGCCGAGCATGTCAGAAACGTCCTTCTTGTCACAGGTGACCCCATTCCCACCGCCGAGCGCGATGAGGTCAAAAGCGTCTATCAATTCAATTCCCGAAAGCTCTCTGCCTTTGTCACGGAGCTTGGAAAACAGAGCCTGCCTTCGGGCTTTCACATCTTCGGAGCCCTTAATATCAACGCCCGCAACTTTGATGTACAGCTCAAACTTGCCAAGGACAAGATCAAAAACGGCATGGCAGGCCTTCTGACTCAGCCTGTTTTATCCGAAAACGCAATCAAAAACCTCAAGCGAGCCAAAGATGAGCTTGATGCATACATCCTTGGCGGCCTGATTCCCATTGTCAGCGAGCGCAACGCGCGCTTCATGCACAGCGAGGTCAACGGAGTATTTGTAGACAGCTCCATCATCGAAGCCTACAAGGGCCTTGACCGACAGCAGTCCGAGGACCTTGCAGTCAAGATCACATGCGACTTTGCAGAACAAATCAAGGACTTTGTCGACGGCTACTACATCATCACACCGTTCAACCGCACAAGCCTGGTTTCAAGGATTCTCAGCAATCTGAAGCTATCATAAATACAAATCCGAGCCCGAAATCAGATCAAAACGGCTGTCTGTGAAGGAAAACCCGGAAGAACAGACAAAGCCTACCCTCTTACACACCATATCAACAATTGATCTGACCTGCTTTTCCTCGACCTCACATTCTCTGAGCGACATAGGACTTTCATAGAACTTCACTTCATAGAAAGCATAGCCGTCCTGATATTTAAGGACACAGTCAAATTGTCCGTTTTTGTGATTCTTCTTGTCATCGTACCAGAATGTTCCGAAGTCAAGCACACCATCAAGCTTTCCTGCATGAGCCATACGGACCAGATACTGGTTTGCAATCTTTTCGAATCTGTAGCTTATGAACGTATTCAAGGTACCTAAAACAGCATTTTCAAAGTATTTTTCCGGTCCGAACTTATAAATCAGGCTGTCAAATGAAAAGACATAAGTGAAATAAAAACGCATCAGATTATCGTTGATTTCATAGAACTTCTTCTTTTTGTCATCTCCTGCATTTATCGGTACAACCTTGGAAATAGTCTCCATATTCAGAAGGTTCTTCAGCTGTTTGTCCAAAAGACTTGAATCCTCAAATCCGACCAGGGAGAAGATCTCCTTGAATCTTCTTCGCGAGTTTCCGATTATCTCAAGAATACGGATATCGAAAGCTCTCTGGATTTCTTTCAGAGCAACATTCTCAATATATGTTCTGAAGATGCTGTCAGGTTCAAGAACATATTCCACGATGTTCTGTTCCAACGACTTTGAGTAATCAAGATTGCACAGAACATAAGGGGAACCTCCGAAAACCGAATAGAATCTGATTTTCTCCCGAACAGGAAGATTCGGGAAAAACCGTGATGCATCGAGATAATCAAACTCCTCGAGATGGATAATCTTGGTAAAACGCCCGAACAGAGGGTCCGACTCTTCCAGAAGGCCTTTCATTATTGTTATATATGACCCGCAGAGAACCAGTTTGATATTATCAGGTAGAGAATCCGCCACTACCTGAATCATGGAATCCACATCTGTTTCCTTACCCGATTCCTTGAAATACTGATACTCATCCAAAATCACAACAGTTCTTTTATTCTGAGCCTTTATGAAATCAAACAAATCATATAACGAAGCCACAGAAAAAGACGGGGAAAGACCGAATGAGAATGCGACACTTCGGCAAAGAAGTCTCAGATTGCCTTCAAAACTGCTTTTGACACAAAGATGATTTACGACTGTTCCGTCAAAATCCTTCAACGCCTCTTGCAAAAGACGGGTCTTTCCTACTCTTCTCTTTCCATACACAAGGACAATGCTTTTGCTTTCAGATTTGAACTGATTCTTGAGTTCTGATAGCTCCTTTTCTCTTCCGACAAACATAAAAGCACCTCCTGATGATTTTTACTGAAAAATTTTTCAGTGAACTTTTTTTCAGTATAATTACAAGCTCTGTTTTTTGCAAGAAAAAAGGGACTCCGAAGAGTCCCTTGAGATTCAAAGATCAATTCATGCCTTGCTGAACATGTCCTTGCCTACTCCGCACACCGGGCAGGTCCAGTCATCAGGAAGAGCCTCAAACGGTGTTCCCGGAGCGATTCCGTTATCAGGATCGCCTACTGCAGGATCATACTCATATCCGCATGCATTACAAACGTACTTATCCATAGTTTTCTCCTTTCAGATTTCTGCCTTCCACAGTCCGTGGAGGTTGCAGTATTCATATACGGCCACAGCCTTATCACCATCAGCTACAAGGAAGGAAGCAGCAGGTTCCTGACCCGGCTTGAGGTCAACCTTCTGATAACCTTTTTCTGTCTCAAGGATGATGAACTGAATGTAATGAGCATCCATCATGGGATGAGCGACGGAACCCACCTGAACCTTGACGAGGTTGCCCTCGACTGTGACGGCAGGTACGTGCTTTTCCTTGGCTGCATCAACTGTATTGGCTACGACCTCCTCCATCTTCTGACCACAGCACATCGGTGTGGGTGCAGCTTTTTCGGTGAGGAAGGTCACGAAATTCCCGCAATGGGCGCATTTGTAGAAAAGCATAGAGCCTCCTTAGAAATATCAGGAAAAAGATAAAAATACCACAATCCCTGTTTATTTACTCTATCACATATTGAGGCTCTTTCGTATCTTTATTTTTCAAGCTTTACGGTAATGTTTTCCTTAAGTTCTGAAAGAGGAATAAAAGTGGCTTTCCCCTTCTGGATATGAGAGGGATTTTCCACCTTTATGTGAATCTTCTTTCCCCTGAAAATACGGTCTACCTCAAAGCCGTCCCAGGAAGACGGGATGCACGGATCTATGATTAAACCGTCATAATAAGGTCTGATTCCCAGAATATAGTGCGTCGAGGCAAAGTATGCCCACCCAGCCGATCCTGTGAGCCACGGATGGCGGGCACGGCCGTAGGCGCTGTGGTCGCGTCCCATGACAAACTGACAGTAGGCATACGGTTCGCTCTGCCTTGTTTCTATCTTGTCATTCTGACGTGCAGGACACAGGGCATCGTAGAACTTCATGGCAAGGTCTCCCATGCCCAGCTTAGCAGCCGCAACCCAAGCCCAGGGATTGGGATGACTGAAGATGGCTCCGTTTTCCTTGATTCCCGTGTACACGCGTGTGACAAAACCAACCTCATCGTCAGGCTTGGTGTAGCTTGGAGCATTGAGGTGTATGCCCCACTCTCCGTAAAGGTACTTGTCTATGGCCTCAACTGCCTTTCTGGCATGATCGCCTGTTGCAAGCCCGCTGCACACCGCCCAGGTGTTGGACTCAAGATGGACCTTACCTTCCTTATCGGAAGAAGTTCCGATCTTGCGGCCGCTTTTTGTGATGCCTCGGATGTACCACTCTCCGTCCCAGAGTTCGCGCTCGCAGGCTTCTTTGACCTTGTCCTTCATCGCTTCATACTGGGCAATTTTATCCTTCATTCCTGCATGGGACAGAAGGTCGATAAACTCATCAATGGCCCAGTAATGTAAAAATGACACAAGGGCGCTTTCACCGCCTCCAAGGTTTATGCAGTCATTCCAGTCAGCCCTGAGGCCCAGACATATTCCGCTTTTTCCAACCTGATCCGCACTGAAATGAAGAATCTTTTCCATGTGCTCCAAAACGGAGCCCTGGCCGCCATCGGCATAGCCGAAGACCTCTGACAGAAATGAAAAGTCGCCTGTTTCGCGGATGAACTCGCAGATGGAAGGAACAAGCCATAATGCATCGTCGCTACAGGTGTCCTTAAGGCCGTGGACCATGCTACCCGGCTCTGGTGCGGGCTTTACCGTAGGAGAATTGAAAGGCTTGGTCTTGGGAGCCTCGGGGTCAAAGACTTCGGGGCTGAAAAGATGAAGACCGTAGCCAGATGTTGTAAGACCGCGTAGGAGCTGGATTATTCTTTTTCTGCACTGCGAGGGGTTTGAGGGCACCACGCACATGGCATCCTGAGCTGTATCGCGGTAGCCCAGGCCCGTTCTGCCTCCCACTTCTATAAACGATGCAAAGCGGCTGAATACAACATTTGTCTCACTCTGATAGAGGTTCCATGTGTTGAGCATGCTGTCCATGTTCTGATTCGGAGTGCGAACCTGAAGCGTCTCAAGCTTTGCCTT
>ONWV01000062.1 GCA_900321635.1 uncultured Spirochaetaceae bacterium | reverse complement strand
TGTAGTTGCAGCAACAGTTGTCGGAGGAAATGTAGAAGAAAGTGTCCTTATGATATGACTTCTGATAAACGGCGACTGATCTTTATATCTATTCAGAATGGAAATCCCCATGGCATCGAACAGCATAAGGACAACATTTCTGGGTTTTCTTTCTTCCAGAATCTTATCAACCTGGGAGATGGAATTGTGCTTTATATCCTTGACGTTGTAGTACTTCAGAAGAGAGCAGACGAGATTGACTATAGAATTTTGATAATCCGGATACTTGATTTCCATATTTCTTCCCATATACGGATACTTTCTAAAATTGGATATAATGCATCTTCTGTCAAACTTTAGAAGTGCTTATACATTCTTTCTTGGCAATGTTCCATAAATCGTCCCATTGCTTATCAGTAAGTTTCTCATATTCAAGGTTTCTTTCCTTGACGAGTCTGTTGACTATGTTGAAGCGCTTTACGAATTTTGTATTGGCATAAGACAGCGCATCCTGAGGTTTGATGTGCATCTTACGGCAGAGATTGACAACTGTGAAAAGAACATCGCCAAGTTCTTCCATTTTGTTTTCCTCTGTCTTTGCTTCCATAACTTCATCAAGTTCTTCGTGAATCTTGTCATAGACACCTTTTTCATCCGGCCAGTCGAATCCGACTTTCACGGCTTTCTTGGAAATCTGATAACAACGTTCAAGCTCAGGCTCATCCTTGGGAATTCCGTCAAAGAAATCTTCTTCAGAAGCCTTTCTGCCTTCCTTTTCTTTCTTAATCTGATTCCAGTTCATCAGAACTTCAGCTGTGTTGTTCACATGGACATCGGAAAAAACATGAGGATGACGGCGGATGTATTTCTCACAGGCTTCATTAAGACAATCTGCAAGACTGAAATCTCCGTTCTGATCATGAATCTTTCCAAGAAGGAAAAGATTCAGAAATACATCTCCAAGTTCCTCACGCTGATGCGGCTTGTCATTTTCATTCAGAGCATCCACATATTCATAGATTTCTCCCTGCATGCTACGGACGATATCACGCGGCATCTGCTCCTTGTCCCACGGACATCCGTCCTTGGGGTCTCTGAGGAAAGTCACTATATCATAGAGATTCTTCATGTTCTGACATACATCGTCAGTCTTGATAAGTTTATAATCAATCATATTTCCTCCATAAGGATGCCAAGTCTTGTCATGGTGCAGCTTCCTGCTATATGGAACTTACTCATTTCCTTGGGAAAAAGAAGTTTGAAAATGTTCTTATCTCCGTTGATAGTCACATTGAACACACCATCCGAAGCCTTCTTGATTACATAATCATTGCTTTCATCATTAAGACGGCTATCCAAAATCGTACAGATTTCATCATCACGGATGTCTTTGATTTCATAGATGCTGCCGCGCATTCTGCTGGAAAGCGAAATCTTACGGCCTGTCTTGTCCTGAGGGACAAGTTTCATGTCTTTGATGACAAAGCCCTCGGCAAGAACATCATTGAGGCGCTTTACGGTGCTTTCATTGATCTGGCTGATTGGAAGCTCGCAAAGAAGCAGCTCGTTGTTGCCGTAAACACCCATAGTGATAGGATTTAAGAATTCAAGCTTTGGTTTGGGATTAAAGCCCTGTGTGAAAAGAACATCAAGACCTGATCTCTGAAACGCCATCTCGAACTGTCTCATTACGGCGATATGGGAGTTATAAACCGCCCTTCCTTTTTTCTCATATGTGAATATAGTCTGTACATACTCATATGGCTCTGGAACCTTATGCGGCTTTGGAACAATTGATTCAAAATCGTTGTTATCTGCCTTTATAACCTTGGCTTGGTTCTTTGTGCAGACACCGCACCTATGGTCACAATCACTGTCACAGACATGAGTCAGAATGCTTTCTTTGGCCTTCTCATATTCCTTTTTAAGATAAGCTTTTGACACGTTCATGGTTATGGAATCCCAGGGAAGATCATCATCAAGATTCCATTCCTTGGGCGTTGTGTCATAGCCTGTCTCTTCAATGGCCTGCTGCCAGAGATCCCATTTCAGGTACTCGTCCCATGCATCAAGTCTGCATCCAAGTCTGTATGCCTTTTCAATCAGGTCTGCACACGAATAATCCCCGCGAGAAAGAATACCCTCTAAAAAAGAAATGGACGGTTCATGATAAGAAACCTTGATGCCCGGAATTGCGGCCATAAGAGCACGCTTTATGCTCCGAAGGTGCTCAAGAGACTCTTCCATGGTAAGCTGTCTGACCCATTGGAACGGTGTGTGAGCCTTGGGAATAAAGGTTCCTATGTTGATATTCATATTGATTTTAGTCGCATTTCTTATGGCAAGAAGGAAGGAAACAAGATTATTTTCCTCGGTCTGTCTGTCAATGAAAGGAAGGCCAACCATGAAGTAGAACTTGGCAAGTTTCCATCCCCTGCTCCTTGCTTCCTGAATGATGCTGATAATAGATTCAAGAGGAACCTCTTTGTTCAGCCTTCTCTGGTCTTCAAGAAGCGGAGTCTCTATGGCAAAAGTAAGACCGCTCTTTCTTACTTCGGATAGCTGCTCAAGTATATTCAGACTGAAGGTGCTTACCCTGAGAGATGGAAGCGAAAATGAAATGTTTCTGGCTCTGTATGTATCATTCAGGGCTTTTATCAGCTTATCCAAATCAGGATAGTCTCCTGAAGAAAGCGATGAAAGAGTAATTTCCCTGTATCCCAGCTGGTTTACAGTCTGATCCACAAGTTCGAATACCGTCTTTAGGCTTCTCTGTCTGAAAGGTTTGTAATACTGACCTGCATGGCAGAAACGGCAGCCGTTGGGACAGCCTCTCATGATCTCCACGGTTCCGTGGTCCTGTGCTGTCTCAAAGGATGAGACGGCATAATGCTTCAGAAGCGGTTTCTCTTCTGATGAGGCAAATGTGAGATCCACAGCTCTTGGAGCAAGCTTTCTGCCAGGATACCAGAGATAAGGTGTCTTTTTCAGAGCTTCGATCCTTTCTGATCTTGTCTTGTACTTTCCGATTATTGTGATTATCTCACTGAGACCAGACTCTGCCTCTCCTATATAAACAAAGTCCAGAAAACGTGAAAACGGAAGAGGATTTGTTATGGCAGGGCCTCCTGCTATGACAATAGGATCCGAGTCCGTTCTGTCCTTGCTGTGAATCGGAATTCCTCCAAGCTCCAATACCTGGAGTATGTCGGTGGCGCAAAGCTCATAGCCTATCGAGATTCCCAGATAATCAAGCTTGTTTAAAGGAAAATGCTCCTGGATGGTAAAAAGCGGTATGTTTTTTTCCCTGAGCATCTTTTCAAAATCCGGTGCAACGGCAAAGACTCGGTCACAGAATGCTCCTGGAGTGTTGTTTATGATGTCATAAAGGATTCTGATGGCGTTGTTAGCCATTCCAATCTCATACAGATCGGGAAAGCACATGGCGCATTTTACATCGCCTTCCTTATATGGCTTTCGGCCGAAGATATATTCGCTTCCGATGTAACGAGCCGGGTTCTCAATCTCAAGAATCCCGTCTTCAAGGCACTTTTCAAGATTGTTTATCCTTCCGTATCCGTCAAGTTCAATCATCTTTTAAGTTTATCCCTCAGCTGGGTGTCATCCGGATTCAGCTTATAGGCCTGAGTCCAGTAGATTCTGGCATTGACCCTGTCAAAGAGCATCTCCAGGATGTTTCCCTTGATCTTAAGAAGACATGAAAGTCTGATATCATCATCGGTATAATACGAGTCCGACATGAGAAGATCTGTCAGAGACAGGAACCTCTTGGCCTCGTTTTCCGGAATGCTGATTTCTGAAGAGAATCTTGAAAGCAAGTTCAGATAGCTGTCTTTATCTTCCTGTGTGATGGAACCGTACCATGCTGTGAAAATGTCGATGATATAGCCGATATCATGAGGCGCTGTAAGCATCAGCGATACATACTCGTTGAAATCAAGCATCCTTGAAAGCAAGGTAAGCATCTCGGAAGCCTTCTCCTTCTCCCCTGTCCTGCTGTATGCAACATACAGGGCTTTCTGAGCTTCTGTTCCATCCGCAGGAAGAAGAACCAGGGCGGCAAGCCTGTCCGATTTGTTCAGAGAAATGAACTTCTCTACAGCATAGGCTCTGTTTTCAGAAGAAGGATCCTCGTCAAGTGTCAGGTACATGAAAAGACTTTCCAAAGCCTTCTCATCCTGATTGATGGCTATATAGGACTTGGCCTTGAGAAGAAGATCATCAGAAGTGGGATTTTTCATCCTGTCTATCTGTTTGATTGTCTCCTCGTACCGGCCTTTGTCATAGTTCTGCTGCGGATTTGAACAGGAGATAAGAAGAATGCAGGATATGAATAAAACAAAAAGGGGGAATGCAGGCTTGAATCTACTATCCATTGCAATTCCCCCTATTTAAAAACAAAGAAGGTCCTCCATAAGCCGAGTTCTGTTTATGCAATCATCTATCTGGTACTGACGTCTCCGTCAGTCTCTAGCAGCCTACCCGCATGTATAGGACGGACAATCCACATGCTTCTTGGCCTTGCTCCTGATGAGGTTTACCATGCGGAACGCATTACTGCCTTCCCGGTGGGCTCTTACCCCGCCATTTCAACCTTACCTGCAAACAGGCGGTATATTTTCTGTTGCACTTTCTGTAGCCTTACGGCTCCCGGGTGTTACCCGGCATCATGTCCTGTGGAGCTCGGACTTTCCTCTCCGGCCAAAAGCCGAAGCGATTGCTTGTCGAACCTTCAATTATCAAAATCAAATCGAATCGAGGTCACCGAAATCGCCGGAACTGATGAAATCATCGTTTTCAGCGTTCTCTTCCTCAATCTCATCCTCATCCTCTGATGTGAAGAGGTTATCGAAGTGCTGATCCTCAGCGCTCTCCTCATAATAAAGAACACGGCTGCAGTACGGGCAGAAATGAATGTCATCCTCTTCCCTGATGCCTTCGCTCTCCATTGTGGTGGATCTTCTGACATCATTGACGAACTGTGCCGGAAGTGTCATATGACAGCCTTCGCAGACGATTCCGTGGATAGGAACAATTCCCAAACCGCCCTTGTTGCGGATGATTCTCTCGAACTTGAACAGAAGGTTCTGGTCAAAGTCCTTTGCAAGCTCATCCTTCTCAGCGATGATCTGATCAAGAACAGCCTGCTTTTCAGCAACAAGCTGATCCTTGACCTTGGTCTCCTCTTCGACCTCTTCGGTCTGCTGAGCCATGATTTCTTCCTGTATAGAAAGCTTTGCATTCAGCTCATCATAGAACTTCTCCTTGGCGATAAGTCCTTTTCTGAGTGTCTGCTCAGCGTTCTTGGCTTCCTCTATCTCTTTCTGCAGAGTCTCGAACTCTCTGGCCTGTGTGATGGTTTCCATCATCTTCTCACAGGTCTCGCGCTTGACTCCGGCTTCATCAAGTCTGATGCGCAGGGTCTTGAGCTCTTCCTTGACCTTCTCACTTTTCTCATGCAGCTCGAGATATGTGATCTTGGTCTTCTGCAGAACAGCTTCCTTGTCGGCAAGAGCCATCGGGATCTCTTTGATCTCATCCTCGACCTTGAACATCTTGGCCAAGACAACCTGAAGCTTACTCAGTGTGTTATAGATTTCTTTCATCTAAAGCCTCACTCCTACTTTCTATCGTACTCAGACATAATCCTTGAGTTTCTTGGCACGCTTCGGATGTCTCAATCTTCTGAGTGCCTTAGCCTCAATCTGTCTGATTCTCTCACGGGTTACTTCAAAATACAACCCAACTTCTTCCAGTGTCAATGAGTATCCGTCTTCTAGACCGAAACGCATCTTAAGTACTTCCTGCTCTCTTGGAGGAAGCGTTGCAAGAACCTCACGCAGCTGCTCCTGAAGAAGAGCAAATGACGTCTGTGTGGCCGGATTCTCAACTTCCTTATCCTCGATGAAATCGGAAAGAAGTGAATCTTCCTCTTCTCCGACAGGTGTCTCAAGGCTGATAGGCTCACGTGCGACGTTCTTGACCGTCTTAACCTTGCTCTCCGGCCAGCCAAGCTTCTGGGCAATCTCCTCATCGGTCGGTTCTCTGCCCAGAGTCTGCATCAGCATTCTGGACTCTCTGACGACCTTGTTGATCTGCTCGATCATATGAACAGGAACTCTGATTGTTCTTGCCTGGTCACTGATGCTTCTTGTGATGGCCTGTCTGATCCACCATGTGGCATAGGTCGAGAACTTATAGCCCTTTCTGTACTCGAACTTCTCAACGGCTTTGATAAGGCCGATGTTTCCTTCCTGAATCAGGTCGAAGAAATGAAGTCCTCTGTTTGTGTACTTCTTTGCAATCGAGACGACAAGTCTGAGGTTTGCCTGAATCAGGCGGTCCTTAGCAGTCTTGAGCATCTTCATGCCACGCTTGATCTCAAGAGCCTGAGCAAGAATCACATCACAGCTGTCCTCGAACTCAAACTCAATCTTTCTGAGGCTTCTGACAGCGGTCTGATACTGAGAGATGAGGTCCTTGATATCCTCAAGCGGCATGCCGAGTCTTGCCTCAACGGCAAAGCGCTTGTTTGCCGTGACCAGGTCTCTGGAAAGCTGTCTGACATCCTTGTCGTTGGAAACCTGGAGCTTTGACTCAAGAATTGTCTTGCTGTTCTTAAGCTCATTGATGCTATGTTCTGCGGAAGTGAATCTGTCGGTGAACATAGTGATTTCCTCAGGCTGAATCTCAATCTGGGAAAGCTTTTTGAGAAGCTGGTTCTTCTTTTTCACAAGCTCATCATTGTGAAGAACCTCTTCACCTGAAGCGAACTTGTTCTGCTTAAGCTCATTGTAGTTCTTAAGTGCGCTCTGACATTCCTTAAGACCTTCTCTGTAGAAGGAGGCATAACGCTTCTGCTCGGTGATCAGTTCCTTCTGATCCTTGGCATTGTAGTCCTCGGCTTCCTCGTACTTGGTGTTGAGCTTCTCAAGAATCTGAGTAAAGCATGTGATCATGATTCCGGACTGCTGAATCACGTTCTTGATGATAAGAGCACCCTCTTCCATCTGCTTTGAAAGCTCAACCTCTTCATCTGCCGTAAGAAGTGTCTCACGGCCGATTTCACGCAGGTAAAGCCTGATCGGGTCATCGGAGCTTGTCTCGCCCTTGTCTGTTCCCAGAATGTTGGGTCTGTTGCGGACTACCTGCTCAACATCCTCGTCGATGTTGGAAATGCCCTCTGAAACAGATCCGTCAGAATAGTTTTCACGGATGAAGCTCTTTGTGTAGGAATCCCTCTCATCAAGGTTGTCCTCATCTTCTTCTTCCTCATCCTCGTCCTCGGACTCTTCTTCCTCGACTTTGGAAAGCTCTGCATCGGAAGGCTCGTCGATGAGGTCAATGGAATCAGCTTCATCTTCTCCCATGAGATCTTCCTCATCACTGAGAAGATCATCTTCCTCACCTTCTTCCTCCATGCCCTCAATCTCGTCGCTTGAAGGTTCATCGATGAAGTCTGAATCATCTGATTCGTTATCTGTGGCAATAAGGCCGAGCTTGGAAAGCTCATCTTTGAAGAATGTGATGTCCTCTTCAGAATCAACATGCTCACTGAGAAGATAGTCCTTAAGGTCCATCAGCGTGAATTTGTTTTCATTCTGTGCTGAGAAAATCAGCTTCTGCAGTATTTCATTCCTGTTCTCTTCTGTCATCAGTCAATCCTTGGTTTCCCTTTCGCCCTTGAGTTCCTCAATTTCTCTGTCCAGTGACATCTTCAACTGAAGGAGATTCGAAAACTCCTGTTCATCTGCAATATCTACCTCTCCTCCGTTCAGCATCCTCTGTATGTTCGCCCTTCTCTGTTCAAGCTGAGCCAGTCTAATCTGGAATACCGCATCGTCGAGCGTCTTGTCGACATCCATGCGCTCATACATTCTGCTTGTGAAGGCACTTACAGCAAGATTTCTTAGTTCCGGATCATCTATCATCTGAATCACAAGATCATCAGTTCGGATTTCCGAGCGCATCACATCCTCAAGAACCGTGTACAGCTTGATTGCCGAAGGGTCACTGAGATGACTTAGCTTGACCTTGTTTCTGAACTGATTGAATCTGTTTCTGTTCTTCAGGAGAATCAGCATTGCCGTGAGCTCTGTTGACGTATTCAGCGGGTTGTACTCTGTCTTTGACTGCGGAATCTCTTCATCATAATCCGCCTCTTTTCCGCTCTGTCTCTGATAATCGCTCAGAATCTGATCCTCCGATACCCGGAGAACGTTTGAAAGATATTTTATGTACCCTTGACGCTCAATTTCCGATCTTGTTGCGTCAAGATAAGGTTTAACCTCCTTGAATACAGATGATTTCCCTTTGGGCTGCCGTATATCATACAATTTTAGGGCCGAAGATACAAGATAAGAAAAGCCAGGAATTGAATTTACACAGCTCTTCTGCAAGGCTTCGGCACCCTGTTCCTCCAGCATCTGGGAAGCATCCTTGGCTCCTTCGAGGTTCATGACGAAATTGGACAGTTCATTGCTCTGTGCAAGAAGCAGCGCCGTCTTTGTGGCCTTCTGTCCTGCAGCATCGGAATCAAAGAGC
>ONWV01000065.1 GCA_900321635.1 uncultured Spirochaetaceae bacterium | reverse complement strand
CGCAATTCCATCTGTCAAATCGTTCCTCTCCTTCGGAGCCTACCAGATAGGTATGTCTCCTACGGTTCGGAACGCCCTGACAGCGGACTTGCTTGAAATGACTCTACAGCTATAATAAAAAAGGGCGCCACGGAACCCGTGACGCCCAAAAGGCATTGTAATAGAGAGCTAGGAAAGCATCTATTACCTTGGATTCTAAAGCATGATTTGCGATTTGTCTATTGCGCAACTATGTTTCTTGCCCAAATTCCCTTCTTAACCAGAACAAATCCGAAGACTGTCTTCACAAGATCGCCGAGATGAACACTGATTAATATCCAGACAACGCTTGCATCGGTATATCTGCTCATGATATAGGCGATGGGGAAACTCACGGCAATTACGAAAAAACCGTCGAAAAGGAATGTAAGGAACGTACGTCCTCCGCTTCTCAGAGTAAAGTACGTCGCATTCTTGAAGGCCTCGATAGGAAGACATATGGCCTGGACCATTATCAGGCTGGTGGCAATGTGCCTTGCAATCTCATTGGTATTGTAGAGTCTTGGGAAAAGCGGAGAGACGACCAACATCAGAAGGCCAACAAAACAGCTTATTACCACGGAGATGATAATGATCTTTCTGTCTGTTTCCTTTGCCTCTTCAATCTCCCCTGCACCCAGAAGACGACCTACAATTATTCCGATACTGACTCCGAAGGATAGAAACACAACCTTGAAGAGATTGTTAATTGTGTTTGCTATGTTCACTCCTGCTACTGCATTCAGGCCGCGCATTGAATAGCACTGGGTAAGAAGAGTCATTCCCAGAGACCAGAATGTCTCGTTTGCCAGAAGAATCATGCCCTTCTTTGTTATTTGGGAAACAAGATGGGACGGAACACGGAGTGTGCGGTAAAGACCTTTTACAAAGGGCTGCGCGTCGGTGTGGCGATGAGTCCAGATTAAGACTATCGAAGCTTCCACGTAACGGGAAATAACAGTAGCGATGGCCGCTCCTCCAACTCCCATAGCAGAAAATCCGAGTTTTCCGTAAATCAGGACATAGTTCAGTGACAGATTGACCAAAACGGCGGCAACTCCGGCCTTCATCGGAACAACGGTCTCTCCGCACTCGCGCAGCGTTGAGGAATAGATCTGAGTCAGAGCAAAACCAGGAAGCCCCACAAGCATGATGAGCAGATAGCTCTGGCCTGATTTCAAAGCGGCTGCAAGGTCTCCTCCGTCGGGACTTTCGTTCAGGTAGTAGCCTATAAGGTTCTCACCGAATAACAGAAGGATGACAGTCGCTGTCAGGACAAGGCCCATGGCCAGAACGAACTTGAAGCGGAAGGTGTTTCTGACACCCTCGGCATCGGATTTTCCGAAATACTGAGCAGTGAAGATTCCGGCTCCTGAAAGACCTCCGAAGATGCACAGGTTGTACACGAAAAGAAGTTCATTGACTATCGCGACACCGGACATCTGCTCCGTTCCCAGGCGGCCGACCATGATGTTGTCCAGAAGATTCACGAAATTGGTGAATCCGTTCTGGATCATAATGGGGAAAGCGACCATAAGGACGGTCTTAAGAAGGGTCTTGTTGCGCTCGATGATTTTCATGCTTTTATGATTGATATCCTCATCATCATTCAAAGTCAAGGATGAGACCCGAAATGGGTTTAAGTTTTCTTCTGATATCTATATAATGTGCTCGAACATTGTTTTGGGAGAAACCCGATGAAGATTATCTACAAAGACGGAAGTGTTGCCGAATGTCCGGCAGAAGAAATGAACCATGTGATCCGCCACTCAACGGCCCACCTCATGGCCCAGGCTATACAGAGACTCTATCCGGGTGCAGACTTCGCATACGGACCTGCAACTGAGAGAGGATTCTACTACGACGTTGATCTGGGAGACAGAAAGCTCACCGATGAGGATCTTGCTGCAATCGAAGCCGAGATGAAGAAGATCACAAAGGAGCATCTGCCCATCAGACCGTTCATCCTTCCAAGGGATGAGGCCGTCAAGCTCATGCATGAGCGTCATGCAAAATACAAAGAGGAGCACATCGGAGACCTCCCCGAGGATGCGATCATCAGTTTCTATCAGCAGGGCGACTACATCGATATGTGTACAGGTCCCCATGTGACTTTCACAAACGCACTTAAGGCCTTCAAGATCACAGGCCAGGGCGGAGCATACTGGAAGAATGATTCCAAGAACAAGATGCTCACCAGAATCAACGGAGTTGCATTCGCCACCCAGGCAGAACTTGAGCAGTACGAGAAGGAAGTCGAGGAGGCAAAGGCCCGCGACCACAGAAAGATCGGTAAGGAAATGGGTCTGTTCATGACAGACGACCTTGTAGGAAAGGGTCTTCCGATGTTCCTGCCCAACGGATACATCCTCTGGCAGGAGCTTGAGAACTACATCAAGGAAAAGGAGCGCAAGCTCGGCTATCAGCATGTTATGACACCTTGTGTCGGATCTGTGAACCTCTATGTCACATCCGGACACTGGGCACACTACAGAAAGAACATGTTCCCGCCGATGGAGGTCGAAGGAGAAAGCTTCGTCCTCAGGCCGATGAACTGCCCGCACCACATGATGATCTACTCCTCAAGACCGCACAGCTACAGAGAACTGCCCATCCGTCTTGCAGAGATTGCCCATGACTTCAGATTCGAGTCCAGCGGAACATTGAAGGGTATCGAGCGCGGAAGACACTTCTGTCAGAACGACTCGCACATCTTCGTCACCCCCGAGCAGATCGAGCAGGAGGTCAAGCAGGTCGTAGGTCTGATTTCTGAAACCTACAAGGACTTCGGAATCACAGACTACCGCTGCGTTCTCTCTCTCAGAGACCCTGCTGATACCGAAAAGTACTATCAGGACGATGAGATGTGGAACAAGGCCGAAAGCGCCCTGAGAACCGTTTTGCAGGATCTTAAGATTGACTTCACCGAGGAAATCGGAGAGGCCGCATTCTACGGACCTAAGCTCGATGTGAACGTCAAGCCGGCTGTAGGTGTCGAGTACACACTCTCCACATGCCAGCTGGACTTCTGCCTGCCCATGAAGTTCGACCTCAAGTATATCGATGCCGAAGGTAAGGAGCAGACACCTGTTGTCATCCACAGAGCAATACTCGGATCTCTTGACAGATTTATGGCCTACATAATCGAAGAGACAAAGGGTAAGTTCCCGGTATGGCTTGCACCTCTTCAGGCAAAGATCCTGCCTGTCAGCGAGAAGAACAACGACTATGCAAAGAAGGTCTTTGATGCTCTTGAAGCGCAGAACGTCAGAGTTGTTCTTGATGACCGCAACGAGAAGGTCGGCTACAAGATCAGAGAGGCCCAGCAGGTGGACAGAACTCCGTACATGCTGATCATCGGAGCAAAAGAGGAAGAGGAAGGGTCTGTCAGCGTCAGAAGCAGAGACACGGGCGAGACAGTTTCCATGTCCCTTTCCGACTTTGTCACAAAAATCACAAAAGAGATCAGAGAAAGAGCTCACTGAGCTCTCTTTCGGACAAAAAAATGGCTGCATTCTCAAGGATGCAGCCTTTTTCATTATGATGTGCCGTTACAGGGCCATCTCATAGATCTTGGCAAGATCTTCGGCATAAAGCTTTTTAAAGCCGCCGGCAACGCCCCTTCCTCCGTCAAGACACTGTTTGACCATCTCACCGATTCTGTCGCCTTTGATGTTAACCTCACTGAGTCTTGTGGGAAGACCCATGCTCTTGAACCAGTCTTCAAGTCTTGCAATTCCATCAAGGGCAATCTTGTCTTCATCAGCTATGGACATCTTGCTTCCCATGACGTTTACGGCAAACTGAACAAAGCGTGAGACCTTTGTCTTGTATACATACTTCATCCAAGCCGGTGTCATGATTGCAAGTCCCGCACCGTGAGCTATGTCATAAAGACCTGAAAGCTCGTGTTCCATCCAGTGCGATGCCCAGTCCTGAACTCTTCCGCAACCGAAGAGGTTGTTGTGCGCAAGCGTTCCTGCCAGCATGAGCTGCTCTCTGTATTCATAGACTCTGGGATTCTTGCAGGCAAGCGGGCCGAACTGAAGGACAGTTCTCATGGCGCCCTCCAGAAGTGCATCCGTGTAGTCCACGTTCTCTGTAGGTGTGAAATAGCGCTCCATCATGTGGCTGAGCATATCAACAGCTCCGCATGCCGTCTGATAAGGTGGTAGCGTATAGCAGACCTGGGGATCCAGGATTGCGAATGCCGGATAGTTGTTCTCGTGGTTCACACCGCGCTTGTAGCCTGTCTTCTCATTTGTGATGACACAGGAGTTTGACATCTCGGATCCTGCCGCGGGAATTGTCAGAACTACACCCACATTGATTCCCTTGGGAGGAACGGATCCTTTCACCATGAACAGGTCGTTCCAGATGTCCTTGTCCTTAGGAAGGGCATTGCCGAACGATATGGCCTTACAGGTATCTATGACAGAACCGCCTCCCACTGCAAGGATGAAGTCAATCTTCTGCTTTCTGACAATGTCTATGCCTTCAAGAACAAGAGAAAGCCTGGGATTCGGCTGAACTCCGCTAAGCTCTACAAAGGGAAGAGAAGCTTTGTTCAGAGAATCTGTTACAGTCTTATAGACTCCACTCTTTTTGATGCTGCCTCCGCCATAGACCATAAGAACCTTTGTTCCTTTCTCTGCTTTCACATAGTCTGCGACAGAACCTATTACATCCTTACCGAAAACCAGCCTTGTGGGGCATTTCCAGACAAAATTCTCCATTATTCCTCCTCAGAAGACCAAAGTATCAAGTTTCGGAACAAGCTCAGAAATATGGCGCTTTGCGTTCTCTATGAATTTTCGGCCGCTTTCGCTGTTCAGTCCGTCACGGCGGATTTCACGTCTGAGAAGTCTGACAAAGCCCATGACCATTGCCTTTTCCTGGACAGTTTCAAGGTAAGAGTCATCCTTGCCCTCGAAGTAGTACTGAAGAAGCTTCTTCCAGTATTCACCTGCCTGTTCGTATGTGATTCCGATGAAATCCTTCACGACATTGTGGTCCACATCCGAGAAACCGAGGTATGCGTTGTATATGAAAGAGAACTCGAATATCGGATTTCCATGGCAGATTGTATCCATATCAATCAGAAGGGCCTCTCCGTCCTGGAACATTATGTTCTTCAGGTGGAAATCACCGTGGATCATATGGTTGTCCTCGGGAATGTCGGATACCAGCTTGAAGAGCTTCTCATAAACATCCTTGTCCAGGTAGTCCTTTAAAAATGCCACCCAGTCCAGAGCGCGTTCTTTCATGCTGGGCATTGAGGCGGGATCAACTTCCTTGGAATGGATTGTCTTGAGAAGTTCAACGCTCATTTTTGCAAGCTCATCGATGCTCTTTTCTTTCTTGACGAGCATGGAGGCGAAGTTCGTTGCCTTTAAAAGCTCATAGACAGAGCCGTATCCGCCGCCCTCGATCTTCACCACATCATAGGAGATTGCGGTGGGGACTCCGAGGACAAATGCGGTTCTGGCCAGCTGGCGCTCTCTTTCAATGTCCTGAAGTGCATTGGCATCCATGAAGGTCTTGACGATGGTTTCGTTGTCAATGCGGTAGACCTTTCCGTTTGCACCGCTTCCTATGACCTCGCAGCCTTTGACGGAGATGGTCTTGAATGCCTTGCGGACATCGAGCATCTGCGTGAAGCCTGTCATGTCAAAAATCTCATACACGTCGGAAGAGACATTGATCAGCACAGTTTCGGAATTCTTTTTCTTGAGCTTCAGAATGACACGGAGGCCTGCACTGGAGATGTACTTGAGACCTTCGCAATCTATGACGATTTTGCAATCGGGATTCTGGTCGCAAAGAGAAAGAAGCTTTTCCTCAATCTGAGGCGCATTGTTTGAGTCGATATGACCTTTGAGCTTTATGGAAAGCTCTCCGTCTTTTACGAGGCATTCAAGATTGTCCATTACCAACCCCCTCGAAAATAATGTCTACCAGGTATTTGTATTCCTTCCAGGCATCAGTGTCCGAAAGTTCCGAAACAAGTTCTGCAACCGATCTGTAGTACCAGGCCTGCTGGACAGGATTCTCCTGATTGAAGCCCTTCCACATCATGTTTCCGTCACGTCTCCAGAGTCTGTGAAGAGATCTCATGTTGGCAAGCTTGTCCGCAAGCCAGAGCTTCTTCACGTCAATGTCTTCTGTTTTCTCCAGAAAATCCAGACTCTCCTGCTTTCTTACGTGCCATGTCTGCGCACGGGGGAGGTCGACTCTCTTGTTCTCAGTTTCGGACTGCACAAGCTCTCTGACCCTGTGGCCGAAGAGAGCCTCTATCTCCTCTATGGTGGTGTCGGTGTCCTCTACGGTGTCATGAAGAACTGCCGCGCACAGAACATCTTCATCACAAGTAAGACCTGCTAGGATTGTCACAACCTCCAGAGGGTGGAGGATATAGGGAATCTTCTCCCTTTTGCGGACCATTCCGTGATGGGCCTGTATTGCATATGTCAGGGCTCTTTCCAGTTTTGTCATGGGTAAATTTTACACTTAATGAAAAACAATGTCCAACAAAAAGGCCTTATTCATTATTGTCTGTCAGTTCGGGCATATCGGACTCAACGGCCTCGACATTGCGAAGCTTGCGCCCGATGGCGCGGTGGCGGGTGAATGCGTTGTCGATTTCGCTTGAGGCGGAGGCGAGCTTTTTCTTGACGACCTCCAAAACCGTTCCGAATTTCCCGTATTCTGTTTTGACCTCTCCCAGGACATGCCAGACTTCGGAGCTTTTTTTCTCGATGGCAAGGGTTCTGAAGCCCATCTGCAGGCTGTTGAGCAGGCTTGCAAGGGTGGCAGGACCTGCGATCATCACGTGGAACTCGCGCTGGATTCTGTCCTGAAGTCCTGCTATGGAGAGAATTTCGGCATAAAGGCCTTCGATCGGCAGAAACAAAATTGCAAAGTCGGTGGTGTAGGGGACGTCTATGTACTTGTCACGGATGTCCTTTGCCTCATCAAGAATACGGCGCTCAAGTGCCTTTCTGAGAATCTTCACAGCTTCTACATCTCCGCTTTCCGTGGCTGTGCAGAGCTTTTCGTAATCCTCACGCGGGAACTTGGAGTCTATGGGAAGAAGAACATGTTCGCCTTCGCTTGCTCCGGGAAGGCGTACGGCAAATTCCACAGGGTCGCGCCCCGTGCGTTTTGTTACCACGTTTTTGAGATACTGCTCGGGAAGAAGGATTTCCTGAAGGATGCGCTCGGCCTGAAGCTCTCCCCACATTCCTCTGGTTTTGACGTTGGTAAGAACCTTCTCAAGATTTCCCACGCCCTGGGCCAGGTTCTGCATCTCTCCCAGCTGCTTGTAGACGCTTTCAAGCTGGTCTCCGACCTGTTTGAACGATGTGGAGAGCCTGCTTTCCAAGGTGCTCTGAAGTTTTTCCTCAACAGTCTTACGCATCTGCTCAAGGCGACGCTCGTTGTCGTTTCTGATCTGGTCAAGTTTTTCCTCGACAGTTTTTGTCAGCCTTTCATTTCCCGTTGAAAACTGCATCAGGCGGGAGTCTATCATGCTGTTGAACCTGTCGTATGCCTTTCCAAGTTCTTCAAGACGCGTGTTGGTGACTGCGATGCTCTGCTCCATGCGTCTGAGGCCTTCTTCAATGGCATTGAGGGTCTTTGCATCAGAGTCCGACTTGGAGAGCCTGAGGATTACGATTATGAGAATGGCCACGCTGACCAGGGATGTTGCAAGAAGGATGTACTGCATAATCAAAAAGTAACACCAAAGTTTTTGTTTTACAATTCACACATACATAATTCGAGGCAATTGTACTAACAAATAATTTGCGGAATACCATTATGTTTGGTAAAATATCAAATGCTTCACTTAGGAGGTGAATCTATGAAAAAACTACTTACAATCGCTTTGGTCGCCCTGATTGCAGTTTCTGCTTTC
>ONWV01000066.1 GCA_900321635.1 uncultured Spirochaetaceae bacterium | reverse complement strand
CTCCAAGTCAGGGGCCCCCTTCAATCCTACGGCAAAACTTGCACTGATCCTGTGCATAGCACTTGACCGCAAATTTGAAGAACTGTTTTACTTCTGATTCTTCAGATACTCTCTTGCTGCATCGGCCACGCTCTGGACCTTCAGTCCTATGGTGACCTGTACCCCGTTTTTGCCGGCTTTCATCACGCCCTTCGCCCCTGCCGGCTTGAAGACGGCCTCATCCACTATGGAGGAGTCCTTGAGCTCGACACGCAGTCTTGTGGCGCAGTTGTCCAGCGTCTCGATGTTGTCCTTTCCGCCAAGCCCTTCGATTATTACGGGAATGTTGACGCTGCAAACAACCTTGATGGTGCTTCCCGAATCCGCAGGTGCGGAATCCTCCCGTGGAGTATCCTCAGGCGGGACTACCGGTACAAGATGCTCGGAAAGCCAGCTACATGCGACAACGAGCTGCTGTTCCTGTTCAGGCTGTCGGATTTCGAGCTGTTCGTCAACGAGGGAAAGGGAAAGCGTTCAAGGTCCCCAATGGTGCGTTGGTGCACGGCAGTAAGAGCGGTTGCGTGAAGATATTCTCACATGTCCTGTGCAAATCCATATACCGGCAGTTCGGAAGGGACCCGACAAGGACATATCATATACCCGGAAAGCTGTTCCCCGAACAGAAGACCGTGGTCTACAACCTTTCGGACGCGTTCCCCATGAAGATCAGGACGGGTTCCTGACTTATAATCTATGACGGAGAAATGCGTTAGGCCGTATTGACAAACGATTAAACTAACACTATGGTTTAATGGCTGTTTAAATGAGATCGTAGCTCAGCTGGATAGAGCATCAGATTGCGGATCTGAGGGTCAGAAGTTCGAATCTTCCCGGTCTCGAAAGAAGCCTTGTCGTGCAAGATATTGCAGACAGGGCTTTTTCTTTTTAGGCTCTCGCAATTGTAATTAATCGCATTGTTTCAGCAGTCATGATTAATAAGAGTTCTTGTAAGAAACTGTTACGACCACTACTTCTCCTTTTTTGACTCTGATTTTATCTCTAATCGGTCTCTTATCCGCGAGAGGAGACCAGAAAGGATATTCAGAAACATAAAAATAGTCATACGTATCTGCTGAAACTCTTATGTATTGGATTTGAAAAGCAGTAGACTTGATTGATGAAAAAGTCGAAATCGGATCAGTTGTTTCAGCGGAAAAAGTATTGAAAGTGTATAACTCCCGTTCTCCTGCATATTCAACATATATCTCAGAAGTATTGAAAAGAATTGTTTTCTTATATTCAATCCCTAAGAATCCGTAATCAGCTTCTGGCGTGATTGTATCAGTCCCATAGCTACTGACAAATACAAGTTCACTATGATAATTTGTGAAGAGAATTCCTTTAACTTTAATTGATAACATGGAGCTATACCCGTTAGGGAAGTATAGCTTGTACTCGGTTTTTGCGGGTATAACTTTTGTTACAGAGCTTGGTTTAAGGTTGTAATCAGAAAAAAAGGATATTATTATCTTATGTGAATAATAGGGGAAGGCGTGCCAACCATGAATAATGCTACTCACATCATTAAAAAAGGTTTGCTCTTTTCTTTGGTTTTACTTGCGTTGTTTATCGCCGGTTGTTCTTCAACAGCAATAAACGGGCCGGGTACCGAAACCATCGGCTTAGAGAAAGAACTAAAACAACAGCCCGGTGAGGCTGCTTCTCTCGAAACAGGGGAGAGCAAGTCTGTTGCTCCTTCTGCAAGTCAGACAACGGGAACCTCGTCCGATGCTTCACAGACAGGAACTGCAACGACAACAAAGCCAACAGGTTCCGGCAATTCCACAGGCACGACAAACGGAACCTCATCCGGTGCTTCACAGACAGGATCTGCTACGACAACAAAGTCAACAGGTTCCGGCACTTCCACAGGCACAACAAACGGAACCTCATCCGGTGCTTCACAGACAGGATCTGCTACAACTACTAAGTCAACGGGTTCCGGAAATACTACAGCGAACCAGGGAGCAGGAACAACGAATTCCTCAAGTTCAGGACCTGCATCTTCTGGCACTTCCTCCCAGACAGCAAATTCAACCGGCTCCGGCAATACTTCCGCAAGTCAGACAACAACGAATACTGAGAGTTCGAATTCGGCATCTAACACTGCGGAAAAACAATCACTTGCATCAAAATTCTCTGGGCTGACTTCATTTACCTTGATTCTGATTATCGTTGGAATTGCAGTTGTTTCCATCTATCCTTTGGTTTTCAGTATCAAATTCAGAATCAATTACGGAGTATTTCCTATTTCCGGAATCGGTCTTGTCCTTCAGGTCGCGTCTCTGATCGGTTTGATTGTCGACTTGGCTGATGAGGCTTCCAATAATGAAGTGCTCATGACAATTCTCTTCGGAGTATGTTGCATTGTCGCTTCAGTGCTGGCAGTAGTCAAGGTATCCAAAGCAGGGGGAACAACGGGGCAGAAGATTTCTGCAGTCTGGTCTCAGTTCGTTTTCTTCATTTACATCGTGTATATATTGTGGAAGATTCTCACGAGATCGAACAGCGACAAACATCCCCCTCTGAATAATTATTGACTATCGTTTCCTTCTGAAACGCACAGGTAGCCTGAATATCCTTGTTCAGGCTACCTTTGTTTCCGAAGACATGATATCATTTTCATTGTAGGAAACCTCCCCTGCATAGCTTCTCGGCAAGCTGCTCCTGTGTCATGTTCGACTTGCGTCTCAGGTTTTTGATTATGTTGCAGAGTTCCATGTGAATCTCAGTTTTTCATTTACGGTTTCATTCGGCTGTTTTTGATCTGACAGAAGGTCTAGAACAAATCTCTCAGCTTCTGACTTTGTCGTCTTCTCAGTCGTCTTGAAATTTGTCATTGTCTTCGTTTTGAAGTAGTAGTACTTTCTGCGTTTCTTGTAAGTTACTTCTTGTTTGCTTTTACTCATCTATAAATCCTCGTGTGATATTAATTTGCTTTTCGCTGATACAATTAATATAAAAGTGAGAAACGAGAATTATCGTTTGAATGAAAATAAAAGGTACAATTTGAGGATACTGAAAAATGTAACTTTTTATACTGAAAGAGTATAAGTAGTGCAAGGGATAATGTTGCGGATCTGAGGGTCAGAAGTTCGAATCTTCCCGGTCTCGACAAGATCAGTCCTGGGTTTTCCCGGGACTGATTTGTTTTACGGCAGTTTTTGATAGCATGGTGCCATTTTGGCACCTTTTAGTTTTTCAAAGAGTGCCATTTTGGCCCTTTTGGTCTTGCTTTTGGGTGTCACATGTCTTATCCTTATTCCAAGAGGAACAGGGATGCCAATAAAACAATTAAGAATTGATAAAGGAATGACTCAAATACAGTGCGCTGATTATCTTCAGATACCGGTTCGCACATATAAACGCTATGAGTCAAATGAAAGCAAAATCAATAGCTTCAAGTATAAGTACATAGTAGACAGGCTGAACGAATATGGTTTGATTGATGAAGAGCATGGCAAACTGACAATCGATGATATAAAGAAAATCTGCACGGATGTATTCAAAAACTACTCCGTCGATTACTGTTACCTTTTTGGTTCATATGCAAAAGGGAAAGAAACAGAGCAAAGCGACGTTGACCTGTTAGTTTCTGTTCCTTTGGATGGGTTGAAATTCTACGAACTTGTTGAGGTTCTTCGGGAAAATCTAAGAAAGAAAGTTGATTTACTTGATGTCTCTCAACTGAACAAAAATCCGGCATTGTTGCAGGAAGTCCTGAAGGATGGAGTCAAGATTTATGGATAACAAAAAGGACGACACATATTATCTTGAAAGAATAAAAACAGACCTGGAATTTGTAATAAGCCAAACAAAGGGAAAAACACAAGTTGAAATAGAAAACAACGCTCTGCTGATTGATTCTATAATGTTCCGGATTATACAAATTGCGGAGAACAACAATAAGCTTTCTGCTGGGTTCAAGTCCGACCACAAAGAGGTTCCATGGGTAGCGATCAAGGGCATGAGAAACAGAATCGTCCATGATTATGGCTATGTAGACATGTCTTTTATCTATGATACTGTTGTGCACGGGATACCTGAAATGTATTTGAAATTAAAAGATCTTTAGACTGCATCTACTCACTGTCTCGCAAAAACCCTTGCACAGCTAAAAAGCTGACAATGGTTTTTCATTTTCAAAGACTCATATTTCTGTGTTTTGACCTTTTTTGTGTTGCTTCGAAAACTTTTCAACATTTCAATTTTGATGTGACATACTATGTCTCAAAAGAGTAAAAAGCCATTTGCTCGTTTTGTGTCCTGTCAGAAATCTGGTTGGCAGGATACATTTCAAACCGGATGGAGGGACAAAAGATGAACCAGCTGAAAATCGGAAAGTTTCTTAAAGAGCTCAGAACAGAAAAGAATCTTACTCAGGAGCAGCTTGCAGAATCTTTGAATGTCTCCAGAAGAACCGTATCAAGATGGGAAACAGGCTTCAACCTACCCGATCTTGATATCTTGGTCATCATGTCGGATTTCTATCAGGTGGATTTAAGGGAACTGTTTGATGGAGAACGGAGGAACGAGAAAATGGATAAAGAGATGAGAGACACCGTAATCAAGGTGGCACAGTACAGCAAAGAAGAAAAGAAAAGAGCAGCAAAGGTTGTGCTCGTGTTCTTTGTTCTGGGAATTGTATCGCTGTTTGCAAATGTGGCCATGAGAATGATGGATCTGAGAGAGACCTTCATGAGCGGATTTGCAGACGGAGTTACTATCGGAGTGGCAATCGGCTCAATGGTATTGGGCATCCTGTATGTCTCCGGAGCAATGCTGAAGGTTCAGGCATTCAAGAGAAGATTATTAGGCCTGGATAAGTGAAGAAGCCACTTCAGGCCTCACTGAAGCTTTCAATCTCCTGCTGAAGAAGCAGAAAGACCTTGGCTAAAAGGTAGCCGTCGGCGATGGCGTGATTCAGACGAACACTTACGGGCATCATAAGGCGGCCGCCTTCGTCGCGGTACTTTCCCCAGTTCACTATCGGAGCAAAGAACAGATATCCGTCGGGAAGCTCTATGTTCATCGAATCATAGGAAAGCCATGAGATGTAGGATGCATCGAACCAGTTGGGGTGGTTTTCCATGTCCAGCTTGTATTCTGTGCTTTTCTTGCCCTCTTCCAGGTCGGCAAGAGCACAGGAATAGAATTTGCCGTAATCCTCATAGTAATGAGAATAAACCGTTGTGCAGGTTTCGGTTTCCGGATGGAACACATACTGTGTGGGATTGATTTTGTCATAGCAGATCAGCTCCTGAGTCTGCCAACGATAGCCCATTTTGTAATCATCACGTGAATTCAGAACCTTACAAAGAACATATAGGAAATTGAGATAGAATTTGGTATTCGTTCTCTTTGAGAAGTCAACAAGGTCAGTCACATCGATTCTTGATGTCATTGAAGTGGAGCACTTACAGTCCTCTGAAAAGTGCCGGAAGACGCCCTTTCTGTAGTATGTTTCTTTATCAATTACCTTATAGTTTGTCATCTGCAGGTTTTAAAGACTCCCTTATGAAATAGGATCTTATATGGTTCTCGGTAATCAGTACCGATTCCTGATTGAAGAATGCACAAAGGTCCTTTGCAATCTCGTTGATTGTATCTTTCTTTGCCCCTATCAGAGTCAGCTGAAGGGTTGTCTCCTTTGTGTATTCTCCGTTTTCATGGATATAGCCGCCTTCAATCACACCGAAGGAAAACGGGGTATGGTATGCAAAGCAGACATCCTTGAGAATCTTAATATACTTTTCGGTGTCGAACAGTTGCTTCTTTGTCACAGAGTCATTCAGCCCGACATAGATTTTTGTTTCTTTCATTCCCGTTACACCTCCCGGCGCATCAGCACCATGGCCTGGTATTTGCCGTCGCGGGTGCAAATGGCCTTGGGGTTGCGGCCGAACTGCTCAAAACCCAGGCTCTTGTAAAGACCGATTGCACGCTCATTCTGCTCAAAGGCGTCAAGTTCGATCTGTTTATAGCCGGCGCTTTTTGCGCACTCGATGCAAGCCAGCATCATGGCCTTCCCAAGACCCAGACCCCAATAGGCTTTGTCGATGCTGATTCCGAGATTTGCCCTGTGCCGGATCTTCTCCCGCCTTCCGATACTTTCGATACCGGCCATGCCGATGACCTTGCCATCGAGGACGGCCAGAAGCTCGATTTCATTTTCGCTTTCAGTCTTTTCCTTGAGAAACCGGGCTTCGTCTTCGACAGAAAAACCTTTCTCATCGGGATAACTTAAAAGGTATTCCGTCTGGCTGTGTGTGAGGTTGAAGTTGTCCAGTGCCGCCTGAGCGTCACTTTGTGTCCCGTTTCGGATTATTACTCTTTGTCCGTTTTTCAGACTTACCGTTCGGTAGAATTCCATTTATCCTCTTTCTTCTCGGCGCTTTGGGTGCATCAGCCTTCGGCTCATCATCTGTCGGCACCTCGGTGGCAGGCACCACGGGTTTTGGAGCTTCAAATGCGGGCACAATAGGCGGGTGGCCATCAGTTTTCATGGCTTCTTCGACCTCTTTGTCCACGATAATTGACTTCTCTTCGACTTCCTTCTCCAGGATTTTGGCAATCTCTACAATAGCCGACTGTTCTGCATTCTTTGACATCAGGATGTAGTTTCTGAACTCGTTGTTTCTGACAACCTGAACGCCCACGGTTTTCTTCAGCAGAATGTTTCTGATTCCGACATTCTGAACAATTGAGACAGGCTCCATCTTGCCGGGACCATCGGCAGAACCAAGGACAATCTTTGCATCGGCAGGAAGCTTAACCCTGTCTCCGTTGTGGACAAGACCCTCGAGAACCATTATGAATCCGGAAAGGATATCGGCAACGATGGTCTGGCATCCGATACCGAAGATGACACCTATGGCTCCGCCTGTGAGGGTAAGGGCCTTGGTGTTGATTCCGAAATTGGAAAGACAGATGAAGAATCCGACTATCGGCAGGATGTAGGCCATATAGTTGTCAAGCAGGTTGCAGATGGTCTCGCCCCTGGGGGTTGCGACCTTCGCAATCAAAAAGAGAATCTTGTGAATAACCATCTTGGCTATGATCAGGACACAGATCCACATCATGCATGAGGAGATTGTATAGAGGTTCACTCCGGACCCCCACTCTCCGTTGAAGCAGTAGTACCAGATTGAATCAGATCCAGAAAGCCAGGCATGAATCGCAATCTCCGCAACAGCAATGATAAGGAAGAATTTCGTGAGAATCGGGAATTTCTCCTCCGCACTCTTATCTTTCCATTTCTTGCAATCGTTGGGCCAGCGCTCCTCAAAGAACGGCTTTTTCTTGCTCAGAATCTCTCCCAATGTAGACACCAGTTTTGCCCTGGCGGTCTTTTCGGGATCCTTGCTGAATCTGAGATCTGTTTCTTTATCAAGATCCTTGATTTTGTACTTTCTGCATGAAAACAGAATCAGAGCCACGCAGAAAACCAAAGCAGCCAGGACAACGATGAGAATCGGGAGTATGGTTCCCAGCATGCTCACCTCAATGGGCCTCATAACCAGGAAGAAGCGGTTTCCGCTGCGTTTGACCGAAGCAAAATAATTCTTTTCGCCGACTTTCAGGTTTCCGTTGAAGTTGTCTCTGAGCTTGTTTTCCTGAAGACCGATTGCCGAGATATTAAGACCCGTGTAATTGAACGAGCCGTCACCCGGAAC
>ONWV01000068.1 GCA_900321635.1 uncultured Spirochaetaceae bacterium | reverse complement strand
TTCTGCGGGATTTCCGGCTGGAAAAGGACGATGTTAATCTTCATCGGACTCAGAATACCACGCACGGGGGCGCAGTTGAAAGACCTCCCTCTTTGTATTATAGTTCTGTGTGGCTGGGAAGGACCGGCCAAAGGGAAAAACTATGATTGATTACAGAGAGCTTAAAGCCAGACGTGACGAGATTGCAAAGAACATCAAAGACCGCAACATGAAGGTCGATGTGGACCAGGCCATTGAACTTATGGACAGAAGGTCCGCCCTGATGAAGGCCGCCGAGGACCTCAGGGCCGCCAGAAACGAGAACGCTGCCAAGATGAAGGGCAAGATGGACAACGATGCCCGCCAGACCCTTATCGCAGAAGGCCGCGAGATCAAGGACAAGATTGCAGCAACCGAGACCGAGCTTGAGACCGTTGAAAAGGAATTCAACACCATAGTCCGCCAGATTCCGAACTACGCACACCCAAGCGCACCTGTCGGAAAAGAGGACAAGGACAACACTGCCGTAAAGTATGTGGGAAAGCCCCCTGTATTCACATTCAAGCCGCTGGATCATGTGCAGATCGGCGAAAAGCTTGATCTGATTGACTTTGAGACAGGAACAAAGGTCAGTGGCCCCAAGTTCTACTACCTTAAAAACGAGGCTGTCCTTCTTCAGATGGCACTTGAGAACTACGCCATGAACATCGTCATGAAGCACGGCTTTACCCCGATGATCACACCTGATGTGGCAAAGGAAGAGATTCTTGAAGGCATCGGCTTTAATCCGCGCGGAGAAGAGAGCAACATCTATACAGTCGAGGGCACAGGAACCGCATTGGTCGGAACAGCCGAGATCACACTCGGCGGCTACTACAGCGGAGAGACTCTGGACAAGAGCAGGCTCCCCATCAAGATGACAGGTCTTTCACACTGCTTCAGACGCGAGGCAGGCGGAGCAGGTCAGTTCTCAAAGGGCCTTTACAGAGTCCACCAGTTCTCAAAGCTTGAGATGTTCGTCATTTGCCTGCCTGAGGATTCGGATAAGATGCATGAGGAGCTTCTTGCAATTGAGGAGGAGATCTTCAGCGGACTCGGTCTTGCATACAGAGTCGTTGACACCTGCACGGGAGACCTCGGAGCCCCTGCATACCGCAAGTTCGACATTGAAGCATGGATGCCAGGACGCGGAGAAGCTGGCGAATACGGAGAGGTCACATCCACATCCAACTGCACAGACTACCAGAGCAGAAACCTCAACGTCAGATACAAGGACGATGACGGAAAGAGCAAGTTCGTGCACATGCTCAACGGAACAGCCGTGGCTCTCTCAAGAGCTGTCGTGGCCGTTCTGGAAAACTACCAGAAGGAAGACGGAAGCATTGAGATTCCCAACGCACTTGTTCCTTACATGGGCGGAAGGACAATCATTCCGGCAAAATAAAACATTACAATAAAGCAAAACCGAAGGAGAGCGCCATGGTTGTTGACATTTCGGCTCTGACTACCGACTTCTACGAGCTTACGATGATGCAGGGATACTTTCTCAACAACGAGAACCCCGATGTCGTCTTTGACATGTTCTACCGCACCAACCCGTTTCAGGGAGGCTATGCGGTGTTCGCAGGCCTTGGCGAGCTTCTTTCGGAGCTTGAGAGTCTGAACTTCAGTGCAAATGACATTGCCTACCTCAAGAGCCTGAACATCTTTGACCAGAGGTTTCTGGACTACCTTTCAACTTACCGCTTCAAGGGCGACATCTATGCTCCCAAAGAGGGCACAACGGTCTTCCCTGGTGAGCCTTTGGTAAGAGTCCACACAAAGCTCATCGATGCCCAGCTCATTGAAAGCCTCCTCTTGAACACAATCAACTTCCAGACGCTGATTGCCACAAAGGCCATGAGAGTCTGTACCGCAGCAGGCGACGGTGCTGTGATGGAGTTCGGCCTGCGCCGAGCCCAGGGCATTGACGGAGGACTTTCTGCCTCCAGAGCCGCATACATCGGAGGCTGTAAGCTTTCAAGCAACACCCTTGCAGGTAAGGTCTTCGGAATCCCCGTTGGCGGAACCATGGCACACAGCTGGATCATGGCCTACGACAACGAGCTTGAGGCTTTCAGGGAGTTTGCCAAAATCTATCCGAACAACTGCATCCTTTTGATTGACACCTTCGACACGCTTGGAAGCGGAATCGAGAACGCCATAATCGTTGGAAAGGAGCAGAAGGCCAAGGGTCTTAAAATCGGAGTCAGAATCGACTCGGGTGACCTTTCATATCTTGCCCGCGCCGTGCGCCAGCGCCTTGATGAGGCAGGCCTTGAGGATGCCACAATCTGTGTCTCAAACGACCTGACTGAGGAAATCATCACAACTTTGGTGACTGATGAAGTTCCCATCGACTCCTGGGGAGTCGGAACCAACCTTGTCACAGGAGGCAACCAGAGCGCACTTGGCGGAGTCTACAAGCTTGCTGCAAAACGCAGAGCCGACGGAACATTCCAGCCCACGATCAAGGTCAGTAACTCCTATGCCAAGACCACGAACCCCGGTATCAAGCAGGTGTACAGATTCTACGGAGCAGACGGAATTGCCATCGCAGACCTCATCACGCTGGATGAAGAGGAAATCCGCCAGGGCGAGGACCTTATCTTCTACCATCCTTTCACAGACGGAGACCTTTTCCTGCTTCGCGGCGGAAAGTATGCCAAGGTTGAAAAACTTCTCAACTGCGTCATGAAGGACGGAAAGATCTGCGTTCCCACAAGAAGTCTCAAGGAGATTCAGGACTATGCCAAGGAAAGCCAGAGCCACATCCACAGATCCCATAAGAGACTCATCAACCCGCATATCTACAAGGTCAGCCTTTCAAAGAAGCTCAAGACCTTGAAGCACGATCTGATTCTTGAGGCAAAGGGGCTTGGAAATGGCTGAGATGAAAATCAATAAGAAGCTTCTGATTCTTTCAATCGTTTTATTTGTACTTTTTATCGTCTTCACCATCCTTGCCGCCACATATGACAGGGGCCCGATCGGAGCAGACGGAAGCGCTGTGGGCTTTTCTCACTTAAACAACGCCTTTCATCAGCGCTTCGGCTATAGGTCATCTTTTTACAAGATCACCCAGTATCTGGGCTATATCTGCCTTATGATCGCCGCCATGAACGCCACTGTGGCATGTCTGGATCTTGTGCGCACCAAGAGCCTTAAGAAGATGGACAGGGACTACCTGGTGACCATGATCCTTTATGCCGTAGTTGTTATCCTTTACATCTTCTTTGAAAAGGTCGTCATCAACGTGCGTCCCACAGAGGCCGAGGCCTCTTATCCCTCAAGCCACACGATGCTTGCCCTGACTGTGTTTTACAGCCAGACGGTTCTTCTGAAGAAGATGCAGAAGAAAGAGAAGGGGACAAGAATCGCACTTTCGGTTATCTGCTATATTGCAATGGCTGCCATGGTGATCTTAAGGCTTTTTTCGGGAGTGCACTGGCTTACGGACATTTATGCGGCCGTTCTTGTCTCCTGCTCACTTCTTATCGGTTACAGAGCCTTCGTCAAATGAGGCCCAGCTGTCCTTAAGACCAAGCTCGCTTGCTTTGACAAGATTCATTCCCTTTGAACCCAGTTTATGGATCACACGGTCCAGATCCCGCTTTTTATGATCGTCCTGCGAAAATAGGCTGTCCTGCATGGGACGGTCGCCTTCATACATCTGATAAAGGCCAAGGCCTATGAGCCTTATTCCCTGACCGCTTTTCCATTTGGAAAGAAGAAGCTTCTTTGCGATTTTGAATATCTGGTCGGTGTTCAAAATAGGGTCATCAGGTGTCTCCTGGACTGTGATTGTCCTAAAGTCCGCACCCCAGCGAAGCTTAAGGCCAACCGTGCGCGCCATCATGCCTTCGTCAAAGGATCTTGCAATGATTTCAGAGCTCATTCCCAAAAGCACCTGACACAGTGTCTGCTCATCAGTGATGTCCTCAAAGAAGGTTGTCTCCGTGGAAATTGAGTGGCTTTTGGCCTTTTGAAACATTATTCCGGGATCTTGGCCGCGGCATGCGCTGTACAAAAAAGTTCCGAAGGAGTTTCCGAACTGCCTCTGTAAAGCCTCAGCGCTCATCTTTCTGACATCGGCAGGTGTTTTGATTCCGCGGGCCTGTAATGCGGCAAGGCCGCTTTTTCCAAGACCCCAGATCTTGCCAAGACCTATGGCATCGATGAAGACCTGCTCCTTTCCGGGGGATACTAGGCAGAGACCGTCGGGTTTGTTGTAGTCGCTTGCCATCTTGGCTATGAAAGGCGATGCGGCAATTCCTATGCTCATGGTAATGCCAATTTCGTTTTTCACACGCTCCTTGATTGTCATGGCAAGCTGCCTGGCAGGGCCGAAGAGACGCCTTGTCCCCGTCATGTCCAGCGAGGCCTCGTCGATAGAGACCTGATGCATCTCTGGAGCATATTCGCGCAGAATCCCCATGACCTGTTTTGAGACGCGGCTGTACTTGTGCATGTCGCCTGGAATGAAGATTCCGTCAGGACAGAGGCGCTTTGCCACAAGTGTGGGCATGGCGCTGTGCACCCCGAAGACGCGGGCTTCGTAGGAGCAGGTAGATACCACGCAGCGCGGAGCCACAGGGCCGATGATAAGCGGCTTTCCGCGGTACTGAGGATTGTCCCGCTGCTCCACTGAGGCAAAGAACGCATCTAGATCCACATGAAAGAAAACCTTCTGCTCCGACATATAAAAAGTCCTCTTGTATTGTACCATCAACGGGAGTTTTGTGATATCATCACAAACCATGAGACAGATAGATTTTACGCCAAGAGGAATCTGCGCAAGCAGAATCTCAATCACATTGGATGACGATGACAAAGTCCAGGACCTGTCATTTGTCGGAGGCTGCGACGGCAACCACAAGGGCCTGAGGGCACTTGTGAAGGGAATGAGCGCCAAAGAGGCCATTGAGCGTCTTGACGGTATCACCTGCGGCTTCAGAAGCACATCATGCCCCGATCAGGTGGCAGTAGCACTCAAGCAGGCTCTTTCCAAGTGAAAAAGATTGCCCTTCTTGCAGCAGTTCTGATTCTCGCTGCCGGCACGCTTTGTGCCATAGACCCCAGGCTGTCGGCTATGGGAGGAATCGGAATTGCGGTAAGAGGAGCCGACATGCAAAGCTATCACAATCCCGCTGCCGTGTTCTTCGATGACAACCGCATGACGTTCTCGTTCCATGTGGACGTTGAAGATACATTGGGAGAGGGGCCCATACCTTATGTTCCGTCATCTGCCATTGACATAAACTTCATAGCCGACATGCTTACGCTGGGAATAGAGGTTGACTGCTTTGCTTTGCCAAGGACGGACAACAGCAATGTCAATCTCTTTCAGGAGACCATTCTGAGCTTCAATTTCAGTGCGGGAATCGGATCTTTCAGCGCAGGAATCGGCATCAGGGGAGGCTCCGTGCAGCAGCGTCTGGATGTGAAGATGGACTCGGTCTGGGACTTTCCGGTTCAGGCCTATCTTTCACCGTTCGACCGTGTGGTCAACTCAGAGTACATCCAAGTCAGTGCGGGCCTGATGGCGGTCGCAGGGGAATTCAGCATGGGAATTCTCATGTCCGATATTCTTGAGCGAACGGATTCGGGGACCAGGTTCAATTTCAGGACGCTGTTTTCCCACACAGGATTCGGAATCTATTACAGCAGAAGCCAGTATTCGTCGCGCGGCATCATGAACAATTTCATCTACAGCATCGGGGTGGATTTGGATAGTGCCTTCACTGATGACAGAGTACTCAATGCGGGAGCTGAGCTTCAGTTCCGCATGGTGCGCGACTCAAGCATCAGCGCAAGAGCAGGCTACAGCGCACCTCTGTCTTATTTCGGAAACGGAACAATAACAGCCGGCCTCGGTGTTATGTTCCGCAGAATCGAACTTGCCCTGAACGCTGACTTTCCAAAGGACGAGAACCCCAGAGCCAAAGTCATGCTGACGGTATTGTTCTGACGCAGGGGCGTCTTACTTGTATTTATTATAGGGTCATGTATAATTATATCATTAACTTAGGGGGAGGGTCTCAAATTGAACGAAGTTGAAATAGACCTTGTCGAGTTGATTAAATACTGCTGGAAGAAAAAGTGGGCTTTCATCATTCCGATGTTTGTTGCTGCTATTCTTTTGGTGGGTTTCTGTATCCTGTCCATCAAAATGGAGCCTGAGAAGTCTCCGCTTCCGAATAAGTACACGTCAGTTGCAAAGATTCTTGTCAGGGAAAGCTCGGGAAGTAGCGGTATCTCTTCATCGCTTTCTTCGCTCTCATCTTTGGCCGGAATCAACCTCAGTGCAGGGGCAAAGACCTCAAACGGCACAATTCTGACAACCATAGCCGACACCACCTCATATCAGGATGACATAATCGACAAGTTCAACCTGATTCAGAGATACAAAATAGAAAAGAATGTAAAATCATCATCCAGAAAAAGTCTGTCCAAGACTCTTTCTGTCAAATTGGATGACAAGACAAATGTTCTTTCCGTGAGCTTTACGGATATTGATCCCGTCTTTGCCCAGGCTGTCGCCTCCTATGCCACAGACCTTCTGATGAAGAAGTTCTACGAATACAGCGCAGACGATGATGCAATCAATCTTAAAAACTACCGTGAGGCGATGGACTCGTCCTACAAGAAGATTGTCGAATATCAGAAGGATATCCAGGCTCTTGAGCAGAGTGTTTCAAACACAACAGCCGCATATGTTCCCTCAATCATGTTCGATGTCCAGATGAAGAAGATGGAGCTTGATGCGGAAGAGAAGATTTATGCTTCTTACCGCGGACAGTATGAGCTTCTGGGAATTCAGATGAAGGACGATCCTACAACGCTGAAGCTGATTCAGGGTACGGAGATTCCCGACATCAAGTCTGCTCCTTCCAGAGCAAAAATCTGCATCATTGCAGAACTGGCAATCTTTGTTATCTGCTTTGTTTTCGTGTTCTTCAGCTATTACCGTACCTTGACGGCAAAAGTCACGGACCTTGTGAAGGAGGAAGCAAGATGAACAGACCTCTTAAAGCCTTGTTTTTAGTTCTTTTAATTTTTTTGGTCTCTGTATTTGCCGCTTTTGCTGAAGATAACGATGAAAAGCAGCCGACAATCTATCAGGATGTCTTCTATTCCCCCGACTATCTGGTGACACCAGGCGATATTTACACGCTGTCCTATAACGCTCTGGGAGCAACTGTAAGATATACCATCGTAGTCGATCCCACATTCAAAGTCAGGGTTTCAAACCTGGGTGTGATTGATGCAGAGGGAAAGACGTTCTTTGAATTCAAGAAAGAAGTTGAGGACATAGTCTCCTCCAACTTCCCGATGAGCGGTGTTCAGCTTGTTCTCTCCGTACCTGGACCATACAAGATTGTCGTCAGAGGAGAAGTCTCTTCTGTAGTTGAGAGAAAACTCACAGGCCTTGTCCGTGTATTTGTCCGTGTATCCGAGATTGTTGCCGCATATGGTACAAAGTATGCCTCCTCAAGGTTCGTCACCATAGAGGATGCAAAGGGCAGGGTCAGCAGATATGATCTTTTTCTTGCACAGCGCTTCGGAGATCTGTCTCAGGACCCATATGTCAGACCTAATGACATAGTCACCATCGAAAGGGCTGGAAGAAAAGTCTCAATCGGCGGCTCAGTCGAAAGACCTGGTACTTATGAGCTTACAGAGACCGAAAATCTCAAACGCCTTGTTGAATACTATGCAGGAGGTCTTGATCCTCTGGCCGATACTTCGCACATCACCTTGACCAGAAGCATTTCCGATTCTGCAAAAGCAGGTGAGGTGTTTTATCTCAAAGATACATCCATAAGCGATGACTATGGCCTTGTGAATCTTGATTCTGTTTCAATCGGATCGGTAAAAAGCCTTAAAAACACCATCTTCATC
>ONWV01000070.1 GCA_900321635.1 uncultured Spirochaetaceae bacterium | reverse complement strand
GTTAAGCAGACACCAATCTTTAAGCCAGTTAAGCAGACACCAATCTTTAAGCCAGTTAAGCAGACACCAATCTTTAAGCCAGTAAAACAAGAACCAGTTTTCAAGCCAGTAAAGCAGAAGTAAATGGTTTTTGTACTTTAATGGAACCTGGATCCTTCCTTGATGCTCTTTGCTCCATGGCACGAAGAACACAGCGCCTGCAGATTATTCTCATCCAGTGCAGGACCACCTTGCCTTATCGGTACAATATGATCAACAATATATGCTCTCGTAAGTTTTCCATTTCTCCTGCATTCCTCGCAGAAAGGATGCGCGATTAAGAAGTTTTGCCTCAGGTGTCTCCACTCACGGGAGTGATAAAACTCCGCTGCTCCTCGGTCCCGCAACCTGGCATCATACTGTGCATTCATAAGCTTCTTATGCTCTGTGCAGTATCGTTCGTATGTCAGCTTAGGGCAGTTTGGATAAGCGCAGGGCTTGGGTGGGCGGTGAGGCATCTATTTCTCCGGCAAAAAGAAGACCCGCAGGATTCTACTCCTACGGGCTTCGCAGTTTAACAATAACATGTGTCAAGAAGTAGACTCTAGTGGAACTGAACTAGACTTTGCTGGATTTTACAGGATTCTGATGGTAATAATAAGAGTATCGACTGGTACACTGACTACTACACGATTGTTTTATAGGGGTTATATGGCAAAGAACCACTTTGCTCAATTCAACAAGTATCTGTTATTTTTGAGCAAATCCAAACCCTTTCTATGAAGTCTGTAAACCCAGTCCTTTGAATACTCTAGCTCTCTAGCTATCGTAGTCCAGTCCTTGAAGCACAGATACCTGGCAGTTAGAACTTCCTCACATGCAGGATTGTTTATTGAGTTTATGGAAGTAGTGACTTCTGATGTGGCTTTGCCAAGATCTTCTGTAAGCTTTGTAATCTCCAATTCCAGATCCAGAGCTTTGGCCATAAGAGACTCGAGCCTATGGGTATCAGGAGATTCAGAGCGGGAGAGGTTGCTTATGGCTATGGATGTTCCATTGATCAGATTGTTGACGCTCTGAAGCTGTCTGGTCCTGATTTTGATGAGTCTGGTAAGATCAAAAGGTCTGTTCATATATTCTCTGACTGTCATTTCTTCAACCTCCATGCAATATCTGCCGGTATAACTCCCGGCGCGAGTTCCCTCAGAATCGAATACCACTCGCTTTCGAAGAAGCGCTCACATTCTGCTTTCATATCTTCATTTCCTTCCTGCCAGTCCTTAACCGCCTGACGCACTATCCCAGCAGCCAATAGGGAAGTCCCTCTCTTATTCACCGTGAACCTCCTTGCAGTCAGCATTGAAATACCTGATAGGCTTGCTCTTTGATCTTGCTCTTGCGATTTCCTTTTTCATGAGATCCGAGACATCTCCGAACACCCAGACCTGAGCACAGCAGTCCATGTAGATGCGGCCCATATGTGATGCAAGTTCTGTCTCTATGCCTGAGTACAAAAGGCCCGTGCAGAAAGGGGAGAATCCGCTACGAACTGCAAAGCTACAGAACTCACTCAGGTTTTCCCGGTTAAAACGGGGCGAGGCGCAGATGTAGATTCTGGGCATATAGGGCCTTTTGCGCTTTGAGATGTTCTTCATGGCAAGGAAGGCAGTCGGATCGGAAGCGCCTGAAGCATTACACATGTTGCTCATACCAAACCTCCAAGAAGAGACTCTGTGTAGTCACGAGCTTCAGAGACTGAACGGACGATGCGATAGGGGAATCCGAAAGAAAGGCACATCTGCTGAAACTGCTTCTGAGCTTCGCGCTGTTTCCCAGTCTCGTTCTTCACTTCCATGAAGGCGACTCTGCCATGTGGAAAGAGCAGTACCATATCAGACACACCGGGCCTGAGTCCCATAGCAATCATCTGGCCTTGTCTGACGGGGTTTCCTGCAGCCTCATTAGGAACGGAGAAGAACTCAAGAAGACCCTGCTTTCTGAGAGGGATGAGATACTTTACGATTTCAACCTGAATCCTTGCTTCAAGCATTTGCCGCCTCCCAGACGAATCTGACTTTCTTTCCATCGGCTCTATGTCTGCACATGAATGCAAGACACCAGTCGAAGAGCAGATAGTTGATGTCACAGAGGTGACAGTTTTCTGTCTCAAGACCTTTCTTCCGTCCACTTCATCGGTGTGCCATTTAGTCGCCTCAACTTTTTTTTTTTTTATCTTTTTAACTCCTTGTCGCTTTGCCCCGGAATCGTGGTCGCCCAGTCGCCCCTACTACTACGTAGTAAGGGGCGGGACTGGAAAGGCGACTACCGACCGGTATTCCGCAAGTCAGTCGCCAGTCGCCAAATCAGAAAGGCGACTCGGGCGACAGTCAACTCCAATGGCCTGAAAATGGACTGCGCAGGCTCTTGAAGAACGTACCTTTTCGATGAGCTCAGGACCCGTGATATAGAAGGTCTCGGTGCTCCCGTCATACTCGATTGACCCGTCCTGAAGAAGGCGGAAAACAATGCTCTTTGACTTCTTTGCTTCGGACGGATTTGGATTAGTCCTGTCATAACAGACCTTGGACAATGGGTTGTCGGAGAGGCCTCTGAAGTACTCTGTGAAGTCCTTTCTGAGGATGTGGAAACCCTCTAAGTCGGAGTAGTCTCCATACATGCCCAAAGCAGAGATGATGGCATTCTCGTCCTCATGCTTGAACTTGCGCTCGACCTTGGTCTCGGCTTCTCTTTCAACCTTTACAGGGATTGCATTGGTCACATTGTGGCCATCCTCATCAAGCCAGCCTTCGACCTCATGCTTTTCGAGAATGTAGAGAATAGGTTCCTGCTCGACGCCGGCTTTGTTTTTTGTGTGCTCAAACTTGTACTCGCCGGTCTCTGTCTTTGAGACCTTCATCTGGTAGTCCATGGCTCCGAGAAATACGCTGCTTCCACGGGATCTGTCCTGATCCGTGACTCCAGTGTGATGGACCAGAAGGATAGAACAGGTGAAGCGACTGGCGAGTCTTCTGAGAGCTTTAATGAACATGGTTGACTCGAGCGTTGAGTTTTCATCTGAGGCCATATAAAGGTTCAAAGTGTCCACAACAACCAGATCAGGATTGAAGTCTGAGATTTCTTTCTCAAGAGAGGAGAGCAGGCTTGATTCTCCTTCTGCTGTGTCCAGGTTGAATGTGTCCTCAGCGATATACATGGTGTCGGGAATCTCGGTGATGTTGTTCTGCTGAAGCCAGCAGGCCATACGCTCATATGAGGCATGATGACCTTCACCACAGAGGTATAGAACTCTGCCATTTTTGACCCTGTGCCCGAACCAATCTGGCCTGCCTGTTGCAACAGAAAGCATGAGGCTGATAGCCAGGTAGCTTTTGGTTGAGCCTGACTTGCCAAAGAGCATTCCAAGGCTTGCTGCCTTTGGGACGATGTTATCCACAAGCCAGCGCTGGGGGACAGGGTTTGAGACTACTTCCTTCAGGGTTTTAAATGTCCTGTGTTCTTTGCTTACTCCTAATAGGGCACAGAGGCTTCCTCCGGAGAGCATATAGTCATCTGCGTCAGAATCACTCTCGTTCAGGCGAGGGACGACTATGTACTGGTTACCAGTCTTCTTTGCACAGAGCTCGCCTTTGCCGTTGTCATCGTTGTCAGCGACTATGGTGACGTGAGGGAAGAGCGGAGCGACAGCGACCAAGTTGTCTGCATTGAAAGCCACGATACAGGTCTTTCCTGTCTCCTGGAATATGGCCGCAGCCGTGGCAGGGCCTTCAGCCATGAACATAGGTAATTCAGAACCGATCCACCAGTAGCATCCTTTGGTGCGACCTGCGGTTTTAAAGTGCTTATTACCCTTAGGAGAGATGTACTGTAAGGATGTAATGGTTCCGTTCTCGTCATAGATAGGAGCAACCAAATCCCTGTCAGCCTGTCTGAAGCCGCAGTCGACTGTTATGCCCTTGGCCTTGAGATAGGGGTGCTCTGGGTCAGCAGAAGGAAGGGTAGACCACACCTCGGCGCTCTCCTTTGCAACCTCAGCCTGACGCTTGATTCTGGCCTCACGTTCCTTTGCCTCGATTTCCTCACGATACTGATCAAGACGGCTTTGCTCTTCAACTGTAAGTTCACGAGAGAAAGAAGCCCTGAAGAAAACCTTAGTGTCAGTTGCCCAGTCGCCAAAGGCCCCGCAATGCTTGGCCTCGGAGAAAACATACCAGCCGTTGAGCTTGTTCTTCTTTCTGCCCGAGGCATAGAAGCGGTGGATTTCTCCGTCGGCGATAAGCGGCTCTGAGGGTGTAGTTATGCCGTTTTTCTCCATCTCAGATCTCATCTGATCGGCTAACGGAGTAGCAAGCGGTATATCCAATATCTGCTCCAGAGGTTTTCTTATCTCAAATGGCGTGAATTTCATTTATTGCCTCAGAACGGGATTCCGTCCTTGTCGATCCAGTCGTTGCAGACGTCCAGAGAGCGTGCAAAAGTTTCAGGCACAACCATGTCGTATTTTTTGCATTTGGGGTTTTCGAAGTGTTCGCAGAGAAAGCAGCACCTAGGCATTCCTGGATGCTCGTTCCAGAATTTGACGAATTCAGGTTCTTTATACATTCAGTTCCTCCAGATGATTTTTGTGATTTCGGGATAACCTTTGCGCATGCGATATTTGATGCTGTCCGGCAAAGACCGTGTGTGATTGAGAGCAGTGCACATATCTGTCATTGAGTTCTGGCATGTTGGATCTACATGAGCCTTGGTGCAGAGAGAAAACAGGTCTTCTGTTGCCTTCTGTCCGGCATAGCCTTCGTGGCGGATGCAGTAATAACGCCTGAGAACTGGGTCCCCGACCTTGTAGCCGTAGTAGCGGCACACCAACATGGGAATAGAAGCTTTACGAGAGAACTCAACTGTCCATTTCCATTCACAAACACCTAAAAGCATGTCGCCGGTTTCTGAATCTGCATCGGATAGTTCCATTTGCTTTTCTTCAGGCTCAGGGAATTCATATCCGCACTCAGGACAGACTGTGGTATTGATTGGCAGGTATTCTTCACACCAAGGACAGATCTTCAGCGGAGCAATGCCGACTTTGTCTTTCTTCTTGGGAGGCTCAATGTCATAGACTCCGCCATGTCTCATGATGTTTCCGGCAAAGTCCAGAATCAGAGTGTTTGTCTTAGAAGGATCAGGTCTTAATCCTCGGCCTATCATCTGCACGAACAGTCCGGGAGACATGGTTGGTCGGAGTAGGGCAATCAGATCGATATTTGGAGCGTCAAAGCCTGTAGTAAGGACGCTGTTATTGGTAACAGCTCTTAGCCGTCCGGCTTTCAGGTCTTCGAGTATCTGAGCTCTTTCATCTGCAGGAGTCTCACCGGTAACGGTCTGGCAACTGATACCCATGTTCCTAAGAATCTGGGCCATGTGATCGGCGTGTCTTACACCGCTACAGAAGAGTACCCAGGTATGACGGTTTTCGCCCTGTTCAACAATCTGCTTGGCTACACTGAGATTCATGTCGTTCTTATCCACTGCCTCCTGCAGCTCATCCTTCTTGAAGTCACCGAATCGGTCCTTCGATACCCCGGTGACATCCAGCTCGACCTTTGTATGCTTGTTTGAAAGCCTGCAAAGGTATCCCTGACTTTGTAGCCACTGAATCGACCGAGTTTTGATGAGCGGAGCAGAAAAAAGTGAAGGTTGGTCTGTAATCAGGCCGTGGCGCATGCGAAACGGTGTTGCAGTAAAGCCGACACATTTAAGCAGCGGGTTGACTTCCTTTAGATCTCCGATGAAGATTCGGTACATACCTGTGTCCTCTGTGTTAATCAGATGGGCTTCATCGATGAGAATCAGGTCGATATGTCCGAAGGATACTGCCTTTCTGTAAACGCTCTGGATTGTTGCGATGGTTATCGGCTTTCCGAGCTCTCTCTGATTGAGGGCGGCACAATAGGTGGCAATCGGGGCCTCGGGCCAAACTTTCAGAAGCTTCTCCCGGTCCTGTTGAATTAGCTCACGCTGGGGAGCAAGGATGATGATGCGTGTAGTGGGGTAGAGAGACAGAGCCCTATAGACATAGCCTGCGATAATCCAGCTCTTGCCGGATGCCGTAGGTGCTTCCACGCACGGGTTTCCGTCATTGGCTATAAACCACTTGTCCAGAGAGTCCAATACTTCTGTCTGATAATCTCTAAGCTTGTCTATCATCATCTTGCTCCCGAAATGCGCTTACTTTCTTGCCCACGGTGGTACCGATGCAGCTACAGGCTTTGAAGGAGACTGGACACTCTGTTCTGGTGCAGACATCTCTGCCTTCTTGTAGGCGAGTACGATGTTTCTCTGCTCTTTGCCGGGCTCGACCTTAGTCGCATCTTCAAGTCCGATCTTGATGTTGATCACAGCTCCAACGTAGGCATCGGTGTCATCGGCAATGCTATCAAAGCCACATGCTCTGGCAAAGTCGGAGAACTGCTGCTGACCGATTTCCTCGGCTTTGATTGAGCTGTTTCTGATGTTGAAATTGCTGTACACAACCCTATTATTGAAAGTCGGTCCGAGGATTATGAACTTGACTGCGATGATCTCTCCAGTGCCGGAGCTGTTCTGCTTCCAGGTGCACTCAGATACGCTGGCATCATAGTTTCCGGGGATGATTGGTCCGTACTGAGTAGGGGCCTTCATTTCAAATTTTGAGAATTTCATTTTCTTTCTCCTCCTATCTTTGTGAGTATCTTTCCGAGGTCCGCATCTTCGTAGGCATCAAGCTTTCCAGAGCGGTCCTTACAGCACCAACTCGAGTCACTGAATGTCTGAATAAAGCGGATGTTCTCGTTGTTTTCGTTTGTTTCTGACCTCATAGCCAGTAGCTCGTCAAAAACGTACGGCAACAGCTGTGAAAGCTTCTGACCGGGCATTGAGGGACCAAAGAGAAGCCTCCCGCTGTCGCTTTGGACTCTTTCCTGTTTGGCTGTCATGTAGACGGTCACAGGCAGGTCTCTGAAGGCACGAACAAGGTCCATGATCATGTCCTGCATGCCCAGATATGCCTGTCTTACGTCCTTGGATTCCTTCTTTTCGCTTGAGAGAATGACTTCGGCAAGTTCCGAAAGACTGTCCAAGATGATGCAGTCGTAGTCCTCAAGGTGCTCCACAACGTGGTTGAACGCCTCAGTCAACTCGTCCATCGTGTGGATGTCCACATATTGGATGTCGGTACCCTGAAGGCTCAAAAGTCCGCCTTCAGCACTGAGGATCATCTTCCTGCCCGGTATGGTCTTAATTAGCGTGGTCTTTCCGACTCCGCTCTGACCATAAACGAGCAGGGTGACACCTCTTAGTGCTATGTCTGCTGTTGATTTGATTTCCATCGTTCCTCCTTATCTAAGAGAGCAGGAGAGGCCTTCCTGAACTGACGCTCCGGGAACCTCGATGCCTGACTTAATCAGCTCTTTAAGCTCTTTTTTTGAAATCTCTGCAGGAACATAGCGCAAGCACTCCATGTGGTGGTTGTCGGCAAGGAAGGCACGTGCTTTGTTTTCGTCATCTAGCACAACACGCTCGGTTTTGCGGTAGCAGAGAGTAGCAATACCAAGGTCTGTCTTCTGACCTCCGCAAGCGTGGTTTAGCCATTCGAGAAGCAAATTTTCTCTGTTTTCGAGTGACTTCCTTCTCTCGGCGAGGCGCTTTTCTTCGGCTTTTAGTGCAGCTTGGTCGGAACGGATGTTCATTACGTACTGGGCTACGCCTCTGAGCTTCTGCTGCCTCATCATCTCCAGTTCGTCCAGCTGCTTGGCTATCTCCTCCCAATTGGCCGGGAACATCCCGGTCTCATCCGGTTCAAGCAGGGCTAAAATCTCTGAAATCTGTTCATCAATTTCATAAAGCTTCACTTATTTCTCCTTCGGAGATCTGCTCTATGGAGAGCTGTGATATGCGATCCCCGGGCACTAGAACGGTCACCCTGCGCTTATATCCAAAGAGCCTTCTGAGCTTTCCTTCACGCACCTTGACTGTTCTGACTGTTGCGATGTCAGCGTTCATGTCTTCTTTGCTGACAGTGATCTTCAAATGTTCCGCCATGCGGACCTCCTATTTGGCGATTGCCGTCATGTTGTCAGCCACGGGGCGTGCTCGTTTTTGATGTCGTCTTCGTACTTTTTTAGGTTTTTCTTTGCGTCGTAGTAGGAGTGGGCGCAAGTATCTAACTTCTTACCCAGCTTCTTGCCGATCTGGTCGAATGTGAGGCCTTTGATAGCATGAAAGTAGAAGACGTCTGCCTGACCTGGTGGGAGAAGGGAATAGATGGTTTCTCTAACCCGTTCCGGTTCTTCCTCGGCAAGAAAAACTTCCTCGGCTGATGGATAGTTTGGGAGCTCTGAGTCCTTGTCTGGTTCGACGATGCGGTTTTCAAGAGAGAAAACCTTTGCCCACTTGCGGTCCTTTCTTGTGGCCTGATGATAATTGTTGTAATCCTGTGATCCGATAGCTTTTCTGAGGACTTTGGCATCATCCATTTCAGCGACTTCATCGGGTGATTTGCCTTCGTTTATAAGAAGGTCTCTGCATGACTGGATGAAGATGGCTTCTTGGTCATCCTGCACGTTGAAGGAGATGTTTTTCCCTTCACAGAAAATAGTTAGCTGCATCTGTCTGCTCCTTCGACAGGAGCAGGCTCAGACATGGCAGACTATCCGAAGGACGCTATAAGCCATGCCCGGCAGGTCTCCTGTCGGGTAGGCTCTGAGCGCCTCTATTTGGACTCGGTGTCAGAGCATGAGGAATGAGGATTTGTCCAAATGCGGCCTAATTGGGGCCACTAATCCTCGTTAGTCATGTGTTCGTGTGCTACCGGTAGCACTGGTTTCAGTCACCTGGTTCTTTGGGGCTCCAGGGCAGATTTGTCGTCAAGATATCTGATTTGCTGAGACTAGGCTTGCGTTATAGACCGAAACAGACCGGAACAGTCCGCAAGTATTTTTAGCCCTCATAAAATATGTGTCTGATGGTGGATTTTTAATTCTCATAAAACACGGCATATGTTTTTTGCTGTACAATAGAAGAAAACTGATCATCATGGTTGAAATATATATGATGGGTTTAGTCCCTTAAAGGGACTGTTTTTGGTATGGGGTGAATGTAGAGTTGAACTTTTCTGATTTCCTTTCGGTCTTATATAAAAACAGATCCTCGACAGTAACACGAAAAGATTTTTTCTTAAAATCTTTATTTCTAAGTACTGGAAACGAAATCAATTATTCCGATGATTACTACAAGCGATTATGTAATGGACAGAAACCTCTTACAGATGATATACGAAGGCTCTTTAAGATTTATGATTTTGATAGGGTAATGGATTATCTGAGATCATCTATCGATGAAAAAAGAGTCAATGAAGTTTTAACAGCTTTTGAAGTTGAAGAAGAAGAAAAAAGGGATTATGGTGTTCTCTGTGAGACCCTGGCGATTAAACTCCATCATTACATATTCAGTGATGATGATTTGGGACAGGCTCCAGTTTCGGAGATTTATTCATTTCTGATTGATGTGCATGGTAATGGCTCAATAGAATATGCAAAT
>ONWV01000071.1 GCA_900321635.1 uncultured Spirochaetaceae bacterium | reverse complement strand
CAAGTCCCCCACCTGGACCCCGTTGAGCGAGCTGTCCGCACCGTCATAATCTGTCATGTTCAAGAGCGCGGAAATCTCATTTGCAAAATCGATTAGCTTCATGATTCTATCTTATATTATTGAGCTGTGCTTTGCCACCTGATTTACTTCCTCTTGGCTTGCCTTGGCCTATGGGGTAAGATAATGCCATGAGAAGCGAAGAACTCAGTGCCAGAGAGGCACATTTTTCATATGACATAGATAAAATCGCCCGCCTCAGGGAAGGCTGTAAGAAAGTCAGCATCATAGGCCAGCCAAGGGCCATGAGCGCCCTTGAAATGGGCATGAACGTCAATGCCAAAGGCTATAACATCTACCTAAGCGGAGAAGACGGAACAGGACGTCACACAGCGGTGCGCGAGATTGCAAGAAAGATTTCTTCCAAGCGTCAGGTGCTGGATCTGCTTTATGCCTATAACTTCAAGCGCCCCCAGTCACCGTTTCTGATTTCACTTCCTGCATCCTGCGGATGGCGATTCGACTTTGCCATGAAGAAAGTCTCTGCCTTTGTTTCGGATAAGCGCTGGGACGAGGCCCTTTCTTCTCTTGCCTCTCTTTCGGAGATCAGGGAGGCTGTCGGGGCAAATGCCCTTTTTGAGCAGTATCTTGCCCAGGTCTCTGAGGCCTTAAGAGCCCGTGTCAGTGAACCTGAGAAATACCTTGTGAATCTTATCTGCGATAATCAGGGAAAAGAAGATTGCCCGTTTGTGGAGGAATACCACCCCACTCATATCAACCTATTCGGCCAGATCGGAAACTCAGAAGAAGCGGGCGACTATGCACATTTGCGTCTTACATCAGGCTCTATTCTGGATGCAGCAGGCGGCTTCTTTGTTGTTCGCGCCGACAAGGTCCTTTCTCAGGAAGGCCTTTGGGACAGCCTTAAGCTGTATGCAGAAAGTTCAAGCTTCATCATCCGTAAGGCAGATGGTAAGGACGCCTCCTTTATACGCCCTGTGACTTCCTTTGTCCCTACAAAGATAATCTTAATCGGAAGCGACGAGCTTTACGACAAGCTCTGCGAGACGGACGATGAGTTTCTCAGGCTTTTCAAAGTCTCGGCCGAATTTGATTTTGCAATGCCTGCCTCCGATGAGAACATCAGCGGAACAATAGCCTATCTTCTGGATATTACTGCAAAAAACAACCTTAAACCTGTAAATAATGCCGCTATCTGCGAGCTTCTGGTCTACAGCTCCTGGTATGCCGAAATGCGCGACGAGCTTACCACAAAGCTTTCGTTCTTAGGCGACCTTCTGTCCGAGGCCAACTACATCGCAGACAGAAAGGGACTGTCGGAGATAGACGCCTCCTGTATAAGAACGGCTATGGAAGAGCGCGATTTTGCCAACGGCCTTACCGAGGACAGAATCAACCAGGAAATCAAAAACGGTGAGATGGTCATCTCCTTGGAAGGCACCAAGGTCGGAGTTCTCAACGGCCTTGCCGTGATGGACAGAGGCCTTGCCTCATTCGGAACTCCGACTGTAATCTCCGTCTCTGTTGCCCCAGGATCTGAGGGTATTGTGAACATCGAGCATGAGGCAGGCCTTTCAGGTGAAATCCACGACAAGGGACTTCTGATTCTGGAAGGCTATCTTAGAAAACAGTACGCAAGAACCTTCCCTCTTTCGGTCTACGCCGGCATCTGTTTCGAGCAGTCCTATGCAGAAGTTGACGGAGACAGCGCTTCCTCCGCCGAGCTTTTTGCCCTGCTTTCAGCCATAGGCGAAATTCCCGTGCGCCAGGACATTGCAGTCACAGGCTCTGTAAACCAGCTTGGCGACATCCAGCCTGTCGGCGGCATCAACGAGAAGATCGAAGGCTTTTTCGCAATCTGCGAAATCATGGGCCTTACAGGCCACCAGGGTGTGATAATCCCCCGTCAGAACATCAAGACGCTCATTCTTACGGACAAGGTCCTTAAGGCCATTGAACAGCACAAGTTCCACATCTACCCGATTTCTACAATCGATGAGGGCATGGAAATTCTGACACTTCGCCAGAGCGGAATCCGAAACGTGAAAGGCAACTTCCCGCCCGATACCATCAACCACATTATCGAAAACCGCCTCAAGAAACTCTACGAGCTTTCAAAACCGAATTAATCTCAGCCTTCCAGGCTGCTGTAATAGGCCTCAAGCGCAGGACGGGCCGCAAGATAGGCTTCCTTCAGAGCCGAATCGAACTGGCTTCCCATGCCGTCCATGATTATCGAATTGGCCTGCTCGAATGACATCTTGTCCTTGTAGACACGCTTGCTCACGAGGGCATCGTACACATCGGCCACGGCCATGATTCTGGCCTCGGGTGGAATCTGTTCGCCCTTGAGGTGCATGGGATAGCCTGATCCGTCCCAGCGCTCGTGGTGGTAGTGGGCGACGTTCTCGGCAAGATGGTGGAAGGCCACATCATCGGTGCCCTTGAGAATCTCATGGACGATGCGCGCACCCTCTGCAGCATGGGCCTTCATCTTCTCGAACTCCTCCGGGGTAAAGCGCCCGGGCTTTCTGAGGATCTCGTCATCGACGGCGATTTTTCCGAGGTCATGCATAGGAGCCGCCTTGATGAGCATCTTGCAAAAGTCCTCCGTAAGGTTGTAGCCATCGGGGTCCCTGCCTTCCTTCTTCAGGGCATCGACAAGCATCCTGACAACGTCACTGGTTCTTCTGATGTGACCGCCTGTGGAGTTGTCCCGGCTTTCAACCATGACTGCCATGCCAAGGATCATGTTGTCGTTCATGCGCTCGACATCGGCTGTCTTCTTCGCAACCTGTTCCTTCAGATCACGGTTGAATCCGTCAAGCAGGTTGATGTATGCACGGTCCAAGGTGTCGTCTGTAATTACAATTCTGTATCCGCGTCTTGACGACTTCTTTCCCGGAAGCTCGCCGACTGTGAAAAGGTAGATCTTGCCGTCCTTCTCATAGAAGTGGCCGTTGGCCTCGGCATTGCCGGGGTCCCGGACATACTGATTGAGCCACGGAAGAATCATCTTCTCCATCTCGGTATCTTCTCCGAGGCTCAGATCAACTGCAAGATTTCCCAGCTGAGGCAGGATCTTCCGGGCGGTTTCGTTGCTTCCCAGGTAGTTGAAATTCCTGTCGAATGCAATGAAGCCTGTGTCCCCTTCCTGAACCAAGGAGTCAATGACAATGTCTGTGACATCGTACAGGTTGATTCTTCTTACAATCAGAAGGTACACAAGCTCGGCAAAGCAGTATGCCGCAGGAAGGACCTCGATTTCCGGAAACAGCATGCGGCTTCCGAAGAAGCTGATCATACAGACAATCTGCGGCAGTAATAGAAGGTTCAGAACCCTTCTGCTGATCTGACGCTTGTGAAGCCTGCTATAGATGATGGCCGCAACACCTATTATGAAGAACAGTATGATTACGGCATAAAGCACACTGTGAAGCGGACCGTAGACCTTGCGGACAACCGTTATTCCGTTTATCTGATCAAGAGTGGCATCTTTGTAGAACCACGTGTTGTGGCCGATTGTCAGGGTTGAAAGGAAGGTCAGGGTCGTGATAATCATGAAAAACAGCTTGACCCAGCGTTTGACCTCTATCCTGCACAGGCCGAAGATGGCCAGCACGATTATCATCTGGACGAAGCAGCTGATATAGGTGATATTAATCGCATTGAGCGCGGCGTTCAGAGTCTGAGCTGTGGAAAGGAAAAGATAGCCCAGATTGATTATGGGAGCCAGCGTGAAAAACAGCGTGATGTGAACATCGTTGTGCTTTTTCCACATGAACATGTACATCGTCGTCATGATTAGGGATGCCAGAAGCAATCCCGGATAATAGAATCTGAACAGTGCCATCTCGACCCTTCCTGTTTACTAACAATATCCTATTTAATTCAGGCAAAAAAGAAAACAGGCCTGGGATTCATTACTCCAAGCCTGCATCTATAGATTATAAGCTTATTCAGCTGTTACTAAACCTGTTGTCCCAATCGGATTCCTTTTTTCTACGTTCATACTCCTCGGCAGACTCGGTCTTTGTGTTCACAAAGTCCTCGGGCTCGGGGTTGTAGTAGTAGGTCTTTCTGCCGCGTTTGCCATCTCTGCGGCCATCCTTCTGACCATCGCGGTAGCCGCGCTCGTAGTTCTCGTCCTCATATGGATTTACCGGAAGGACCAGGCCCAGGATGAAGTAGACAATCAGGCAGGGTGCGATTGCGGTGAAGATTGCAATTAAAATGACGATCAGTCTGATCGTGTCTACGGGATAATCCCTCCATTCGGCTATCCCCTTGCATACGCCAAGGATCTCGCCGTTTCTTGATCTGTAAAGTCTTCTTGTGGCCATTGTTTTTTTCCCCTCTATAGTGTCGGCCTCAGCCGTTCATTTTCTTTTTGAGCTGCTCGAGTTCGCTCTCAATCTCATCCTGCTGCTCAAGATCCTTGAATCTTGACTCTGTATCCTTGTTTTCTGCGCCCTGGTTCTTGCGCTCGTGCATTTTGTCGATATGTTCTTCCATCTTGCTGAAACGGTCAACAGGGTCTGCATCCTTGTTCTTACTGCTCCAGTTGTAGGTATAGGTGTATGGGCCCTGGGCCTTGCGCCTCTCCTCGGCCTCGCGGGCTGCCTGCTCGCGCATGCTCTGGTACTTGGCCTTGGCGGATGCAAGCTTTTCCTCCAGCTTGGAGATGTCGCCCTTGTACTTGGCAACCAGCTGGTCGTAGCGATCGCTTTCTGCTCTGAGCTTTTCCAGCTCACTTGAAAGGCGCTTCTTCTCGATCAGTGCCTCGCGGGCCAGATCGTCGCGGCCCTTCTCAATGGCAAGCTCTGCGCGCTTCTGCCAGCGGTCAACCAGGCCTTCAAGCTCTGCGACCTTGCGCTTTGCGGTGTTTTCAGCTCCGATTGCGGCGGCGCAGTTTGTCTTGATCTCGATGATGGTGTCCTCCATCTCGTTGATCATCAGTTTTATCATCTTCTCCGGGTCCTCTGCATGATCCAGAAGAGAGTTGATGTTCGAATTGATTATATCCATGAACCTTGAAAAGACTCCCATAGGACTCCTCCTTAGATTTTTTTCGTTTACGCCTTCTTAATAGCACAGAGCGTGCCAAGTCGGGCGGGTTTGGTGCTGTGGGGCTGGAATTTGGCTTGGAAACTTATCTTTTTTCCTATTTTTTTGAAGAAAAAGATAAGTATTACATCTTTTTTATCGATTTTTTGGCAAAAAAGATAAGTATTACATCTTTTTTATCGATTTTTGAGCAAAAAAGATGTATTCCCATTTTTCTCCATCGCCTTCTTCCCGCCTCCTACTATCACAGAGCAGCCTTCTTCTTGGCATTTTTTACCAACTTATGGTATATTATACCACGTAGAGGGCAACATGGCAGCTTACAACGACAGTTACATTGGTGAATCCGAGGTTTTTCTGGACTTCCAGAGGCGCATCGCCGATGCCGCCCAGGTGGACAGGAGCGTTCTTGTCATAGGCGAGCGCGGAAGCGGAAAGGAAATGGCGGCAAGCAGGCTGCACTATCTCTCAAAACGATGGCAGAAGAACCTGGTCACGGTCAACTGCGCCGCGCTGGCCCCCACTTTGATAGAGAGCGAGCTCTTCGGATACGAGCAGGGAGCGTTCACCGGAGCCAACAAGACCAGAAAGGGCCGTTTCGAGGAGGCCCAGGGCGGAACACTGTTTTTGGATGAAATCGGAAACATCCCCATCCAGGTTCAGGAAAAGATTCTCAGGGTCGTAGAGTACGGAACCTATGAGAGAGTCGGCTCTTCTGTGACCCACGAGGCCGATGTAAGGATCATCGGTGCCACAAATGCGGATCTTAAGCAGATGTGCCGTGAAGGAAAGTTCAAGGAAGACCTTTTGGACAGACTGAGCTTTGAGGTTGTCTTCATTCCGCCGCTACGTGAGCGCGGAGACGATATTCTGCTTCTTGCAAACTATTTTGCCCAGAGAATGGCCATGGAATGCGGCCAGGACATCCCCGTTTTCACAGAGGATGTTCAGAAGATGCTTCTGGCCTACGACTGGCCCGGCAATGTCCGAGAACTCAAGAATACGATAGAAAGAGCCGTCTACAGAAGCAAAGGGGACATCATTTCCTCGATTCAGCTGGATCCGTTTGAGAATCCCTACTCTTCGGAAAATGACGTCCCCAAAAAAAGGAAATCAGAAAATTCTGGTATTACCGACCAAAGTACTGCCGACTCAGGTTTTACCTTTGACAGTCTTCCGCTTGACAGCCTTGATAAGACCAAGGATGCTCTGGAAGCAAGCTTTGTACAGCGAGCCCTTAAGCAGGCACAGGGCAATCAGCGTGAAGCTGCCAAGCTCATGAAGATTACCTATGACCAGTTCAGAGGTCTGTACCGTAAGCACAGCAAGCCTCAGCCTTTGGTCTGAACGGCCTTAGGATTGAGCTTGGCCTTCATCTCTGCAAGCTCTTTGTCGATGCTCTCTCTTTCTTCCATCTCTGTGAACTTGTTCTCGCTTTCGTAGTTCTTGGCAGCTACTGCGGCCTCAGCCTCAAGGCGCTCGACTTTCTCCTCCATCTCGTTGAATCTCTTGATGGCGGCGCTGCAGTCGGTTGCGCTTATCTGCTTCTCGATCTTGATCTTCTCTTTGGCGTGCTCGGCGCGGGCAACGAGGGTTCTTTCCTTGGCCTTGACCTCTTCAAGCTTCTCGGTGAGCTTGACAATCTGTGCCTCCTGGCTGGCGCTGATATTCTTCAGCTCCGCAAGCTCGGTCTCAAGGGCTGTCACCTTTGACTGGGCCTTCTGCTTCTCGGAGATCGCCTCACGTGCAAGGTCGTCCTTTCCGTTCTTGACTGCAAGCTGAGCCCTAACATCCCAGCGGCTCTCAGCCTCCTTTGCAACCCTCAGCTCCTCTTCGCGGGTCTTGATATTTGCAAGCATCTGTGATGCCGAGTCCTTCGCCTTGGCGAGGCTGTTTTCCATCTCCACCACTGTGTAGCGGATCATCTTTGCCGGATCCTCCAACTTGTCGAGTGCATGGTTCACATTTGAACTGAAAATGTCGTGGATTCTTTTAAATACGTTCATATCACGTCTCCTTTATTCGCTATCATTGCCCGTTTCCGGACACCAGCAAAATAGCAGAAACCGTGCCAAGTGGTCGGTAACTACCGAGACGTAAACAA
>ONWV01000074.1 GCA_900321635.1 uncultured Spirochaetaceae bacterium | reverse complement strand
AGGTGTGTCCTGCATCAAAAGCGGTCCCGGTCTGTAGCCATGCATCCAGAATGCCGCAAGAAGAACGGCAGCCGAAGTGGATCCGGGAATAGCCAGTGAGAGAACAGGAATGATTGCTCCTCCGATGGCAGCGTTGTTTCCGGTCTCAGCAGATACAACTCCGTCGATACAGCCATGAGTCCACAGCTCCGGTGTCTTGGAGACCTTTTTCTCAGACCAATATGAAAGCCATCCGCCTGTATCCTCTCCGACTCCAGGAATTGCCCCCATGAGCATTCCGAGAATTCCAGACCTGAGGATGTTGAACCAGTTGCGTCTGAGAATTCCAAGACCTTCCTTGATGCTGTACTTGTTGTTCTGCTGCATCGCAGCCTTCTTGGCTCCGCTGAATGCCTTAACAACTTCAGGGAATCCGAAAAGACCGATCATGACAGGCAGAAGAGAGATTCCGCCGGCAAGGTTGACGCTGCCATAGGTGAATCGTCTGTAGGAATAAATCGTATCCATTCCGACCTGGCTCATCAGAAGTCCGATGAAGCCTGAAATCCAACCCTTAAGCGGGTCACCGTTACTTGGGGTCACCGTTACTTGTCAGGTTTCCGCAGATAACAATTCCGAACAAAGCCAGAAGGAACATCTCGTGGCTCATGAACTTCAGGGCGAACTTCGTCAGAATCGGTGTGAACAGTGCGACACAGATAATACTGATGACAGTTCCGAAGAACGAAGCTCCTGTTGCGACGAAAATAGTAAGACCGGCTTTGCCCTTCAGTGCCAGAGGATATCCTTCCATGGCCGTTGCGGCCGAGGCCGGAGTTCCCGGTATGTTCAGAAGAATGGCACTCTGGTTTCCTCCGGAGATTGCTCCGATGTAGATGGCCAGAAGTGACAGAATTGCCAGAGGTCCGCTGAAGTTATAGGTAAGACCTGTCAGAAGCGCTACAGCCATTGTGGATGTGAGGCCAGGCAACATTCCGAAAATCAGTCCGGTAAATACCGAAAGGACCAATGCAAGAATTCCGGAAGGTGTGAGAGCGATTGCAAATGCTTCTCCGATATATCTTAATGCATCCATCTTCTCCCCTCCTTATGGCATCGGAACCTTGAATATGATCTGGAAGACCAGAATGATTGCAAAAGTTGCACCTGCTGAAATAAGCAGAAGCTTTACAATCTTCTTGACTGACTTCTCCCAGTTGATGAAAAGCAATAGAGCCGAAAGAGTCACGAATGTTGCAATCCAGAACGGAATCTTGCCCAGCATGAGGAAGATATAGATCCAGAAAATAACAAGACCTACAAGGGCCTTGTGCACATTTTTGCTCTTTACGAACTCAATGCTGAAATTCTTTATGTCCAAAAGGCATTCCTTAAGAGGATGCTCTTTCAATGTTCTTCTTATGTACAGGGCCGAGAAGATGAAAAGACATGCGCCGATCATCATTGGCATCAGTCCTGCGGAATAATAGAAGACGTCAACAAAGTCTTCTTTCCAGAACGTGATGGCTTTTATCATCACGTAGATAGAGACCGCGAATGTAACGACTCCGGCAATCAAATCAATGCCATACCGTGTTTGCGGTCTGGTGGGTTTTCCTTCATTACTCATAGAAAATACCTGCGACAGTCATAAATAGCAGGATGGTGCGGGGTTTCCGCACCATCCTGAAACAAGCCGAATTGTTACGGTCTCTGATATCCCTTATCAGCCGGTGAATGCTTTGCAATTCCGAGGTCCCAGAGGACATATCCGATTGCAACAGCTGCATCGTCTTTGAGCTTGTTGGACTCAGCGATGTTGGCTCCGAGGAGAACCATACCCTTCTCGTTAGCAAATGCCTTGACGCTGTCAGTCTTACAGGCCTTGACGAATGCATCCTCGAGGATAGCCTTTGTTGCATCAGGAACGTCTGCCGGGAACATAAGTCCGAAAGCATCTCCGATCGGCAGAGACTTCTCGAGTTCCGGGATGAATTTCTTGATTGACGGAATAGGATCCTTGACGCCGTCAAGAACCAGATCGTCTGAAGTCAGTGAGCAAAGAGCTACCAGGTCGCCTGATCTGAGCAGGTCGATCATCTCGTTTGAAAGCTGTGATGTGAAATCAACCTCTCCTGCAAGAAGAGCCTTGATTGCGTCTGCACCGCCGGCGTACGGAGTGTTGAGTCCCTTACCCATGACCTTATCGGTTGCGGAAAGAACCATAACTGCGTTGTAACCGGATGATCCGATACCGGCGACGCTGTTCTTGATTGTGTTGGCCGGATTTGACTTCAGTGCCTCATAGAGGTCGTTGAATGTCTTGTACTTGCTGTCCTTCTGAACTGCGATGACACAAGGTACATAGTATGCAGCAAGGAAGTCCCAGTCTTTCGGTGACCAATCTGCAAGACCGTTGACATAGTGTGTATGCGGTGTTGCGTTTGCGATCAGTGTGTAACCATCATGCGGCTTGAGCAGACAATCTGTCATTCCAACTGTTCCTGTTGCACCAGGAGTGTTGACGACGCTGATATTGACACCGAAAATCTTTGCCATCTCATCTGTTACACGTCTTCCGACAAGGTCCGAAGATCCACCGGCGCCCCATGGGACGATGAGTGTGATGTCCTTTGTCGGGAACTTTGCAGTCTCAGCTGCAGCCTGTGCGAACACTGCTGTCATAACGACGCAGAGCACGAGCAAAACTGTCAAAAGTTTCTTCATTTTCCTTCTCCTTTTTTTCAGACTGTTGTACAGCCTTTTGTTCAGTGTTGTTTCACGGCATGTCGTGTATGTTACATTATAACATCCATTTAAACTTTTTAGTGGAAATATTCCACTTCAAATCCCATGACCTTTCCCAGCCTCTGAAGTTCCTTCACATGGTTGCCGTAGACAATGGCCTGATGATGGCCGTAGCTTCCGTCGGCAAGGGCATGGCGGAACTCGCGCACTCCGCCTTCCACGTCATAATAGACTGCCGGAGAACAGTAATAAGGGCGGAACTCACATCCGATGGTATGTCCTACGGCTACCATCATCTTGGTGCCGCGCCTGTTGAATCGTCCGAATGTGACGACCTGGCCCTCCTCTTCCGCCATATTGACCTGCAGGTGTGTTCCCCAGCCCTGTGTGGTGAAGTGACTGAGACTGTAGCTCTGCGGCTTTTTGTCAAAGCCCCTCATCAGGGTCACAGGTACAGCGTGATGGATCTCAAGGACATCACGGTCAAAGACCCTGTCAGGCTGCTCCAGAAGCTTGGGCATTCCAAGCTGTTCTATGGTCTTGCTTCCGGCAAGGACAAGAACCGGATTTCCCATGTAGACGCTCTGTCGAGTCAGATACATCATCACCGTCATTGCCAGAAGAACCGCAAGGTCTTCCTCACAGGCCGAAGGGATGCGGTCATCCTTGTTTGTGGTGTGTGTCAGACATGGAGTGATCTTGTACTTCTGCGGAATGCGGCTTGCGCAAAGCTCCTTGCAGGCTGTTGTGAAGGCATTGCAGTCATACTGCTCCATCATGGCACGGACTGCGTGGAAATACCTGTAGTCGTTGCAGACATATTCCTCAGTCAGATCGCACTTGTCGGCGCCTTTGATCAGTGCCTTTGCCTCAGCTCTGATCTTGTCATCGATCTGAATGTCCTCCATGTACTTGAAGACCTGTCTGAAGTCAACGCGGTTGTTTCTGATTCCATAGCGTCTGAACAAATCTGTAAGGTCGAATGTACTTGTATTCACGGATGCCGGAGTCTGTTCGCAGTTGGAAAGAATAAGAATCTTTGTGTTTGCCACAGCCTTTCTGACCTGAAGGTCCTTCAGAAGTTCGTTATACTCCGGATAGTCGTGGGCCATGTATGCTTCAAGACCGATATCACGGTAGTATCCGACAAGGTCTATCGGAGTCGGACCCAGATTGATCATCGAAACAGGCTTTCCAAGCCTTTCTATACCGGGGACGCGATATGTAATCAGATAGATATCCACCAGATGGTTCTCAGGAAGAAGCTTCTCAAACTCAGAGTCCCTGACCACAAAGCTTTCATCGAACTCGATGTAAACAGGCTCCATCAGATTGCAACGAGTGCTGTCGATGTTTGCTTTAAGCTCATCGTACCAGATCTTGAACTGCTCTTTTCCGGCCCTGCGCTCAACGGCGGGATTGTTCTCCTCGAAGATTCCGACCCTGCACGGGCCCTCCCACCAGTCAGTATGAACCAGATTGCTGAAAACAGGTCTGAGGTTGACCTTCACATCCATAGCGTATTTCATCTGAAGTCCTCCGAAATGATTTTGGCGTAGACTTTTTTTATTCCGTTCTCTCTTATTTCAGAATACACCACATGTTCGGAAACAGAGGAAAGAAATCTTATGGGATTTGATTCGATTTCACTTCTGCTTCTGCCCAGATACATCTGTCTGATGATAGAAAGAAGACCCAGCACAACAAGTGAATCAGAAGAGGCTCTTATGACATTTTGCTCCGCTTTCAGCCAGATGTTTGTCTTACATCCCTCTATTCTGAAACAAGGCTTCTCAACAGCACTGTCCCTGCCTTCCTTCACACCCAGGTCTATCAGATAATCAAACTGACCAAGCTCATCGAGCTCTGAGAGAATGCTGATATGGCGGTCTTCAATTTCCCTGATAGTACTCAAAGACTGCCTCCATAACGCTTCTGAGCTTCTTCAAGCTGTGAAATCAAGGCATCAATATCATCTTTTGTGTTGTAGAAGGAAAGAGAGACCCTGCAGATTCCGCCTTCAGAGATCTTTCTAACAAGACTGTGGGCACAGCAGGACCCTGTCCGGACGCAGATTCCCTTGTTTCCCAATAGAACACCAAGGTCATGACTTGAAAGAAAGGATGATGTGAACGAGCAAATCAGCGATGGCTCTGAGCAGACAAGAGAGAAGCCTTTCAGTTCTGACATTTTCCTATAAAGATAGCGTGAAAGCTCGTTTTCAGTATCTTTAATATGGTTATAATTCCTAATTAGGTATTTTAGTGCCCGTTCAAAACCAATGATTGATGCAATGTTCTGGGTCCCTGCCTCAAAGCCCGGATGGCCTTCTTTTGTGCAGTAGGAGGAATCAACAGCACCGCCTCCGAGGCATAACGGGACAAGATGGGACATGTCTTGTTGTTTTGAATACAGAACTCCCACTCCTTCAGGTCCGTAAAGCTTATGGGATGAAAAGCAAAGATAATCGCAACCTATGTCCTTCACATCTATGCTTCTGTGTGCTGCAAGCTGGGAGGCGTCTATGCAGGAAAGAGCCCCTTTTTGTTTGGCATAGCCGCAGATTCTTCCGATGTCAGGCATGAATCCTGTCACATTGGACATCCCTGTTACAGACACTATGGCTGTGTTCTCATCAATGAAACTTATAAGATCGTCTTCATTTTCCGCAATACGCAGAATCAGATTGTGTTTTTTGCAATCTCTGAGCCATGGAGCATAGTTTGACGAATGCTCTAATACAGAAATTACAACATTCTTACCCTTATCAGCGTTCTCGGCACACACGGAGGAAGAGACAATATTCAGAGCCTCGGTGCTTCCTTTTGTGAATATGATTTCCTCTTTAGAGGCGTTTATGAACCGGGCTGCGGTAAGTCTTGCATCTTCCACCTTCTTTTCGGCATTCGATGAAAGAGGATAAAGCGAGCGTCCTATGTTTGAATTATCCTTAGTCATGTGGTCTACCATGGCATCGATGACACACTGTACTTTTTGGGTTGTGGCCGCATTGTCCAGGTAAACCAGAGCAGGATTGTTTGAGAAAAAGGGAAAATCTGATCTCAGGTTGTCAGACACGGCAATTCTCCTTTCTGATCTGTCTCAGAAGAATGTCGCACAAATCATTTACAGTCACAGCCCCAACTGCACTGTCGTCATCAAGGCTGACGCCCAGATCATGCTCAAGGCCAAGAAGCAGCAGAGCCTTCTTCTTTGCAACAAGACCTATCTGATGACAGTCGTACTTCTCCACGGAAAGAAGAAGGCTCTGTTGAGAGACTCCGAGAGTCTGAAGCTTGACACTGAGAATTACGAGGTTATTCAGATTATCCTCTTCCACCTCTCCGAGATGCAGACGGCGCAGAATCTCCTCTTTCAAAACACGATGAGGAACCTTACTTTCGATAAAGAGCGCTCTGTCCAAGGCTTGATTCCTCTGCTTATACTATACTCTCTCCGTCTGCGAAGACCGCCTTAAGGTCATATCCTTTGCCTGAGTCTGTAAAAGCTATGAACTCTGCCTTCTTCCCGACTTTGAGGATGGCCCTATCCGGGTCAAGGTTGTATTTCCTAATCGGATTGATTGTACTGAGCCTGAAAGCCTTAACAGGGTCTGTCTGAGAAAAGCGGGCATAGTTATATGTGCATCTGAGAAGGTG
>ONWV01000076.1 GCA_900321635.1 uncultured Spirochaetaceae bacterium | reverse complement strand
CCTGATTTTTGCTGTCAGAGCAACAGCAGGAAATGCATGAAAGCCGTGTTTTTGCTGTTAAATCGGCGTCTCTTAAGAGGCTCTGACAGAAAAAACCGACTTTTCTTTAGATTTTGCTGTTTTTGTTCTTTGAAAAAACAGAAAAAACAGGGGGTTGAATCAGTTTTTGCTGTTAAAGGTGAAAATCAGGGCCTGGGACAGGGGGGCTCGATTAGCTGCAGACCCTCCGCAGGAGGCTCTGCCTGACGCTCCGTTTCAAACCCCCATCAATGCCTAAACGAAAAAAGCAGCCTCTTTCGAAGCTGCTTTATCTAGTAAAGGCGGGGGTTGCCCTCCGGCTACCTGAAGTCCGCCTTCCGGGCCGGCTTGGCTTCGGACGCAATGCACCTGCGTCCTCCTACCGCCAAGCTTCAAACCCCCATTGTGCCGATTAAACAGAAAAGGCAGTCCGTTTGGACTGCCTTTCCGTTTACACGGCGGGGGGTTTGAACCCTCGACCTCCACCACGTCAAGGTGGCACTCTCCCGCTGAGTTAGCCGTGCATTGCATTACCATTATGCACGATTTGAGAAATCTGTCTAGTATCTGAATGAAAACTTTTGTCTATAGGCTCCATGGGACTTTGCTGACATGCTTTGCACATCAGGGCAAATGGGGTAGAATCTGCCAGGTATCGGTTAATTGAAAGGTCTACCATGAAATACGATTTTAGAAAAAGCTTTGACATATCATATTCAAGATGCGACAGATGGCTGAATCTCAGCCTTGTGGATGCGGTTCTGATAGCTCAGGAGATGAACACTGACTACTTCAGAAGCATCGAAAGTGACAATCTGACTGTCAAGACCAGAAATGATGCCCTATGGGTCCTTGCAAAGACAAGACTGCATTTTTACAGCGCTCCGAAGTGGGGCGATACAGTGGATGCAAGAAGCTATACACTCAAAAGCAGGGGGTTCAGCACGGAGATAGAAAGCGTCTTTAAGAAGCAAGGAAGTGAAGATCCGAGCTTCATTGCAAGGCAGGAGCTTTGTGTGATAGACGCAACAAAGCGTGAGCCGCGCAGAATCGAGACAATCTCATACCCCAAGGACATGGAGGTGGAAAACGAAGCTTTTTTGATGAGGTTCTTCCGGCTGAAGGAAGAGTTTGACAAAAGCAATCTGGTTTACAGCGACAGTTTCAGGCTCACAGACATTGACTTCAGCAATCACGTCAACAATGTTGCCTACGTGAGGTACATAGTAAATGCACTGAATAAGGACTTCTTCGAAAAGAACACTGTTTCGGACTTTGAGATTCAGTACAGGCACGAGTGCTTCGAAGGCCATGGCCTTGAGGTCTATAAAAAGGATGTAGATGACCATACAATGGACTTTAGGATAACCAGTGACGGCAATACTGCGGTGGATGCGCGGATTGTTTACGAGCCCACGTGTTGACTTGCCTTTGATGCCCATCTTTCAGTAGGATAAAAAGAAAGGAGCTAACTTCCATGGATAATACCCAGAAACAGATAATTCTTACTGGAGACCGTCCCACAGGACGTCTTCATCTCGGACACTATGTCGGTTCTCTCAGGCGCCGCGTGGAGCTTCAGAATTCAGGCAAGTTCGACGAGATAAATATTCTGATTGCAGATGACCAGGCGCTGACCGACAATGCGGACAACCCGGGAAAGATCAGAGACAACATAATCAATGTTGTTCTGGACTACCTTTCGGTGGGAATTGACCCGGCCAAGACCACAATCTGCGTGCAGTCCGCTCTGCCTGCACTTCATGCGCTTACCTTTTATTATATGAACCTGGTCTCCACGGCAAGGCTTTCCAGAAACCCGACCGTCAAGGCGGAAATTCAGATGCGTGGCTTTGCGGATGAGGGCCTTCCTGCAGGATTCTTCGCATACCCTGTGTCCCAGGCTGCTGACATTACGGCATTTGATGCCACCGTTGTTCCTGTAGGAGAGGACCAGCTTCCCATGATTGAGCAGACAAGGGAGATTGTGGAGAAGTTCAACAGAACATATGGCGAGACTCTGGTCCTGCCAAAGGCAATGATTCCCGAGAACATCATGCAGCGCCGTCTTCCCGGAGTGGACGGAAAGGCCAAGATGAGTAAGTCCTTGGGCAACTGCATCTATCTTTCCGATGACCCCAAGACAGTCAAGAAACAGGTCAACGGAAAGATGTTCACAGACCCGACACATCTCAGAATCGAAGATCCGGGACACACAGAAGGCAATGTGGTTTTCACATACCTTGATGCATTCTGCACCGATGACCACTTTAAAGAATTCCTTCCCGAGTATGCCAATCTGGAGGAGCTTAAGGATCACTACAGACGCGGAGGTCTTGGTGACGGAACCTGCAAGAAGTTCCTTATCAGCGTACTTGAGGAAACCTTGGCCCCGATCAGAGCTGAAAGAGCAAAGTGGGCTTCGGATATCGACGCTGTCTATGACATTCTGCTTGCAGGAACACAGAAGGCCAGAGAGAAGACCAATGCAACTCTTTCACGTGTACAAGCGGCCATGAGAATCGACTACTTCAAGGACCGCAGCATAGTCAAGGACTGGGAGAAGCTTCTCAAGAATGCGGAGGCATGAGGCGCACATGGCAAAAGAAAGAGAAAGCAGAAAGACTGAGCAGATTCAGAAGGCATACCTCTACTTGGTGAAGATTCCCAGCAGCAATGATTTGATTGTCTGCGCCGCAGAGAGCGTCTTCTATCCCGGAACATACGTAGTGGCTCCTACCAGATATGGCCAGGACATGGGTATCGTTGTGGGCTCGGCCGCAGGGCTTGGGCAGGAAGAGACGTACAGACCCGGCTGCAAAGCATGCCTTGGTGCATGCCATTTCGGCCCCACACCCCGCACGGAGGAGGATGACCAGCGCCTGGCTGCCATGGGAAGCATCGAGGACGGTGATGTGATCATCGAGGTCGACGGCCACGTGACGGACATGGGACCGCTTCCCGAGTTCGAAATCAGAAGCGACAGTGAAAAGAATATTGTTCCCGACGAAGCCGAGACCGATGAGTCCGGAGTCTGGGACCAGGCCTACAAGGAACCTGAGCTTGTCGAGGTGGACGGTGATGCTCTTTGGATCAGCCATATGGCAACCCCGGATGAGATCCGCCGCTACAGCGAGAACAAGGAAGAAGAAAAAGAAGCCATCAAGATCTGCAGAGAAAAGATTGCCAAGCACAATCTTGATATGAAGCTTGTTACGGCTCACTTCCTTTTAAGCGAGCCCAAGGTCCTGTTCTTCTTCACGGCAGAAGACAGAGTCGACTTCAGAAACCTGGTCAAGGACCTTGTTTCCGTATTCAGGATGAGAATCGAGCTTCGTCAGATCGGAGTCAGAGACGAGTCCAGAGTTCTTGGCGGCCTTGCGGTTTGCGGAAGGGATTTCTGCTGCCATTGTGTCTCTGACAAGCTCAAGCCTGTGACAATCAAGATGGCCAAGGAGCAGAACCTTTCTCTGAACTCGATGAAAATCTCGGGTCCGTGCGGAAGACTTCTGTGCTGCTTGAGCTATGAATATGATTTCTACCTTGAGGAAAAACAGGCATATCCTGCCGAAGGAAGCAGAATCAAGCTCGGTCAGGATCTGTTCAAGGTCACGGAGATCAACATCCTGTCACATAAGATGACGGTGTCCGGATCGGAGGGAAGACAGTTCACCATTCCCAGAAGCGAACTGTATTTCAACCATGAGAAGGGTCGTTGGGAAGTATCACAGCAATATCAGGAAGAATTTTTATCCAACTGAGTTAAAGTCTTGTATTGACCTATTTTAAGGTCTGTGATATGTTTCTTTGCGTTGCCCCTCCCGAGAGGTGGCGCTTTTCTTAAAGTAAATTGTTTATCTTGCATAAGATATTTGGAGGTTACAGTGAATCGTTCTGCAGACAAGAGAGATCGTGAGAATAAGACCAGAAGGCTTAGAAACCGTGCAACAAAGAGTGAGTTCCGCACAGCTATCAAGGCTTTTGATGCAGCAGTTGAGGCCGGAGACAAGGAAGCAGCCGAGAAGGCAATGAAGCTTTCATTCAAGCTCATGGATTCAGCCGTCAACAAGGGTACAATTCATCACAACACATCAGACAGAAAGAAATCAAGAATGAACATCAAGTTCAATAAGATGGCATAATTGGGGTGAGACATTATGGAGAAGACAAAACTTACTAAAGCAGTTATCATCGAGCATCTCCATGACAAGCTGGGGATAAACAGAAACGACATCCATCAGATTGTTGATGAGTTCTTCGAGGAAGTCAAAGACGGTCTCAAGGACGAGAAGGTCATCGAGCTCCGCGGTTTCGGCACATTTGAGGTCAGAACACGCAAGGGCAGAGAGAAGGCCCGCAACCCGAAGACCGGAGATCTGGTTGCTGTTGACACCCACGGTGTTGCAGTCTTCCGCCCTGGTAAGGAGCTTAAGGATCTGGTCTGGAACCTTCGTCAGGAGAATTGATTAGAACGATTCTATGAACAGATTATTCAGCGTAAACGATAAGGTTTTACGCAGACGCAACCTCAGGACGGTTTGTTCTGAGGTTGTTCTGTTGTTAGCCTCAGCATTCTTTTTTGCAATGGCCCATCCGAGCTTCCTTTCGAAGAACGGATTCGGCTTTCTTGCGTTCTTTGTCCTGATTCCGGTTTTCGCCGTCATCAGGAACACCTCTTGGAAGCTCGTAGGAGCCTACGGCTTTCTTTACGGGTTTGTTTACTACGCTATATTCAATTACTGGCTCACAACATTCCATCCGTTCGCCATTTTAATTGTCACAATCATCAAGGGCGCAGAGATGCTTCTTCTGTTCTTTGCCCTGAAGGCTATGGACGAATGGTTTTCTGATATCCTGAAAGGCTCTCTGGTGCACGTTCTTCAGGCCATAATCTGGGTCGCTTATGCATATATCTCGCAGGGCTGGTTCGCAGGCTATCCGTACGGATCCATTGCCTATGCTCTTCACGGATATAAGATTCTGATCCAGGTTGCAGACCTTTTCGGAATCTGGGGCCTGACTTTCATGCTGGTTCTTCCGCAGGCGTTTTTGGGAAACTGGGCCTGTGACCATTTCAGCAAGACACGAACAGAGCATTCGGAAGGTCTTTGGCAGTACATTCTGCTTCATAAGATTTCGGTAATCGCATTTGCGGTTCTGCTTCTTGGCCAGATTGTCTACGGAATTATTACGTACTCGCATTGGAGTAACGTGAAGGAGGACAAGTCCTTCGAGGTTGCAACCGTCCAGCACAACGCCGACTCATGGAAGGGCGGATACGAGACATACAAGAGAAACTTCATCAACCTTCAGAAGATGAGTCTTGAGGCCATTTTGTACAACCCCGACATGGTCATCTGGTCAGAGA
>ONWV01000078.1 GCA_900321635.1 uncultured Spirochaetaceae bacterium | reverse complement strand
TCCAGAACCAAGGCTATTCCCGCCCCGTGATAAGGAAATCTCATGTTTACCTCACGCAGCGTCCGCCGTTAGCATAAAAGCGTTCAAGATAGTCTTTCTTGAATGAAACAAAGCGGTCTTCCTCTATGGCTTTTCTGGCCTTCAGGACAAGGTTGTATAGATATGTGAGGTTATGCTCGGTGGCTAGCATTCCGCCCAGCATTTCGTTGCACTTGAACATATGGCGAAGGTATGAAAGAGAATACTCTGTGCATGCGCGGCATGTGCAGCCTTCTGAAATAGGTCCGTGGTCAAACTCGTTGAAGGACCTTGAAAGTGTCAGCATTCCGTCATCTGTGAAGACGCTACCGTTTCTGGCCGTCCTTGTGGCAAGAACGCAGTCAAACAGGTCTATACCGTTTTCCATAGCCTCAAGGATGTAGTCAGGTGTCCCTATTCCCATGACATAGCGGGGCTTTTTATCTGTGATGTTATCAGCCGTAAGAGCCAGGAATCTGCAAAAATCCTCTTTGGGCTCTCCAACCGACAGACCTCCGATTGCAATTCCCGGAAAATCCATCTGGCTTATAGTCCGAGCGCTTTTGATTCTCAGATCTTCATAGAATCCGCCCTGCACTATGCCGAACAGATTTCCACGGAATGCTCGACCTGTTCTGTCTAGAAGGCTGTCACGGCGCACTATGGCACGCTCAGCCCAAAGATGGGTGATGTCCATGGCATTTAACGTCTCGCGCCAGGAGATTCCGGGGGCCGAGCACACATCAAGCATCATGGCAATGTCCGAACCTATGACCTGCTGGATATCAACGACCTTTTCGGGGGTAAAGATGTGCCTTGAGCCATCGATATGGCTTTGGAATTTGACACCTTCTTCGTGAATACGCCTGAGCTGGCTTAATGAGAATACCTGAAAGCCGCCGCTGTCGGTGAGGATGTTGCCGTTCCAATGGCTGAACTTATGAAGGCCGTCGAAGGTCTTTAAAACCTCGACACCCGGTCTGAGATAAAGATGATAGGTGTTTCCCAGAATCAGGTTGTAGCCGATTTTAGCCACATCATCATGGTAGATGCCCTTCACCGTGCCGTTTGTGCCTACGGGCATGAAGGCGGGAGTCTTGACAACTCCGTGAGGGAGCCTTATCTCCCCTGTTCTTGCCTTGCAGTGTTTGTCCTGATGGTGAAGTGTGTAGATTCCGTTTTCCATGAAGTCCTCATTGCCTTGTCAGAAAGGCTCTCAAGCCGGATGATACCACGATAACGGCGGCAAATGGAATAAGAGTTCCCAGTATCGGTGCGATGATGCCCTGGTCTGCCATCATTATGGTGATCATGCGTACGACGTAATAGACTACCGCAATGCAAATTGACCCTACAAGTGAGAAGAACAGGACGTTCTTCTTAAATCTGTATGTTATGCTGCAGGCGATAATTATCATCACAAGAGGTGTCAAACAGCCTAAAATGCGTTCATAATACTCGGTGGCAAGACTTGCATAGCCTTCAGGGTTCAGGCCTTTCATCCTCATAAGATAGGATCTCGCAAGCCTAAGTGACATGCTTGAGATTTCATTTGAGATATCCCTGAAAAGCTGGGGCTCAAGTTTCAGAACAGGGCTTTCAAGTGAATCAATGTAATCAACCCTGACTCCTCCGTTTTGATTCGGATAATAAATATAGGCGTCCTGGAATGTCCAAGTCCTCTTTGAAGGATTATAGACAGCCTTGTAGGCATCGGTTCTGCTTTCCAGATGCGATAGCTCATCATTCTGAATAAGCGTCACATCATACAGAGCCTGCTCGGAATCAGAATAAAGACCTGCATAGACCATGTAGCCGCTTTGCATGTCGCTTAAGGCCACATTCTGGTTGTTTCCGTTTGAAGAAGAGTTTGTGATATTCTCCGTGACAACCTTCTTCTGATTTGAAAGAGGAATTGCAACAGTTTCATTAAGTGCAAAATGGAAAGCAGAAACCAGAAAACCCATAACAATAATGGGAAGGACAAGACGGGAGATACTTACTCCTGAATCAAGAACAACAAGAATTTCGTTGCTTGAATGCATGGATGAAAGATGAAATGACACCGCAAACAGAAATGATGGCCCTATTGCCAGAAGAAACGCTGACGGAAAGTACAAAGCCGTTATTGACATTGATTTCAGAAAGCTCACATTGTGGCTCATATAGGAGTCAAGGTTTGCAAAAAGGTCCACTCCCATCAAAATGAGACTGGCCAGAAGTGCCGTTGCCAGAGCAATCTTGAGAACAGACATTATCGTGTATCGCCTAAGAACCCTCATGCTCATTTTCTGACCCTCAGAAGCAGACAGAATCCTGTCACAAAGACCACAAGATTAGGCATCCAGATGAAAAGCGCCGGATGAAGAGGCGTTGATATTGCCCTGACGTGCATGTAATAAAGGAAGAACCAGTATGCAACGGCGATGAACATCGAAATACCGAATCCTATGAGACGGCCGCTCTTTACTCTGAAAAACGAAATAGGAAACGCCATGAATACAAGGAAGGTACAGGCCAAAGACAGAGCCACCTTCTTCTGAAGCTCGCTTCTGTAATACTGGTAATAGAAGCTGAAATCACTTGATTTTATGCTATCTCTATAGTTTTCAGCATTATTAAAGGCAGAACTTACATCAAATGACAACCCTCTCTCAAGCTCCGAAAGCGTTACGGCAAGCTTTGAGGCATCCGAGCTTACTCCGTGCCGCCATTGATTCTGAATTGTAATCTGATCTTCATATTTTTCCGAAACTGCCTGCTTAAGCTGGCTTATGGACATCTGAGACGGTGTGATGCTCACAAGGCCGGATGCATTTGAACTGAGATCCAGATACAGTGACATAGAAGATGCCTTTGCAAGCGAATAGTCATCCAAAGCTGATGAGTTTGTAATCAGAATCTGAGGATTCTCAAGATCCAGTCTGTACAGGAATCTGTTTATGTCCAAAAGAGTTATCTTTCCGCTTGTTGCCGATATCACCCGGCTGTCCCGGCTGTTTGAATCATCAAAGACAAGAACGTCGTTTATGACATTGCCCTCCACCACTCCGTTTGAGATAACCCGCCGGCCGAATCTTGTGGAGCTGTAGCTCTTAAGCTCAAGTGTCGGAACGCTCTGTAGAATCTGGGCATACTTTTCCTTGTATCGCTCGGTGGTGTACGGAATCATCCTGTCTGCAATCAGAAGTGTGGAAGCTGAAAGAAACAGTGATATCACAAGTATGGGAAGGAATATGTTCTTAACGTGGACACCACTTGAACGCAGAGCCAGAATCTCATTCTGAGATGACAGGTTTCCTATCACCATGCTGGCCGATGCCAGAGAGCTGAAAGGCATGGTGTACATCAGAAACTGCGGAATGGAGAAAATCACAAGCATGATCACATCCATGATGCGCACGTTCTTAAGAAGAATCCTCTGAGCAAGAACCAGTATCTGATTGACGAAGAAGATAAAGAAAAAGAAGAGGAAGGCGACTATGAAGGAAAGAATATATTCCTTTCCGACATAAGCATACAAAAGCCAGTAATTTCCTCTTCTTTTCATAGAATGGGATTATATCACATCCCTATAATCTAAGACAGTGCCGGAGAATAATCCGGCACTATATTAAAGTTACTTAAATCTTCTGACAGGACGTACGGGCAAGTACTCAGCTTCCCTATTTGGTGCTGCCAAGTCTCCTTGATCCATCCCGTTAAAATAAAGAGCTCCGGCAGTATCGTAACTAACATCATTTGTCTCAGACGAAGATAAATAGACTTCCTGCCCGAAACCTCCTGTTCCATGCAAATGGAGAAGATCGAACATGCAAAGCAATTCCATAATAGAAGGAAGGAACCAGTCATCATAGGTGCCCTTTTTAGTAGTCAATACAAGCCTGTCACAAAACCATGCGCCGCATTGATCCGAGGGGTCTGCAGCCAAAAGCTCTGTGTTATGAAGACCGTCTCCGATTTCTGTAAGTGTTCCATAATCCGTACCGATATGGCCGAAATTGAAAGTAGACCTTCCATCGTAATAGCCCGGATCATTGGGATTAACACTTGGTTCACCATCAGCTCGGATCCTCAAATCAAAATTAGCTGCCATAAGGTATCTCCATTCGCCATCATCACTGCCCGTATCATAGAAGACAATTCCGGCATCATGGTCATACGCAAGAAGATCATTGGCTTCTTTAACAATCTCAAAGGTATCTTCACACTCCTCATAGAGCAATGTGCTTACTCTTATGGCTTTAATAGGACTGTGAGTAGAAGATGAATAGTCAAATTTAAGCTTCTTTGTACTGAGATCGGCATTTACAAACTCTATCACAGAAGTGTCTGCTGTTTTGATTGTTCCCTCTAATTTGCCTTCAGTATAAATGTAGCAATATGAACTACCGCTTAAATGGATTACTTCCTGTCCTTCATCTGCAAGGATATGCGATGCTCCGAAGATGGTAACGGAACCTGATGTTGCACGGATGGCTCCTGTTTCATGTCCCTGAGCTGAAACATTTGCATTCAGAATCTTCAAGTTTCCTGATGCCTGGATAAGGTGCTTGCCGGTAAAATTATCACCTGCAGTCAGATATCCGCTTCCGTCCAGAATCAAAGTCGTATCTCTGAAAACAAAGATTCCGCTCCTACTGTCATTCAGAGTCAGTGTATTTTCCTGAAGATCCAATGTTATATTCTTGGAAATGATGCAACCTTTGGTTTCAGCATCCTCTTCCAAATAGATGGTTCCGCCGTCAGAAGCGGCAGTTACAGCTTTTGTAAGAGAGTCATAGCGGCCTCTTCCGACACGGAAAGGACCTTTTTTGACATCACTTTCACATGAAACGAAAAGTGATATACACAAAACAATCAACAATAATACATAAAATGCTTTTTTCATTTGCTTCCCCAATCTCTATTAAACAGGATCAGAAAATCTTCTGACAGGACGTACAGGGCAATAGCAGTTTACCCTGTCTACTACATGCAGCTGACCTTTATAAGGACTGTTGAAGTAAAGAGTACAAGCGTTATTTAATTCCTCATAATCATAATCATATTCAGTCGAACTGGAATAGAATTCCGCATCTAAGGCTCCTATGTAATTTGTACGGAGATTTTCATACATTAGCTGCAACTCACCGATTGAAGGAAGGAACCAGTCATCATAGGTACCTTTATTAGTGGTTAATGTAAGTCTATCACAAAACCAAGCGCCGCATTTATCTGATGGGTCTGCTGTCAAAAGATTATCAGCTCTGATATGCATATCAACATTAGCTGCCATCATGTATCTCCATCCGTCATCATTATTTCCCTTGTCGTAGAAGACTACTCCAGCCTCATGGTCATAATTCAAACGTTCGGCCTCCTCAACAGCATTGAATGAACCTTCATACTCTTCATAGAGCATTGTGCTGACTCTTATGGCCTTAACCGAATTATATTTAGAAGATTCATAATCAAATTTCAGCTTTTCTGTACTAAGGTTGGCATTTCTGAAGTCAACTACTGAACCGCCTTCAGTTTTGACTGTACCCTCTATCATGCCAAATGTATTGATATAGCAATAGGAATCACCGCTGAGATAGATTGCCTGCTGTCCTTCATCAGCCAGAATGTGAGATGATTCGAAAATAACAATGGAACCTGATGATGCACTGAGGGCTCCTGTCTCATAACCTTGTGCATATACATTCGTATTAAGCAGTTTCACAGTTCCTAAAGCATGAATGAGATGTCTGCCTGTAAAGCCTGCGCCTGCAACAATATTTCCGCTACCGACCAGAATCAGAGTCTTGTTTCTGAAAATAATAATACCGCTTTTACTGTCGGCCAAAGTAAGAGTGTGCTTCTGAAGATCCAAGGTAATATCCTTGGAAATGATGTAACCCTTGGTTGAAGCATCCTCTTCCAGGTAGATGGTATCTCCGTCTGAAGCGGCCTTTACTGCATCAAGGAGAGACTCATAACGCTCTGTTCCGACACGGAAAGGACCTTTTTTGACATCACTTTCACATGAAACGAAAAGTGATACACACAAAACAGCCAATAATAATACGCATAATGCCTATTTCATATGCTTTCCCAATCTCCTACAATTATAACAACTGTTTTGTAAAAGTATTACATACCCAGGTATGTCTATCAAGACTACTTGGATCTCACACCTGTAGAACCAAAGCCGCCCTCGCCTCTTTGTGTCTCATCAAGAGACTGTACAACAGAAAAAGAGGCTGTCTCATGCTTTGCTATGACCATCTGGGCGATACGGTCACCGTCGTTGATGATAAACGGAACATCCGAATGGTTGATAAGAATTACCTTAACCTCACCTCTGTAGTCTGAATCGACTGTACCTGGTGTGTTCAGCACAGTAATGCCGGCCTTGGCCGCAAGGCCTGACCTTGGACGGATCTGAGCCTCAAAACCCTTTGGAAGAGCAATTTTCAATCCGGTTGGAACCAGGGCCCATTTATGAGGCTCAAGTGTCATTGTGTTGCCAATACCAAGGCAGGCGCAGATATCTGCGCCTGCTGCCTGGTCGGAGCCGTAGACAGGAAGTCTGGCTCCGTCACTTAATTGAACTTTGATTTCAACCTTATCAGTCTTCACTTCTCTCAGTCCTTGGTTTTCTGTCATGACCGCCAAAAGGCTTACGTGGCTTTCTGTCTCTGTCATTGAAAGGCTTTCTTGCGGGAGCCTTGGTCTCTCCGTCCGGATCAATGGCATCGATATATGAAAGGCTGAGTCTTCCGCCTGTGCGGTCGATCTCAATGAGCTTGACAGGAATGACCTGACCGACTTCAAGGACATCAGAGACGTTCTCGACTCTGGTTCTTGCGAGCTTGGAGATGTGGCAGAGGCCTTCCTTGCCCGGGAGAATCTCGACGAATGCGCCGAAGTCCATGATTCTCTTGACAGTTCCCTGATAGACCTTACCTACCTCAGGCTCCTCGATGATGGCCTTGACCATTTCCAGAGCGGCCTGTGCGCAGGCTGTGTTCTTTCCGTAGATTGTCACGGTTCCGTCGTCATCGATATTGACCTCGGCACCTGTTGCCTGGGCAATGCCCTTGATGGTCTTTCCTCCTGTTCCGATGACAGCACCGATCTTATCCTCAGCAACCTTTGTTGAAAGGATCTTAGGAGCGTACTGGTTGACCTCAGGTCTGGGAGCTGCGAGAGTCTGCTCCATGATGCCCAGGATGTGGAAACGTCCATCTCAGGAGTGACACCTGCAATCTTGATATCCATCTGGAATGCTGTGATTCCGTCACGGGTACCTGCTACCTTGAAGTCCATGTCTCCGAGGTGGTCCTCTTCTCCGAGGATATCGGAAAGAATCTGGTATCTGCTGTAATCAGCACCCTCGGTGATAAGTCCCATTGCAATACCTGCGACAGGCTTTGAGATAGGAACTCCTGCATCCATCAATGAAAGACATCCGCCGCAGACACTGGCCATTGATGAAGATCCGTTGGATTCCATGATCTCGCTGACCACTCTGACTGTGTACGGGAACTCGTCCTTGGCAGGAACAACGGCCTGAAGGGCTCTCTGTGCAAGGTGACCGTGACCGATCTCTCTTCTTCCAGTTGTAAGACGACCTGTCTCACCTACTGAATACGGCGGGAAATTGTAGTGCAGCATGAAGTTGCTGTAATTCTTGTCTCCGTCGATATCATCAAAGAGCTGCTCATCCTGAACAGTTCCGAGTGTTGTTATAGCAAGTGACTGTGTCTCGCCTCTGGTAAAGAGTGCGCTTCCGTGTGTTCTGGCAAGAACAGATGCCTCACATGTAATGGGTCTGATCTCCTTGACACCTCTTCCGTCGACTCTCTTTCCGTCGTTGAGGATGCTGGCTCTGAGAATCTCATAAGCAAGATCATCAAAGAGCTTGGCAATCTGCTCTGATCCGTCCTCATGCTCGGCAATCACATCTGCAAACTTCTCTTTTGTCTCCACCTGAACCTGCTTCAGAGCATCGTGGCGGGCAAACTTTGAACTTCCGAATGAAGCCTTCTTTACAAGAGGATAAGCATACTCACGGATCGGCTCGAGCCATGAGAGGTCCTCATTGATCTCCAGGACAGGAAGCTTCTCCTTTCCTGCAAGCTTTCTCAGCTCAAGCTGTGCATCACAAAGCTTTGTGATGACAGGCTGTGCTGCAGCAATGGCATCGAGCATGTTCTGCTCTGAAACCTCGTGTGCACCACCTTCGACCATTGTGATTCCCTCGCGGGTTCCGGCCACGACAATGTCAAGGTCGGCTTCCTCAATCTGCTTGAAGGTCGGGTTGATGACATACTTGCCGTCAACAAGTGCGACTCTTACGCCGGCAATTGGTCCGTTGAACGGAATGTCTGAAATTGTGACTGCGGCGCTGGCTGCGTTGATGGCGATGATGTCCGGTGTATTGATCTGGTCAGTTGAGACAACTGTCGGAACAATCTGAATCTCACGGCTGAATGCCTTATCGAACAGAGGCCTCATAGGTCTGTCGATGAGACGGCTGACAAGGATCTCCTTGTCCTTTGGTTTTGCTTCCCTCTTGAGGAAACCTCCAGGAATCTTTCCGGCGGCATAGTACTTCTCGTTGTACTCGACTGATACTGGAACATAATCAAGCGGCTGTGACGGGGCATCCCCGCAACATACTGTGGCAATGACTGCAGAGCCTGCATAATGTGCATAAACGGCTCCGTTTGCCTGCTTGGCAATCTTTCCTGTCTCGAATACGAGATAATCGTCACCAAGCTGAACTGAAACTTTCTTTACTTCTGACATTAATCTTCCTTTTTCTTTCTTTTCTTTCTTTTTTTGTTCTTATCTCATTTTGCCACAACAAGTTCCATGCCGCTGGATTTGTCGTGGTCCAAAACTTGCGACTTTGTTGTCCAGACGCATTAAAGGCTCCGGTTTCCCGGAGCCCCAAGCGTACTTCGATTACTTTCTGAGGCCGAGCTCAGCAATCAGAGCACGATACTTTTCAATATCTGTGTTCTTGAGGTACTTGAGAAGTCTTCTTCTCTGTCCGACCATCTTCAGAAGTCCTCTGTTGGATGCGTGATCCTTCGGATTCTCCTTGAAGTGTCTCTGCAGATCGTTGATTCTAGCTGTAAGAAGTGCAATCTGAACTTCTGTAGAACCTGTGTTCTTCTCGTCACCACCGAACTTTGTGATGAGCTCCTGCTTTGTTTCCTTGGTAACCATCTGTTACTCTCCTAGGAATGTAATCCTATCTGGATTCATCCGCACAGGCAGCTCCAGAGCCAGACAGCTCTCTGAAACGACGGCTTTTGCTTTTACGCTCTTTCCGTCTGCTGTCGCTTCCACCATGTACTCTCCTTCTTTGGGAAGAAGAAGTCCAAGAGTGCGGACATCAAACAGGCGTTTTTGACTCGTACCTGCATCTCTGAGGTCAAGACTATACGCTCTGCCAAGCAAACTTGCCGCTTTGACAAGATCACCTGTTAGGAGACATCTGCGTATCAGAGAGCTGCTTACCACCTGCCCGTCTTTGACAACGGATGGCACCACCCTAAGAAATGCAGATGAAGTATATCCGAGAAGCAGCTTCTCTATCTGATCAGGTCCCACACAATGTGAAGGATTCCCGGCCCGGAAGCTGTCTCCAACAACCATCGCCTTTACATCGTACGACGTACAGAGCAAGGCAATGAACTCCTCACCCGACAGTTTACTCATATCATCAGAAAAGTCAATGACACAATGGTAATCAATTCCTCTGATTGTCAATATTTCCGTCAAATCTCTGGAGGTTTGAAGCGCACCCAGATTCTGCATGGCTCCCTTGGCCATCTTGGGGTTGACGGAAAAAGTAATTACAACACTTTTTGCGCCGCAGGCTCGGGCTTCCTTTACAGTCTCATCCACAATAGCAATGTGGCCCGGATGCATACCGTCAAACACGCCTATTGCTATGACACAGGGAATGTTTTTGAAGATGGGATCGCAAAAAGCCCTAGTTTCCATCTCTCACCTGACACAGAATGTGTCCCTCACCGACTGAATATATGCAGATTGTGCGGCCCTGTCTTTTTAAAAGGACGAATCTGGAACCTTCGGGAATCCTTTCCTTGACCGATTGCATCACATAGCCGTTTGAGGCCTTGAATGCCTCTGTCTCATCCAATTCAAGCTCAGAGCATCCCGGGATTCTCTTAATCAGTGCCTCAGGATCGCCTATATTCTTCATGGCACTCTCATCGTCAAATCGGATTGCCTCGGATATATCAAAAGGACCTATCTGTGTTCTGTAAAGCTCCTTCACATAGGCGCAGCTGTTACACTTATGACCGAGATCCCGTGCATAGGCTCTGATATAGGTTCCTTTTGATACATGAAGGCGGACTTTCAGATAAGGAGCTTCATAAGATATGAAATCCGCGCTGTAGATATTCACTTTCCTGCCGGTAAGCTCAAGACCTGACTCACCGTCACGGGCCATCTGATAGCTTCGTTTTCCATTGACATGGATTGCGCTGTATGCGGGAGGAATCTGAATCTGAGGGCCTACAAGCTCCTCTACTGCCTTTCTTACGGTCTTCTCATCGGGAACAGCAGCTTCTTCTATGACATCACCTTCAGGATCGAGCGTGACGGTCATCTTTCCGAACTCGATGAGTGCCTCATATGTCTTGTCCATGCCCATAAAGACAGGAACAAGATGTGTATAGCTGCCGCAGAGGACAATCATCAGGCCATGAGCAAACTTATCCAAAGTTCCGCAGTGGCCTGTCTTGATGTTGATGTTTCGCTTTATTCTTCCCAGACAGTCGAATGAGGTAATACCCTCACCCTTGTCCACAAGAATCACGGCGTTTTTTCCCATTTCAGTCCGTAGTCTTTATGCTCTCCAAGAGAGCTTCCATTCTGGCTGCGTCACGCTCTGTGGTATCCGCCACAAAGCTGAGCCTTGGAGTATTCTTTGTCTTCATGACCTTGGCAAGACGGCCCTGGATGAACCCGGCTGCGCTCTGAAGAGCCTTGACCGAGTTCTCAAGCTGCTTGTCGTCAAGGCATGAGACATACAAGGTCGCATAGGCGTTGTCCCTTGAAAGGGAAACATCGCCTATGCTTGCAAAACTGCTGAGTTTGGGGTTCTTTATCTCACCGCTGACGATGAGAGTGTTGACCACCTCCATAATCCTGGCTTCGTTTCTGCTCTGGATGTAGTCGGTCATCAGATGTACTCCTCAAGATCCTCGAGCTTTCTGGCCTTCTCCTGGATTTCGACAAACTCGAAGGTATCTCCGACCTGAAGATCCTGGAAATCGGCAATTCCGATACCGCACTCAAAGCCCATGGCAACTTCACGGACATCGTCCTTGAATCTCTTAAGAGATGTGATCTTGACCAGGTCATGGTTGATTTGGATGTTCTCACGGATCACGCGGCAGAAGTTGTTGCGCTTGACGCTTCCGCTTGTGACGTAACAACCTGCGACAAGACCGACCTTAGGCACTTTGAAGACCTGTCTGACTTCGGCAGTACCGACATCGACCTCTGTTCTCTCGGGACTGAGCATGCCTTCCATGGCTGCTCTGACATCGTCCACAACGTTGTATATGATGTTGTATTTGCGGATCTCGATCTTCTCGGCATCGGCTCTGGCCTGTGCTTTGGGCGTAGGTCTGACGTTGAATCCGATGACTAGAGCCGGGTTCTCCGATGCGGAGGCCAGGTTGATATCGTCCTCGATGATGGCACCGGCTGCGGCACGGATGACGCGGACACGTATTTCGGATGTTGAAAGCTTCTCCAATGCAGCCTGAAGGGCTTCGACAGAACCCTGTACATCACCTTTGATGATGATGTTGAGCTCCTTGACCTCACCGTCCTTGATGGCTGAGTTGAGAGTCTCAAGTGTGACCTTCTTGAACTTGCTGGCCTGGTTGAGTCTTTCAAGCTCCTGACGCTTGGAACCGATCTGCCTTGCCTGCTTTTCGTTCTCGCAGACCTGGAACGGGTCTCCTGCCGACGGGACATCTGAAAGGCCTATGACCTCTACAGGTGTGGAAGGACCTGCCGATGTGATCTTGTTTCCCTTATCATCGAACATAGCTCTTACACGGCCTGGATAAATTCCTGAGACATAGTAGTCACCCTGCTTCAGAGTTCCGCGCTCGACTATGACCGATGCGACAATACCGCGGCCCTGGTCGATTCTGGCTTCAAGGACCTTACCTTCTGCTCTGCAGTTCGGGTTAGCCTTCAGGTCCATCATCTCGGCCTGCAGAAGAATTGTATCAAGAAGCTCCTCGATACCGATCTTCTTCAGAGCTGAAATCT
>ONWV01000079.1 GCA_900321635.1 uncultured Spirochaetaceae bacterium | reverse complement strand
GTCAGTCACCGAGAACACCCGTGTCTCCTATCCGATCGACCACATCAAGAACATCGTCCGCCCAATCTCCACAGCACCTGCTGCAAAGAACGTCATCTTCCTTTCAGCTGATGCATTCGGAGTTCTCCCACCGGTATCCATCCTGACACCGGAGCAGACAAAGTACTACTTCCTCTCTGGCTTCACAGCAAAGCTTGCCGGAACCGAGCGCGGAATCACCGAGCCCACACCGACATTCTCAGCATGTTTCGGCCAGGCCTTCCTTGAGCTTCACCCGACAAAGTATGCCGAGGAGCTGGTCAAGAGAATGGAGAAGAGCGGAGCCAAGGCTTACCTGGTCAACACCGGTTGGAACGGAACTGGCAAGAGAATCTCCATCAAGGATACCCGTGGAATCATCGACGCCATCCTTGACGGCTCAATCCTCAAGTCACAGACCAAGAAGATTCCGTACTTCAACTTCGAGGTTCCGACATCACTTCCTGGAGTCGATCCGAAGATTCTGGATCCGAGAGACACCTATGCCGATGCCGCCCAGTGGGACGAGAAGGCAAAGGACCTCGCCGGAAGATTCATCAAGAACTTCGTCAAGTACACCAGCAACGCTGCAGGAAAGGCACTTGTTGCCGCAGGTCCTCAGCTCTGAGTTGAATCTTGTTGATTTCACGCCTCTGCTTCGGCAGAGGCTTTTTTTTGCCCCAAAAACCACTTTAACAGCAAAAATCGAGAATTCTTTCAAATGCACATGAGGACATGTGATGTATACTGTGCTTATGATGAAAAGAAGGCTGTTTGTTTTATTGATTGTCGTTGTCATCGGTGCCGCCATGCTTTTTGCACAGGCCACACAGGAAAGAATCACAAGCAGGGTCGGAATCATTTCGGCAATGGATAATGAGATTGATCTGCTTCTGAAGAATGCGCAGATAGAGCGCGTTGATCAGATCGGAGGTTGGGACTTCAATGTCGGAAAGCTCTGCGGCAAGGATGTTGTCATAGTCAAAGCCGGAATAGGCAAGGTCTTTGCCAGCGCCGGAACCGCGGCGATGTTCTCCAACTACAACATCTCGTCTGTAATCTTCACAGGAATCGCAGGCGGAGTAGGAGATGAAACCAAGGTTCTGGATGTTGTTGTCGCAACGGATCTTGTTGCCCATGACTACGGAACCGTGACGGACGACGGTTTTTACTGGAGAGACGAATACATGGAGCAAACCGGTGGACGTATCTTCTGTAACGAGAATCTTGTGAATATTGCAATCAAGGCCGCACAGGAAGTAGTAGGAAAGGACAGCACCTTCTCCGGAACAATCGCAACAGGCGACCAGTTCATTTCATCATCTAACTACGTTACCTACCTTCAACAGAAGTTCAATGCACTGGCCTGCGAGATGGAGGGAGCATCAGTTGCCGCAATCTGCAATCTGTACAGCATTCCGTTCGTAGTGCTCAGGACCATGAGCGACAAGGCAGACGGTCTTGCGCACGAGACTTATGAGAACATGGCAGACATCGCCGCAGACAATTCCTGTGACATAGTCATGCGGATGCTGATTGATATGAAGTGATATGAAATGAGTTAAAAAAAGGGACTGTCGCATAATAGCGATGGTCCCTTTTTCTTATGCACACAGTGTGGATCTTACAGAACCCTGAAAGCTCCGCGGCCGGCGTACTTTGCAATGTCGCCGAGCTCTTCCTCGATTCTGAGGAGTTGGTTGTACTTTGCAAGTCTGTCAGAGCGGCTCATTGAACCGGTCTTGATCTCTCCGGTCTCGAGTGCGACAACCAGGTCTGCGATTGTGCAGTCCTCGGTCTCACCGGATCTGTGGGAGACGACTGAGACGTAGCCGTTTCTCTTGGCAAGGTCGATGGCCTCGAAGGTCTCTGTGAGAGTACCGATCTGGTTGACCTTGATGAGGATTGCGTTTGCAACGCCCTTGTCCAGACCCATCTGAAGTCTGGCCGGGTTGGTGACGAACAGGTCGTCTCCGACAAGCTGAACTCTGTCGCCGATTCTGTCGGTGAGGAGCTTCCAGCCCTCCCAGTCATCCTCTGCCATACCATCTTCGATTGAGATGATAGGATACTTGTTGACCCAAGACTCCCAGAGGTCGACCATCTGAGCGGATGTGAGCTTCTCGTGGGTTGTCCACTTGAGCTCGTAAAGGCCTGTCTTCTCATCGTAAAGCTCTGATGAAGCAGGATCCAGAGCGATCATGAAGTCACCGTCTCTTCCAGCTGTGTAACCGGCCTTCTTGATGGCCTCCATGATGACTTCCAGTGCCTCTTCGTTGGACTGGAGGTCAGGAGCGAAACCACCCTCGTCACCGACACCAGTGTTGTAGCCTCTGCCCTTGAGGACGGACTTGAGGTTGTGGAAGACTTCAGCGGTCATTCTGATGGCCTCTCTCATTGAGGAAGCGCCGATAGGCATGACCATGAACTCCTGGAAGTCGACCTTGTTGTCGGAGTGTGCGCCGCCGTTGAGGATGTTTGCCATCGGAACGGGGAGGACGCAGGCGTGGAATGCGCCGAGGTACTTGTAAAGCGGCAGTCCGAGGTACTCAGCTGCTGCGTGTGCTACTGCCATTGAAACTGCAAGGATTGCGTTTGCACCGAGCTTACCCTTGTTCGGTGTTCCGTCAAGAGCAATCATTGCGCGGTCAATTGCGACCTGGTCAAGGGCATCCATACCCTCGATTGCCGGAGCGATGATGTTGTTGACGTTGTCAACAGCCTTGAGAACGCCCTTTCCGAGGTAGCGCTTCTTGTCGCCGTCACGGAGCTCAACTGCCTCGTGGACACCTGTGGATGCGCCGGAAGGAACTGCTGCACGGCCGAATGAACCGTCTTCGAGAATTACATCAACCTCAACTGTGGGGTTTCCACGTGAGTCAAGAATTTCTCTTGCGATAATCTGATCAATATTGCTCATCTAGAAATCTCCTTATTAATTTCTTATATGTATATATTCACGTTTACTGTTCAAAAAGTCAATTACGCTCGGGCTTTACCAGCTCGGAGGCAAAGAGCTTGTCCAAGGCGGGGATCTCGTGCTTGAGATTTACCACCTTGCCGTCCTTCAGGTAGCAGTGCTTGGAAGTGGCTGTGGCGCAAAGATCTCCGGTCTTCTGATTCGTGAAGGTGTAGGAGACCTCTTGGATCACGCCGCTGTAGCGGGTGACACTGACCTGGATGTCCACAATATCGTTGAAGCGCACCGGGGTCTTGTAGGTGATGTTGATTCCTGCAACAGGGGAGACAATGCCAAGCTCTTCGACCTTGTCGAACCCGAAGCCCAGGCTTTCCATGTATGCGATGCGGGCCTCTTCCATCCACTTGATGTAGTTGCTGTGGTGGATGATTCCCATCTTGTCGGTCTCGTGATAGTTAGCCTTTCTTGAAAATGTGAACATTATTCCTCCATCTGCGGCTCAATCCCGGTCCCACGCAAAGCCCTGGAAGACGGGCTTTCCCGTGTACCTGAACGCCTTTTCTTTGCCGCGCAGCACGTCCAAAGCCGCGCCTGCCAGCTCCTGTTGCTCGACCTCGCCCGGGTAGGTGACTACCGGGGCAATGAAAGAGCATTTGGTTTTGATCATCGCAGGGATATCGTCATAGCGCACAAGGCCTCCGGTGAGGATGATGGCATCGACATGTCCGTCCAGGACCGCCGCCATGGCCCCGATGCTCTTGCAGATCTGGTAGACCATGGCATCCCAGATCAGCGTGGCCTTTTCGTCACCGTTTTCCTTCATCGCGTGGACCTTGCGAGCGTCCGAGGTCCCGAAATGGCTCACAAAGCCCCCGGATCTCGAGCACATTGTCTTCAGAACCTCGGTTCCGTGCTCCTGGGCAAAGTTGGCTATTTCCATCACAGGAATGCTCCCAAGCCTTGTGGGCGTGAACGGGCCGTCACCGCCTGCGCCTTCGGTACTGTCTATCATCTTCCCGTTCTTGTGGGCTGTGACGGTAATGCCGCCGTCTATGTGACAGACAATGAAGCTACAAGTCTCGTAGGTCTTTCCGATACTCTTTGCGTGGATCTTTGCCACAGCCTTCTGGTTCAGCACATGAGTCTGGGCCCGCCTGTAGACCCCCTTTATGCCTGTGATGCGGGCATAGGGGCAAAGCTCGTCCACATTGGTCGGATTGAGCGTGTACATGGCCCCGCCGTACTTTGTGCCGAACTGATAGGCCAGCATCACCCCGAGCTTTGCAGGGTGGTCGCTCCCGCCTTTGTCGGCTGCAGTATCCTCTACAAGCGCCTTATCTATTTCCATCACACCCGACTTCTGCGAGTATGCACAGCCGCCTCGACCCACCCAAACGTTGATAGTCTTAATATCAATATCATGTCTTTTCAGAATGTCCATGATTACAGCTGTCCTGAAGGGCATCTGGTCGTTGGCCGTAGGGTAGCGCAGTAGTTCCGGAGCATCGTGAAAGACGCTTTCCGTGAACAGACACTTGTCATCGTCATAAACGCTGATCTTTGTGGAAGTTGAACCTGGATTGATAATCAGAAGTCTGTGCACGAGCAGATGATAGCACAAAAGACATCTGCTTGTCAGAGGGAGCTTGGTGGGTCGTGGCGCTTGGTGGGCCCTATTGGTGGATGGACGGCCCGTGCTCGCCGGCGTCCATTGCCATATGCCGGCGCTTGCCATATGGCGGCGCGCACGGTAAAATCTGAAGCGGTTGGAATTACTATGACAAACACTTCAAACAAGGCCGCCCTGTCAAAAAGGGCCTCAGCATTCTTCATCGACGCAGTTTTACTTTTGCTTCTGGCCGTCGCCCTGGCCTATGTCCTTTCTCTGGCTTTCGGCTACAGCCGCTACAGCCAGGCCTATTCCTCCGGCATCGAGCGCTATGCCGCCCAGTACAACGTCCAGTTCGAAAAAGTCGTCTCCCAGGCCGATTTCGATGCCCTGTCCGACCAGCAGAAGGCCTCCTACGAAGCCGCAGTTGCCGCCATGAACGAGGACGCCGACATCCTCAGCGCGCTGAGCTCCATGGTGAAGCTCATCTTCCTGATTGCAGCCCTGTCGCTGTTTATTGCCTTCATGATAATGGAGTTCATCGTCCCGCTTTTTCTCAAGCAGGGCCGCACCCTGGGCAAAAAAGCCTTCGGTCTTT
>ONWV01000080.1 GCA_900321635.1 uncultured Spirochaetaceae bacterium | reverse complement strand
ATCAAACGAGACCGCTGACGAGGCCTACCGTCTTGCTGTAAAAATCGGGGCCATAATCAACCTTGACGATATTACCCAGATAGATGTTTTAGATAAGGCCGCAGGCATTCCTGATACTGTCTGCCTCAGATACAATCCCGGGTCTTTTTCATTTACAAGCGGCATCATGGGCAATCTTTCGGATTCAAAATTCGGTCTTACAAAAGACCAGATCTTTGAGGCCTATAAGATTCTGAAGGACAGGGGAGTGAAGCATTTCGGCCTTCACTGCATGGCCGCTTCCTGCTGTCTTGAAGAGTCTTACTATGAGCTTTTATCAGAGCTTCTGTTTAATCTTGTGGTTGAGATCAAGGATAAGCTTGGAATCAGCATAGAGATTGTGGATTTCGGCGGCGGAGTCGGAATTCCGTACCGCGTTGATCAAAAACCCGTGAACATCATATCTGTAGGTGAGAAGGTACGAAGAAAGTATGAAGAGATCCTTCTTCCGAAGGGAATAGAAGTTGCAATCTACACTGAGATGGCCCGCTTCATCACAGGACCTTCTGGCTATCTTGTCTCAAGCGTCAGAGGCTTCAAGCACATCTATAAGGACTACGTAGGTCTTGATGCCACAGCATGTGATCTTATCAGGCCCGCAATGTACGGAGCCTATCATCACATAACTGTTCTGGGTAAGGAAAACGACCCGTGCACTCAGGTGTATGATGTTGTCGGAGGACTTTGCGAGAACAACGATAAGTTCGCTGTTGACAGAAAACTTCCGACAATGGAATACGGGGATATTGTCGTAATCCATGATGCCGGAGCCCACGGAAGGTCCATGGGCTATAATTACAACGGCATGCTCAGATGCGGAGAGCTTCTATTGGACGAAAAAGGAGAAGTGCACCTGATCAGAAGATCTGAGTCTTTGGATGATCTTTTTGCCACATTCGATGTTGATTCTGATTTTGTGTACTGAGGTGTTATGAAAGAAAAACTCAACAGTGCAGTCTATGGCCTCAAGAAAAGCGCAATCAGGGAATTTTCACGCCTTGCCAAGGAAACCCCGGGCTGCGTCGCCCTCACTTTGGGTGAGCCTGATTTCGATACTCCTTCTCCGATACGCCTTGAGGCCGAGCATTCTTTGGAAAACCACGAGACTCACTACATAGAAAACAGCGGCCTTTTTCTTCTCAGAGAGCGCATTGCCCGTTTTGAGAAGGAAAAACATGGTTTTGGTTGTGAGCCTGAGCAGGTGATTGTCACATCAGGTGCAACTGAGGCTCTGTTTGTCGCTTTATATGGGGTTCTTAATCCTGGTGATGAGGTCATAATTCCCACACCTGCCTTTGTCCTTTATGAGGAGATTGTAAAGCTTGCAAGAGGCGTGGTGCGTCATCTTGATACCTCAAAGGACGGTTTTCAGATTACAGATAAGGCCTTAAGGGCCTTAGTTTCTGATAAGACCAAGGCAATTGTCCTGAATTCTCCCAACAACCCGACAGGTACTGTTTTGAATGAGAAGTCGCTCAAGGCTGTCCATGACATCGCAAAGGAAAAGGACATCTTTGTAATCTGCGATGATGTGTACCGGGAGCTTGTCTATACTGATGATTATCACAGCTTCTGCGAGTTTGATGACTTAAGAGACCGGACATTTTTGGTACAGAGTTTCTCAAAGCCCTACGCAATGACAGGCTGGAGAATGGGCTATCTGATTTCACCTTCTGAAATTGTATCTTCTCTTGCACTTGTTCATCAGTTTGTTGTGGTTTCAACTGCATCTCCTTTCCAGAAGGCTGCAATCACAGCTTTGGACTTTGATCCTGTGGAACTTAAGAAGACATACACAAAGAGGCGATCCTACATGCTTGGCCGTCTGAAGAGTATGGGCCTTGATGTTCCTTCCCCTCAGGGAGCTTTCTACATGTTCCCGTCAATCAGGCGCTTTGGCCTGGATTCTGCGACTTTCTGCACACGCATGATCAAGGAAGCAGGTCTTGCGGCAACACCTGGATTCTGTTTCGGCTCCGACGATCATATCCGCCTGACATACTGCTATTCAGACGATCAGCTTAAGGAAGGCCTTGACAGGCTTGAGAAGTTTCTGACTTTGCTTGAGAATGAGAACAGGAGTAAATGATGGACTATCTTCTTCGTGCAAAACAGCTTGAAAAAAGGCTATCGGAAATCAGACAGGACCTTCACAGACATCCGGAACTTGGAAACAACGAGTTTTACACAAGCCGTAAAATCGAAGAAATCCTTAAAGACTTAGGTCTTGAGGTAAGACGCATTCTTGATACTGCTTTGGTCGCAATACTTCACGGAAATGGCACAGATAAGCGTGTTGCGCTCAGATCCGATATGGATGCTCTTCCTGTGACAGAGGCAACTGGATGCGGTTTTGAATCTGAAAACAAAGGCATTATGCATGCCTGCGGTCACGATATCCACATGACTTCTGCTTTGGGAGCGGCAATGTTGCTTTCAGAGAACAAACAAAAACTCAAAGGCGATGTAGTCTTTCTTTTTGAACCGGATGAGGAAGGCTCAGGCGGCGCCCAGCGCATGATTGCTTCAGGCGCTCTTGAAAAAGTCAGTGCAGTATTCGGCGGTCATGTGTCACCTGATGTTCCTTTGGGAAGCGTAGGAATCCGATACGGGAAGTTCTATGCGGCTTCAGATGTTATTACTGTGACCGTCCACGGCGTATCATGCCACGGAGCAACTCCTGAAAAGGGAAAGGATGCTCTTTTAGCTGCTTCAGAAATGGTAGTGCGTCTTTCCTCCCTAAGGCCGTCATCCGGCGACAGGATGGTTTTATCAATAGGCGAGTTCAAAAGCGGAACAGCCTGCAATGTCATTTCCGATTATGCCCGTTTCAAGGGCATTGTCCGTACTTTGGGAAACGATGACAGACAGCAGATGAGAGACCTTATATCAAGCACGGTCAAGGAAGTAAGTGATAAATACGGTGTGAAATCTGATCTGGAACTTGGCTTTTCATACGGCGGAGTTGTTAACACGGAAAAAGAGACAAAGCTTTTTGAACAGAGTGCAGTAAGCGTTTTGGGAAAGGACAAAGTCATAAGAATCACCGAACCCACAATGACAACAGAGGATTTCGGATACTTCATTGATGCATGCTCAGGGTCATTTTGCAGCATAGGAGCAGGGTGCACAGAGCCTCTTCATTCTCCGTATTTCATTCCGGATATCAAAGCTGCCGTCACAGCTTCTGCGGTGTATGCGCAGGCTGTAGAGAATTACCTCAATTTGTCCTGATTGTCATTGTGTCAGCGCCTGATTCTCAATATAATTGGGTCAAATGACATTGACCGATAACGCAAGATTGATAGAAGCAGTTCTGTTTCTTGAGAATGAACCTCTTTCCGTTGAGAGAATCGGCAAAATCACAGGGCTTTCCGACAAGGAGATAACAGATGCCCTGTCTGAGATTTCCGAGTCCTATTATTCTGACAACCATGGCCTTTCTCTGGTTGAGAACGCCGAATCATACAGTTTTGTTCCGGTATCGAACCTTAATGAGAAGCTTCGCGCCTGTTACGGTAAGAAGATAGACAAGCGTCTTTCAAAGGCTGCCATTGAGACTCTGTCCATTGTGGCTTACTCTCAGCCCATCACCCGAAGCGAGATTACGAAAATCCGCGGTGTTGTTTCTGATTCGATTATCAGAATCCTCCGTGAGCGTGATTACATCAAAGTTGTAGGAAGAAAGGATATCCAGGGCCATCCGTGCCTTTACGGAACCACAAGAAAGTTTTTATACACATTCAAGCTTGACTCAATCAGTGAGCTTCCGAAGCTCTCAGAGATAGACAGACAGCGTTTTGAGAAGGAAGAAAATGAAAATTGAATATCCCATCAGGCTCCAGAGCTATCTTTCAAAGTGCGGAGTAGGGTCCAGGCGCGGCTGCGAGACTCTGATAACAGAGGGCCGCGTCATGGTCAACAACAAGATTGTCATGGAACTTGGCACCAAGGTCAACGAGAACGACATTGTCTATGTGGACGATGTTCTTGCAGAGCCTGAGGAGCGTTCCTATTACTTTGCCCTGAACAAGCCCAGGGGCTTTGTCTGCACAAACTTCGACCCGAACGAGAAGGCCTATGCAAGGGATCTGATTGATATTCCCGAGAAGAATCTTCTTTTCAACGTGGGGCGTCTTGATAAGGACTCGCAGGGTCTGATTCTGTTCACCAATGACGGAGACTTCGCAAACCTCATAATGCATCCGTCGTCTGAGACTGAGAAGGAATATATCGTCCGTACTGACCGTGACATCGTGAAAAAGGATATGGATGATGCTTACCGCGGCCTTGTCAGACCTTACAGAATCAAATCCTACAAGATGATTTCAAAGCGTGAGGTGAGTGTGGTGCTCACCGAAGGAAAGAACCGTGAGATCAGAAACATGTTCGACATTCTGGGTTACGAGGTGAAAAAGCTCACAAGAATCAGAATCGGATGTGTTAAGCTTGATGATCTTCCAAGCGGACAGTTCAGAAAGCTGACAAAGGCCGAGGTAACAGGCCTTGAGAAGGATGCCAGGGGAGGAAAAAGATGATTGTCGCCATTGACGGACCTGCAGGTGTCGGAAAAAGCTCAATTGCCAAGATTGTCGCAAATAAGCTGGGCCTTTATTATCTGAACTCCGGAAACTTCTACAGGGGCGTGACTTACCGTGTCCTTCATCTGGGAGTGGATCCGACTGATGCACAAAAGTGCATTCAGACGGCCAAAGAGGCCAGATTCGATGTCATTGACGGTCATTTCTACCTTGACGGACAGAATGTCGAAAGTGAGCTTCATACTCCGGCTATAGACCTTTGGGCCTCAAAGATTTCCGTAATTCCCCAGGTCAGAGCCATAGTCAATGAGAGAATCTATGAGCTTACCAAGAAGCTTGACATCATAACAGAGGGCAGGGACATGACGACTGTTGTTTTCCCGAATGCCGAGCATAAGTTCTTCTTCGATGCCAAGCCCGAGGTCAGGGCAAAAAGGCGTTTTGACCAGAACCCCTCGGCTATGGAATATGAGCGTGTTCTTGCAGAGATCAACGAGCGCGATGAAATTGACAGAGACAAGCCGGTCGGAGGCCTTAAAATAGCCCCGGAT
>ONWV01000081.1 GCA_900321635.1 uncultured Spirochaetaceae bacterium | reverse complement strand
AGCGACTCGCTGTCTATTACCATAAGGACAGAATCGTCGGTCATACTCACCTTCTTGAAAGCGCTCTTATAACCGAGGTTCTTTCCTATTTCCTGAGACTCGACAGGATCTGCATAAACCAGAATAAGACCGTCATCGTCTCTGTGTTCCTCTATCATGGAGACTCCGACCTTTGCCAGGGTTTCTCCCATCAGCTCATCATATTCGGCACTGAAAACCAACTCCGGCTTACCTTCAAGGATCGGGTGGAACGGAGAGTTCTCATCGACTTTGATCGAGTCGTACCTGGAGTTTGTAACAACAATGTTTCCTTCTCCGTCGATGACGTATATGTAGCTGATTTCCATGATTTCACTGAGGGTCTTGAGGTAGTCCTTTGTAATCAGCTTTTTGTCTGTATGGTTGAGGACGCTCCTGATTATCTTGGCACGTGTAAGATACTCTTCATCAAACCATTCCTTGAGCTCATCGATGGCCTTTTCGTTCTTATCCAGAATCTCCACGACATTGTTCACCTTGGTCCGGCTGAAACGGAACATGTCTGCATAGGTTGCCAGAGAAGAAAGATAAGAACTCAGGAAGAAGATTGAAGACACGGAGATGATGCTTGCTATCTTCAGCCTGTTGGCAAGAAGTCTGTTCCATCCGGTTCCCTTCTCATATCTGTCATCGAGATAGATGATGGCATATATGGCCATGAGGCCCGTGAACAGACACAGAAGAACCTCGGATGTGGTCACAGCACTGTGGATGGCGGAGCTTACTTCCTCATAAGGAAGAAGCGCAAGAACCACGGCATCTTCCAGGGCAAGTCTTGTTGCATAATACTTGACCCCGTTTGACGAGATCCTCAGAACAAGATCATCCATCGGGAACGAATTCAGAAGCTCTTCAGCTGTCTGGATCTCTTCTCCGCCATTTACTCTTAGGCCCAGAAGCTTGAGGCTCTTTCCTCTCAAAGTCAAATCAGGACAGGACAGAATGGATCCGTCATCACTCTTTATTGCCACAAGGAAACCCGAATTGCCGATAACTATACGCTGAAGGACATTTCTCCAGTCAAAGTAGTTTCTGACGTCAGTTTCAGCCTGAGGGCGCGCATTGCTGAAAGCAATGATCCATTTGTTTCCGACTCCCCAGAAGAAGGAGTTGTCGGCTGCCTTCATGCTGCCTTCTGTCAGGTAATAATGCTTCAGAAAATCTCCGTAGTTGACGATGCTTTTGAGATTATCGGCTGTTGTCCTGTACTCGTTATTATCCAGCATCTTGCAGATTCTGTCGGCATCAAGACCAAGATCCTCAGCCTCTTCCGGAGTTCCATAAAGAAGGTTCGCATTCCTGTCTAGAACAACCAGATTCGACACTCCGCAGGAAACGGAGGTGTCATCCAGAAACTCTTTAGCAGCATCTATCGATTCATAATCGGCGAGCTTGAAGGCTGATGCCTCAAGCTTTGAGAACAGAATCTTAAGTGATCCTATGTCCGCGTAATAATTGTTCTGGACTATGGTTGTTATGTGGTTGGAGACAATATCCGCCTGCTCAAGAAGCTCGGTTTTGGCTTTCTTGGTAACGATATAACCCTCAATCAGATAGAAAAAAAGGCCTGAGACCAACATCATCAGGAGCCACATGACAACTATCAGGGTCTTTCTTTTATTCCACTTTATACTCATTTAAACCCTCGGAATACAATGCTTAATTTTAACCTTCGCGGATAACAGTTTACAACCAAAACTTGCATAGTGTCAGCCATACGGAATAAAATATGCAGGGATAATCCCCTCAGAACGGAGAGAAAAGATGGCGGAACACCTCAGACTCAAGAAATCAAACTGCAAAAACTGCTACAAGTGCATCAGACACTGCCCTGTGAAATCCATAAGATTTTCGGCAGGCCAGGCGAACATCATATCCAACGAGTGCATCCTCTGCGGACACTGCTTCGTCGTCTGCCCCCAGAATGCCAAGGAGATTGTCGATGACACTGAAAAGGTCAAGGTCCTTCTTTCCGGCGAAAGCCCGGTCGTGGTCTCTCTGGCTCCTTCGTTCATCGCAAACTACGACGGAGTGGGAATCGAAAGCATGCGCGAGGCCCTGAAGAAACTGGGCTTTTCCGATGTAGAGGAGACGGCCATCGGCGCCACCATCGTCAAGCGTGAATACGAAAGAATGCTCAAGGAAGAAAAGCCGAACATCCTGATTTCTTCCTGCTGTCACTCCATCAATCTTCTTATCAGAAAATACTTTCCATCCCTTCTGCCCTATCTTGCCGATGTGACAACTCCGATGCAGGCCCACTGCGCCGACATCAAGCGCAGGATTCCCGAGGCAAAGACAGTCTTCATCGGACCCTGTGTTGCCAAAAAGGATGAGGCCGACTACTCAAACGGCACAGTAGATGCCGTTCTGACCTTCGAGGAGCTTTCCCAGTGGCTGAAAAATGAACAGATCGAGCTTAAAAAGACTGTGGACACCACAGACGAAAGCCGTGCAAGGTTCTTCCCCACAACAGGCGGAATCCTCAAGACAATGGACTGCAGCGAAAAAGGCTACACCTATCTTGCTCTGGACGGAGTGGAAAACTGCATCGCAGCCCTGAAGGATATTGAAACGGGCAACATCAGAAACAGCTTCATAGAGATGTCTGCCTGTATCGGCGGCTGCATCGGCGGTCCTGTGATGGAAAAGCACCACCACAGCCCGGTTAAGGGCTATATTTCCGTCTCCTCCTATGCAGGAAGCAAGGACTTTGACGTAAAGCAGCCGGAAGTCTCAAAGATAAAGTACACCTACTCTCCTATCGAGCATCAGGCCGCCATGCCGTCTGAGTTCGAAATCCAGAACATCCTTCATGAGATGGGCAAGTTCAAGCCCTCCGATGAGCTTAACTGCGGCTCCTGCGGCTACGAGACCTGCAGGGACAAGGCAATTGCAATCTTCCAGGGCAAGGCCGTTGTATCCATGTGCCTGCCGTTCCTGAAGGAAAAGGCCGAAAACTTCTCCGACACAATCGTAAAGAACTCTCCCAACGCACTGATTGTCGTAAACGACCGCATGGAGGTCCAGCAGATCAACAACGCCGCGGTCAGACTTCTGAACATCAGATACAAGACCGACATTCTCGGAGACCAGCTTGTCCGCATCATGAACCCCGATGATTTCATGCGCGTTCAGAGGTCCAAGCAGGGAATCTACAACCAGAGAGTCTATCTTTCAGAATGTGACCGACACGTGGAGCAGACCATAGTCCCGGCAGAGGACGGGCGCCTGGTCATAGGAATTATGCACGATGTCACTGACGAGGAGCGCGAGCGCAGAAAGAAAGAGAGCATCGGCCGCGAGACGGTAGAAGTTGCTGACAAGGTCGTTGAGAAGCAGATGCGCATAGTCCAGGAGATTGCATCCCTTCTGGGAGAGACGGCCGCAGAGACCAAGATCGCCCTGTCCAAACTCAAGGAGTCCATCAACGATGACTGAATACTTTGCGGAAATCGGATACAAGAGCATCAACCACTTCGGTGAGCAGCTTTGCGGAGACCATGTGGACGTTGTTGAGGGCGACGACGATTCATACGTAATTGTCCTTGCAGACGGCCTGGGAAGCGGCGTCAAAGCCTGCATCCTCTCCACTCTGACTTCGAAAATCATCTCAACTATGGTCTCAAACGGCCTTTCGATTGAAGAATGCGTCTCAACCATAGCCGCCACGCTTCCGGTGTGCTCAGAACGAGGGGTGGCCTACTCCACCTTCACAATCATCCACCTGATTCATAATGAGACTGTCGAGCTCATCCAGTACGACAATCCCCAGGTCATCATGATCCGTGACGAAAAGCTCTACGAATATCCCAAAACCGAGATGAACATAGACGGCAAGAAGATATTCTTCACCAGCATGAGGCTCAGGGAAAACGATGTCTTTATCGCCATGAGCGACGGCTGCCCCCACGCAGGAGCCGGAGAGGAGTACAACTATGGCTGGAAACGCGAGGATATCGCAGCCTTCATGGAGACCATGTCCATCGCAGGCTTCACGGCAAAGGCTCTTAGCGCCCTTCTTGTGGATGAGTGCAACAAGCTCTATGAGCAAAAGCCCTCCGACGATGCCACAGCATGTGTTGTCAGAATCAGAAAGAGATTGCCTGTGAACATCCTTTTCGGCCCGCCTGCAAACCGGGACGACAGCCAACGGATGATGAGCCTTTTCTTCTCAAAAAGAGGAAAGCACATAATCTGCGGCGGAACAACATCAACAATCGCAGCCAAATGGCTGGATAAGCCCATCAAGGTGGACACAACCTTCCAGGGAGACCCCGATGTTCCACCCACGGCCGAAATAGAGGGTGTTGACCTTGTCACAGAAGGGGTGGTGACAATGGGAAAGGTCATTGAATATGCAGAAGACTATCTTGGAAAGAATGAACTTGCCGACGCCTGGGGCTACGGACAGGACGGAGCCTCCAAAATCTGCAGAGCACTCTTTGACGAGGCTACAGACATTAATTTCTATGTGGGAATGGCGGTGAACCCTGCCCATCAGAGCCAGGGTCTTCCGATAAACTTCAACATAAAGATGAACCTTGTGAAGCAGCTGTCAAAGGCCCTTGAGCAGATGGGAAAACACGTCAGCATCAGTTATTTCTGAGCTCAGGCTTTACACACTTGAAGTCAATTCCCCTTTCTGATATATTCATTCTGTCATTTGGAGAGATGTCCGAGTGGTCGAAGGTGCACGATTGGAAGTCGTGTAAGGTCAAAAGCCTTCGGGGGTTCGAATCCCCCTCTCTCCGTTTGGGGACAGATTCTGCGCTGC
>ONWV01000084.1 GCA_900321635.1 uncultured Spirochaetaceae bacterium | reverse complement strand
TCAGCTCGTTACCGGTACTGTTGTTCAGGTCAATAACGAGACAGTGTTTGTTGATGTCGGTTACAAGTCAGAGGGAAGACTCCCGCTTGAGGAGTTCGATGAGGCACCAGCAATTGGTGACCCAGTCACGGTTCTGATTGTTAACAAGGAAGGAAAGGGTGGTCAGGTCATCATTTCCAAGAAGAAGGCAGACGTTAAGGCCAGAGGCGAAGAGCTCAGGAAAGCCGCAGACGACAAGACTCCCGTAGAGGGAAAGTTTGTCAAGGTCATCAATGGAGGATTCGAGGTTGATCTCGGATCAGACTTCTTTGGTTTCTGCCCGCTTTCAAAGGCTGACATCACCAGAACTGAGAATCCGGAGAGTCTCATCGGAGTCTCCGATTATTTCATCATTGAAAAGTTCCACGGCGGAAGCAAGCTCAAGAGTGTTGTTTCCAGACGTGATTATCTTGAGAGAAAGATCAAGGAGAACAAAGAGAAGTTCTTCTCAACAGTCAAGATCGGCGATGTCGTAGAGGGCGTTGTCAAGTCATTCACAAGCTTCGGTGCTTTCATCGATCTTGGTGGATTCGACGGACTTCTTCATCTCAATGACATGTCATGGGGCCACGTAAGCCGCCCGCGTGATTTCGTCAAGAAGGGAGAGAAGATTCAGCTCAGACTGATCAACATCGATCCTGAGACAAAGAAGATCAATCTTTCACTCAAGCACATGCAGCAGGATCCATGGTCAACATTCGAGGACAACTTCAAGGTCGGCGATGTTGTTACAGCTCCTGTCACCAAGATGACAACCTTCGGTGCATTCATCGAGATTGCTCCTGGTATCGAGGGTCTTGCCCACATCTCAGAGCTGAGCTGGACAAAGAGAATCAACAATCCTAAAGAAGTTCTGAACATCGGTGATGTCGTTCAGTGCAAGATTCTTGGTTATGACCTTGATAAGAAGAGAGTATCTCTCGGCGTCAAGCAGCTCATGGACAACCCATGGGATTCAATTGCCGAGCGTTATCCTGTCGGAACAGTTCTTTCAAGACCTGTCGTCAAGATCACAAACAGCGGTGCATTCGTCAATCTCGAGGACGGAATCGACGGATTCCTCCATGTTGATGATGTTTCCTGGACAAAGAAGATCAAGAACATGTCTTCATTCTGCAAAGAGGGTGATACCATTGATGTCATCGTTACAAAGGTAGAGCCTGAGAACCGCAGAATCAGACTCGGTGTCAAGCAGATCGAGAACAACCCGTGGCAGACACTCAAGCAGCAGTATCCGAAGTTCTCAACAATCACCGGAACAGTTTCCAACGTCACCGACTTCGGTGTCTTTGTTAAGGTTCTGGGAGAGATTGAGGGACTTATCCCGAAGTTCGCTCTTGTCGGACCGGATGAGGAGTATACCGATGAGGCTCTGAAGAAGTTCAACGTCGGCGATACTGTCACAGCTATGGTCATGGATGTCATCCCGCAGCAGCAGAAGCTTTCTCTCTCCATCAAGGAGATGAAGAAGCGCGATCAGCAGTCTGAGGTTGCTAAGTACATGTCCAACTCCGATGATGATGACGTCGTCACATTCGCAGATCTCATCTCTTCACGTGAGGACAAGTAAAGATGGCAACAAAGAACCTTCAGAAGGAAGAGCTTACCTCCGAGCAGAAGATGATCGGTCAGGTCTCGACCTTCTTTGAAAAGAACCGCAAACTGATCATAATTGCTGCAATTGTTATTGTTGTTGCCATTGTCGCCGCTATTGTCGGTATCAATGTCGCCAGCAGCTCAAAGGCAAAGGCACAGATTAAGATCGCATCTCTTGAGCAGAGATATGCAGAGCTTATCATTGAGGAGAATCCGGATTTCTCAACTCTGACTTCGGATCTTGAGTCAATGGTCAAGGGTTCCTCATATCCTTCAGTCAAGGCTGCTTATCTTCTCGGCCTTGTTAATTATGAGCAGAAGAATTATTCAGCAGCTCAGTCTTACTTCGAGAAGGCTTATGAGCTGAACAGCAAGATTTACCTGGCTCCTGTTTCACTGATCAATGCTGCATCCTGTGCAGAGGATCAGGGCAACACAGCTAAGGCTCTTGAGCTTTACAACCAGGTTTCTTCTGATTATCCGGAAAGCGGTGTCGCCGCCAAGGCATCTTTCAATGCCGCAAGGATTTATCTGCAGCAGGGTAATACACAGCTTGCTCAGGCATCCTTTGCTCAGGTCGCAACATCCTATCCGAACTCAGAGTACGGAAAGCTTGCAAAGAATCTGGCCACCGTTCTCTGATACGGAGGCCTTATGAAAAGCAGACGTCATCTTACAATACTCTTATTGTTGGTGGCGTCTGTTTTTTTATGTCTTGTCGCTTGCGGCGTTCCGACATATCTGATTCCTGATACTGCTAAAATCACAAGAATCAGTGACGACAAGACACTTCTGAAATTCTCTGTACAATACAGCGCACAGTCTGAGGACCCGTCAAAAGACAGTGTAGGGCTTTTACTTCTTTACTATCTCGGTGATAGCACGAACAGTGCAAGTTCAAGTATCAACAACAAGTTCTTAACTACTTATAGACCAACAAAATATGATGGATATTCCATCAATTTGAGTGATGATTCCACAGTGTTGTCATATACTTATTCTGAAATCAAATATGACATCTATGCTTTGGAAATGTTTGGTGAACATGTAAATGCTCCGTACTATGATTTGCCAATTGTCAATAATCCTGCATATTATACGTTTGAGCTTTCATATGATGATACTTCCAGAGCGATTTCTCTTTCCTGCGCTGAGGCTCCGAGTCTGAATAGGGTATTTACGTTGTACGAGGATTTCCCGCCTTTGGATACAAACACACTCCATATCTACGCAGCAATAAGTGTCCAGAGTACTAATTACAGTAACATCTATTGGTCTGATCTGCAGTATGCAGGTCCCATTTCACTGATCTGATTAAAGCAGAATCAAAGGAACTTCCATCTCTTCCTTGGTAAGTCCTGCATGTATGCCTATAAGCGTTTTATCCTTGCGTACATCGTCGATACAGTATTCATCTGTGGAAATAGCAACAAAGTCGCCTATAAAGCCGTCTGTGCGGGGGTGGGGGACACCTGATCCAAGAAGACCGCTTTCTAAGAACTCCTTATGAGTCATGAGAATGAAATGGTCTTTGAAGTGCTTTTTGAAGGTTTGTACAAACTCTTCGTTTTTTCCTTCTTTTACCCAGAAAGTTGCTGCTCTGAATTCCATGGAGTGATTTCTGACAATTAGGCTCTGTAAATCAGGATAGTCGCTTATGAAGAACCATTTTGAGTTGATCTGGCTGTGATCTGCAATTACGAATATCACAGTATCATCATCAACAGATCCCGAAAGGCGTTTAAGGTTTGTATCAATGAGCGAGATAATCGGTGCAATGCATTCTTTGGCGTCAACTCCAACTTCGTGCATCTTATCATCCGGATTATCGCAGTAGCAGTAAATGAAGTTCTTCTGATCCTTTTTGCAAAGATTCAGAATCGTGTCACAGCTATGAGTAACAGCTTTAGAAATAAAGGACGGATGGTTTTCTATAACATTATAAGGAGCTATTGTCGAACAAATGACATCTTTATGAACTGCATTAATCTGATCCAGGATGGAATGATAGGGGATAGTGGTGTGAGCAAGATGGTGTGCAGCTGCAGGAATCTTTGTGTTCTGAATCGTATTCAAGAATGTGACAAC
>ONWV01000085.1 GCA_900321635.1 uncultured Spirochaetaceae bacterium | reverse complement strand
AGGAATTTTGCTCCGAGGCAGAGGGTTTTGACCAGCTCGACTCTCTGCTGTTCTCCGACAGCAAGCTGCCAGATATATGCATCCGGGTCTACGACCAACCCGTATTTTTCCGAAATCTCTTCAATCTTTTCCCTTACCATCGGAAGGTCGACCTTTATGCCTTTCCAGCTGTTCTTCATTCCGAGGGCTATGTTCTCAAGGACCGTCATGTTGGGAACGAGCATGTAGTGCTGGTGCACCATTCCGATTCCGCAGTCAAAAGCGTCATTCGGAGTCCTGAGATGAACTTCTTCGCCGTTGATGAAGATCTTTCCTTCATCAGGCTGATAAAGACCCATGATCATGTTCATCAATGTGGTCTTTCCTGCGCCGTTTTCGCCGACCAGGGCCAGAATCTGGTGTTCTCCTACAGTCAATGAGATGTCATCGCTTGCAAGAACTCCCGGAAACCGCTTGGTGATATGCTCAACGCGCAGTTCTGTGATTTTATCAAATCGTGCCATTATTAGTCCGTCTGTTTAAAAATAGTGCAGGCCACAAGGACCTGCACATGCGAATAACGTTTAAGCTATCAGAGCTTTGAGTAGTCAACGCTCTCCCAGTTGGAAAGGATGTCTGCCTTGCCCTTGAACTCTGCCATCTTGTCTTCGACAGCCTTCTTGATCTGCGGAGTGATCTTGTCTGCACACTTCTCATTCCATGCCCAGATGAAGCCGCCGTTTGAGAAGTTCATCGGAATGACCTCTCCGCCGAGCTTGCCGTTCTTGAAGGCTTCAACCAGACCGATAAGGACAGCCTTGTAGTTGTATGAAGAAGCTGCGATGCACTTGTAGCCTTCATCAAGACCGATCTGTGCAATATCCTGTCCGAGCCACCAGATGTCCTTGTCAGGATACTCTGCAACAGCTCTGAGAGCTCCGAGAGCCTGCTGTGATGAACCTGTGAGAACATCGTTTCCAGCCTGGATCAGAGACTGTGCGAACTCACCTGACTTGACTGTATCGTTGAAGTTTCCGATATGTGTGACTGTGATCTTTGCCTTGGGGTTGAAATCCTGTACACCAAGGACGAAACCTCTGTTGTAGCGGGCTGAGTCACCGCCGTCGATAGGTCCTACGACACCGACCTTGTTGGCCTTTGTTGTAAGGGCAGCGACGATACCTGAGAGATAACCTGTTTCCTCTGACTGCGGCATGTAGCTGAAGACGTTTGGAGCGATGATATCGGTTGTGGTTCCGAATGCGAACATTACATCAGGATACTCTTTGCTGACTTCCTCTGTGACTGATCTGTACTGTGAGCCGTGGAGGATGATGATGTTGAAGCCCAGGTTGACATATGTTGCAACTGCTGACTTTGCATCTGCAGGCTGTGTGTTCTCAACAGCCTTGTAATCTGCGATTGTTCCCTTAGGAAGCTCTGCCATGGCCTCTGTGATGCCGTCATGCATTGCCTGGCACCAGCCCTTGTCATCGATTGTTGATGAAACAATCAGGGCAACCTTGATTTCCTTTGCCTTGGAGGTTGTCTCCTTAGCTCCGTTTGCGAAGACCATGCTCATGACAAGCAGTGCCAAAAGAACGACGATAAATGTTCTCTTCATTTCGCTTCTCCTTAGTGTGTGATTTTCAGATTCGTGGGTCGATTTCGACCCCTTTTCAATTGTAGCACGTAAACTTGTGCTATCAATAATATATTAATAAAAAAAGGAGTTTGTTGCAATTACGACAAACCCCAAAACAATGCATCAAAAATAGTGGAAAATTGCTGAAAAGTGCAACCAAAGAGAAAGAAAAATTGATTTCTGCAACATTATTGCAACCCGACAAATCTCTTCAGGGAAAGCATGTACTCGCGGAGCTTGGACAGAATCTCCTTATGTCTCGCATCAAGGGAAGTGTCTGAGAGTTTTTCGTCGATTTTTCTTGAGACGAAATTGATGTCGTTTATCGGGTCTCCGGGCGGGCAGAGAAGACGGGTGGAAGAGAAGGACTTCCACTTGGCCAGATTCTGCTCATCCAGAACAAGAGGGTAGTTTCTGCATACATGGCGCCACAGCATCTGGGAGCATCTGGGGTCCTCGAAATCAAGCTTGAGGTTGAGCCTCTGCTCGGGCGGGGTCTGGCGTATGACTGAAAAGAGGCGCTTGTCATAGTCGCTGAAGAATTTTGAATAAATCTGGAAGTCAGGATCGTCCGGGCTCTGGAATTCATCATCCGCATTGGATCGGATTTTCACAATCAACTCGGTCCTGTGCTTGGTGATTTCTTCATAGCGGCTCATGCAGGCTGCAAAATCAATTCCGAGCCTCTGGTAGTCCGCGCTCTTTAAGGCGTTGGGCCGTGCCAGGAACGGCACCTTGTTCACGGCAACCTTGATGACTCCGTTTACCTTGAAGACGTCCTCGCTCTTTGCGCTCAATAGCGGGGCGATGTCTTTGGTCAGGTCAAAGCAGACAATGGAGTTCTCGTTGGTCACATGGGGTGTGATGGGTACTATCAGCGATGTGCAGCCCTTGGGGTTTGTGAAAGCTGCGCAGGTATGAAGAACAGGCTTCGGGGTGTCCTGCGGGTTCAGGTAGTTTTTGGCCTCCACCTTGCTTCTGAGACCCAGATAATGGTTGAAAAGACGGGGCTGCACGCGTTTTATCAGCTTTGCCACGGCGATTGTGGCATTGACATCAACCATTGCATCGTGGGCTCCGATCTGCTCGATGTTGTTGGCTGCGGTCATTTCTGTGAGCTTGAAGACGGGGTTTCCCTTCTCGCTGGGGCCCGGCCAGTTGATGCCTTCGGGTCTGAAGTCGTGGCAGGCTCGCACAAGATCCAGAATATCCCAGCGGCTGTTGCCGTTCTTCCATTCTCTCTGATAAGGGTCCAGAAAGTTCCTGTAGAGGGTGTTTCTGATAAACTCGTCATCGAATCTGAGGGAGTTGAAACCACAGACGCAGGTTCCCGGGACGGAGAAGAGGTTGTTGATCTTCTCGATGAACTCGCTTTCCGGAAGGCCCTTTGCCTTGACCTCCTGAGGCGTGATGCCGGTGACAAGGCATGCGGCGGGGTCCGGGATGTAGTCCGCAGACAGCTTGCAGTACAGAATCACAGGGTCGCCTATGGGGTTCAGGTCCAAGTCCGTTCTCTGTCCCGCGAACTGCGCGATTCTGTCATAAGAGGGGTTTAAACCGAACGTTTCGAGATCATACCAGAAGAAAGATTCACTAAAGCTCCGCATATTGAAAATCTACCATAAAAAAACTTGAAAACCTAGCTTGAAGGTAATAAAATTTCTTCTGCATGATACGACGTTTTACGATAGTAGGGTTGGTATCACTGTTGCTTCTGACAAATGTTCTCTATGCGGACAATCCGGT
>ONWV01000086.1 GCA_900321635.1 uncultured Spirochaetaceae bacterium | reverse complement strand
GTCTTTTCTGTTTTGCACCAGGAACGGGTTGTTCTTGTCAGCTGTGCCATCATTCCGGTTCCTATAGTAAAAGCCGGAAGGATAATACTTGAGAATCCCTTGAAATCCATCGATGGAAACCATTTTAGCTTGAGAGAAAATGCGATGATTAGCATCAATCCTAACCAGAAATTAGGAATCGACAGACCCAACAGCGCAAGAACTGTACATCCGTTGTCGACAAGAGACCCCTGTTTGATAGCAGAGACGATTCCCAGAGGAAGCGATAATGCATAACAAACTACACAGGAAGCAAATGCCAGGACAAGTGTATTAGGAAATCTGCTAATATACAGCTTCCAAACAGATTCGCCCATAACAAGGGAAGTACCTAAATCTCCGTGCAGAAGACCTTTGAAATAAATCCAGAACCTGTACAACACTCCTCTGTCATAACCAAGCTGGTGACGGAGAAGCTCCTGCTCTGCCAACGTCATATCGCCTGACAATGCGGATACAACATCTCCTGACGCCATGTCCATGACGATGAAAATCAGGAATGAGACAACTATGACAACAGGAATCAGCTGAAGGATTCTTTTTAAAATGTATCGGCCCATATCATTACCAAGAATCCGGAGGAAAGAAATCTCCTTCCCCCGGATTGGATAAGTGTGTTTTCAGATTACTCTGGAATGCAGATGTACTTGACTTCCTTCTCTGGAAGATCGAATCTACCGCCCTCGAGGTTCTTGTTCATTGCTGTCATTGTGCCCTCGTAGAACACAGTGATGTAGTAGACCTTTTCCTCATTGATAGCCTGAACCTTCTTGTAGAGCTCAGCTCTCTCTGCCTGGTCTTTTCCGGAATCAGCCCTGGAGATAAGATCTATGATCTCAGGATCCTGAACTCTTGACCTGTTCGGGTTTCCAAGGACTGAGTAGAGCTTGCTTGCCCAAGCACCAGCGGCCACAGGCCATGCACAACCGGAAATACCGATCTGATGCTGCTCTGTTCCACAGTACTCTGTGAAGGCAGCATTCTGCATGACATTGATGGTCACCTCGATGCCGATCTTTCTCAGTTGCTCCTGAAGGACAGTCGCAATGGGAGCCCAGTCGCCCTGTCTGACTGCGATCTCAACTGAGCACTTTCCGTCAGGATAAACCTTCTTGAGATATTCCTTTGCAAGCTCGATGTTCTGCTCAGGTGCCTTAATGCTGCTATCGAATCCGAATGTTGCAGGACCCCAGGTTGAAGCTCCAACAATGGCATGGCCGTCTCTGACAATGTCAACAATCTCCTGCCTGTCAATGGCAAGCTCAACAGCCTTTCTGAAGTTTACATCATTGAACGGGAACTTTGTTGTATTGAAGCAGATGTAGATTGTCTTTGAGCAGTCACCAACATCCAGTCTGAGGTTTGGATCATCCTCAATGATGTCAAGATCGACAGCTGCAGGCCCCTGACAGACATCGATGTCGCCGCTCTGGAGAGCAACAAGTCTTGCAGAGTTCTCTGTGATGGTCTTGAAAGTGAGTTTCTTTGTCTTGGGAAGTTCTCCCCAGTAGTTCTCATTTCTTACCATCTCGACATAATCGTCAGCTGCAAATCCGGTGATAATCCATGGACCTGTTGTGACAGTTGTGTCATTGCTCTCCTCCATTGCCTTCTTGTTGGAGATGCTGCTTCTTCCGGATGTAAGAGTATAGAACCAGTCGGCGTCATAGTTGTTGAGTGTCATAACAACCGTGTAGTCACCTTTTGCTTCAACGCTCTTAATCTTCTCTTTGTATGTTGCATCAAGCTCTGCAAGGTGGTTGAATGTATAAACTACATCAGCTGCAGTAAACGGCTCACCATTTGACCACTTGACACCTTCTCTCAGCTGGAATGTTATCACTGTATCATTCCATTCCCATGATGTAGCAAGCTCTGGTTCAAAAAGCTGTGTATCTGGATTGTAATAGACCAGCCTTTCCTTAGCTGCACGGAATACCACCTCTGATGATCCTGTTGCGGTCTTGTAGAAATCAAGGCTTGGACAGGCGTTGGCAGTTCCGTAGACGATATGCTCCTTGTATTTCACTTCTCCGGTCTGTGCTGTAGAAGTGGAACCTTCCTTTGCTCCGCTGGCAAAACAAATTGCCATGACGGAAAGAGCAACCAACATGATCAACAATAGTTTCTTCATTTCGTTTCTCCTTTTGTATTTTCTTTTATCATCCTAACAGGATAAATGGGTTCACCGTTATTAAATACGCGGATAATCGACTCGGCACTAATGATTCCCGCGTTATAATTCGTTTCATAGGTCAGAGCCGAGATATGCGGGGCCATTACTGTGTTCTCTTTTAGGGAGAACAACGGATTTCCTGCCTCAACAGGCTCTGTTTCAAAGACATCCAATGCCGCACCGCGCAGCTTTCCGCTTTTTAAAACTTCGCGAAGTGCAACCTCATCCACTAGTGCCCCACGAGCAGTATTCACAAAGAATGCTCCATCCTTCATCTTTCCGAAGGTCTGTCGATTCATGAGATGATACGTTTCGGGAAGGCTTGGAAGATGAAGTGACACGATATCGCTTTCCTTCAGAACTTCATCAAATGAGCAGGCTTTAACATTGCGCGTCTCAGCAGCTTCTTGATTCATGCAAGGATCATAGGCAAGAATCTTCACCCCAAATCCCGAAAGAAGTTCAGAAAGCCTCATTCCGATTCTTCCGAAACCTATGATACCAACAGTCTTGCCTGATAATTCATAACTCTCAAATCTGCTCCATTTGCCCTCACGTACTGCACAGTCACATTCGGGCAGATGTCTCAGCATTCCAAGAATCAGAGTCAGCGTGAATTCTGCAACCGCATTGCAATTGGAGATAACACCGACCTTGATTCCCCTTCGCACCATCTCATTTAAATCAAAGGAGTCTGTACCTACACCGAACCGTATAACAACCTTCAGCTTAGGTGCAGCTGAAAGCATGTCAGCATCATACTTCTCTGTTCCAGCAACAATTGCGAAGGCATCATGAATCAACTCTTTCTGCTCGTCGCGGGAAAGAATCCTTCCGGTATCATTACAGACAACATCAAATCCTGCATCACGCAGCATTTCCTTGGCTTTAGGACAAACCAAAGTGGAGTGATGTCTGAAAGGAAAAGCAACTACAGGTTTCATATCCTATCCTCAATGAATTTGAGTACCGACTCAACGTCAAGACGCTCAAAATCCGTAGCATCAACATCTATTCTTGCTCCGGGAATGGTAAAATCAGCCATCCCCCTTTTAACAAACTTCTCATTGAATTCTTCTGGAGTCTGAATTATTAGT
>ONWV01000087.1 GCA_900321635.1 uncultured Spirochaetaceae bacterium | reverse complement strand
GAATCCGCCTTGTGATGAACCTTGCACATGATGTCACTTATCAGAATCTTCTGGGCCTGAACGTCCTGACCATCAGATTCCCTGTATTGAATCAGTGATTGATACTTGGTTTGCTGAGTTCGGCCATTGCGTTTATGGTGAAGCTTCAGACAGCGAACACGTGTATTTTTAACTGTGCTCTTCGAACTTATTCGTGGCTGTTTCAAGGGTAGTTGCAAAAGGATGTGGACTCAAAACATCCTCATCGCCAATCTTTGCTGTGTATGTTGTGTCTGCTATAGATGATTCTTCTAACTTCCATTACATTGCCGATGACAACGTAATAAATAGTGTAATTCTTTACATGAATTTTGTAGTACGGGTGTTCGTGATTGTCGTTCAGCTCATATTGCTCAAACGATTCAGCGCTCTGAAGCCTATCATGTATTGCTTTCTCAACTTCATCGACCATTGCCGAAGCGGCAATTGGGTTTCCCAGTGTTCCAGCTATGTAGTCAATGATTTCGTTAAGATCGTTCTCAAACAGAGGAAGAAACTTCAGTTCATAGGTTTTCATACTCCTTGATTCTCCTCCTGGCACGTGCAAAGACCTCCTCTCCGGTTAGCCTGGCCGGATTATTCTTTGCAACATAATCAGCTACTTTGAGTTTCATCTCAACTTCATCAGTCAGATCAGAGTACATCTCCAGACTCATTACCACCATCGAACCATAGCCGTTTTTTGTGAGTATGACAGGTTCTCCTACTGTAAGGACTGTTTCCTCAATCTCCGGATATTTGTTTCTGAGGTCTGAAACTGGGCGTATATTAAGCATGTGTTATCTCCGTACTATCATTTTTTTATCATAATTATGATAAAACAAAGAGATTAGATTGTAAACTGTTTTTTCAGTATTCAAGCCAGTGGGCTATCCGGCATAGGGTTCTCCCCATGGCGAAGAGAGAAGTGATCACTCTTATTCGATCGTGGCAACCGGCTTGGTGGAAAAACTTGACGACTCGTATTCAAAATGATATCTTTTTGATATCAAGGGAAAGCGTCAAAGGGAGTTTTTTATGAATAACGCAAGTTCAACAACCGAAAGAAGGATCAAGCCGGCCAACGGAATCCTTGTCCTGGTCATTCTGATCGCACTCATCCTTTTGTCTGTCGCAGGTTTCATCACAGGAATCATGTCAATAGTCGAGAATTCCGTCTCATACGGTTACTACGACTCAATGACAGGCACAACTACGGTCTACGGAGGATCAATTCTTGGCGGCATCCTGCTTGTAGTAGTATCAGTCTTGGTTTGGATCTTCTCAATCATATGCTTCCCGGGTCTGAGGATCGTCAAGCCGAACGAAGCCCTGGTCCTGTCGCTCTTCGGAAAATACCACGGAACCATCTACGAGCCCGGTTTCTTCTTCGTCAATCCGTTCTCGACGGCAATTTATCCCCGCAAGCGCGACGATGATGCCGCAAGCGCCATGGCGGAGGCAACCAAGAACAACCAGGCCACAATCGTACGTGTTCCCAAGAAGGTCTCGACCAAGCTCACCACGTTCGTCAACGGAAACCAGAAGGTCAACGACAAGCTGGGCAACCCTGTCGAAGTCAGTGCCATTGTGGTGTGGAAGGTCGTGGACGCCACCAAGGCCGTCATCAATGTGGACAACTACGTGGAGTACCTTTCCAGCCAGACGGACTCGACGATCCGCAACGTCGCTCGTCTCTATCCGTATGACCTGATGTCCGATGACGATGACTCCAATGACGATGCCGACGAGACCACACTGCGCGGTTCTGCGGTCCAGGTCGCAGAGCAGATGAAGGCAGAGCTGGCCCAGAGGGTGGAGAACGCCGGAATCGAAATCGTCGAGGTGAGGCTGAACCAGATCGCATATGCAACCGAGATCGCCGCGGCAATGCTTCAAAGACAGCAGGCGGTTGCAATCATCGCAGCCCGCAAGAAGATCGTCGAAGGCGCCGTGTCCATGGTCGAGATGGCTCTGGACAAGCTCAAATCCGACGGAGTGGTGGACCTTGACGAGGAGCGCAAGGCCCAGATGGTATCCAACCTTCTGGTGGTGCTCTGCGGAAACAAGGAAGCCAATCCCGTACTGAACACAGGATCGATTTACTGACATGCCGGAAAACAATTCAGAGAAGACAGCAAGAAAACAGATTCCTCTGAGATTGTCCGACACCCTGTTCAGGGAACTGTCCCGTTGGGCCGAGGAGGATTTCCGGAGCCTCAACGGGCAGATCGAGTATCTGCTGACCGAGGCAGTCAGGAACAGAAGAAAAAAGAACATCACTTAGATACGATTGACGAAGCAGGTGAGGACGAAAAAAGTTGAAGATTATTCTTTTAACAAATATCATTAGACTATCAAGAAGCAACCTGGTCTTTTTTTGGATTCGCCGGATGGCTTATCAGTGTTCATCCACATCATCCTCCACAATGTGATATGATGGGAGACAGGTCTCAACACTATATCTCATAGGAATTGGAATCGGAGAACATGAATAAGAAAAAGATACTGGCTGTGCCTGAAGTTTGCTTTTGGTCTGTTGCGGGAATCTGCCTGCTGGGGATAATCATAGGATCAGTCCTTGATTTCAGAATAAACGAGGTACTGGCAAACAAAACGAGTATAGGCTCTTTATTTGCCACATATGGTTCATATTTCTCATACTGCCTGTATCCTGCAGCGGGTGCCTGTCTGTTTGTCGGACTTAAGAAAAAAGGGGAGAGGTGCAATCTGCTGGCATGGGTGCTCCTTGTTCTAGCTTGCGCCACCAGTATACCAGTGACGTGCTGCAGGCTGGCCGCCTCTCCCCATGCACACCTTCCCTGCAACCTTCACCAGGCAGTGTGCAGGGCTACTGCACACAGCAGCATGGCTAACGGTGTAAATCCGTTCTTTTCCTATGATTCATGAGGTTGGCCGTGCCAAGCTGTTGTGATATGTCATCATAGAACAGTAGTTGACCGCCACCTTTGGAGCAATGCGATGAGCAACCAGCCCGACCTTCTCTATGCCCAGATAGAGCATGAAATCCGACAGAG
>ONWV01000088.1 GCA_900321635.1 uncultured Spirochaetaceae bacterium | reverse complement strand
CATGGACAATAATCCTGTCGAGGATGTCTATCAGACCATAATCCTGAACACTTTGCATACAGAGAAGGATGTGGCCTCATACGCAGCATCACTTGAGAAATCCGGCATGCTTGTGTCCTACGTTTTCCAGAGCACAGGAACATAATCACTTGAAATCTGCACCATTGTCTGTGTTATAATTTCCATCACAAGGAGATTGTGCCATGCCAAGAGTCATTACAATCGGAAGAGAGTTCGGAAGCGGAGGCCATGAGGTCGGACTGAGACTCGCAAAGAAGATGGGAATCCCGTTCTATGACAAGGAGATTCTGTCACTTACCGCAAAGAACAGCCGCTTTGCTGAAAGCTATCTTGAGAAGATGGATGAGCAAAAGCCCAGTTTCCTGAACGTGGGGTCCGCAGGACTCATGTCCGGAGCAGGCGGGACATCCTCTGCACAGAGTGCCATGAACCAGTTCTACAACCTCTCAGCCAATGACCAGATTTTCCTTGAGACGTCCAAGGTCATGCAGCAGCTTGCAGAGAAAGGTCCATGTGTCATTGTAGGCCGCTGTGCCGATTACATTCTAAGGGACCTTGATCCGGTGAACCTCTTCATCTGCGCCGATCTTCCTGACAGGATTGCCAGAAAGCTTGCCCTTGAGGAGAACAAGGACATGGACGAGCAGGCCATGGAGAAGAAGATCCGCCAGACAGACAAGACCAGGAGCAAGTACTATGAGTACTACAGCCATGAGGTCTGGGGAGCCGCGGAGAACTACCACCTCTGCATCAACACAAGCGTTGTTGGAGTTGACGGCGCAGTGGAGATCATCTACAAGTTTGTGGAGGAGTTCCGCAAGAAGAACCTGATGCCTGATAAATAAGGCAGACTGAATAATGGAAAGACTGGACAAGATACTCAGAGAGGCAGGGGTGTGCTCCCATAAGGACTGCGCAAGACTTGCAAGGCGTGGCCTGATCACGGTCAATGGCCTGGAAGTGAGAGATCCTGCAGATAAAGTCGATGAAAATGCTGTAATTGAGGTTGACGGAGAGCCTGTTGCCCGCCGCAGGGAAGTCGTGTGCATCATGAACAAGAGCGCAGGCTTTGTCACATCTACCGAGGATGACCGCAGCCGTACCGTCATGGAGCTCCTTCCTGATGAGATGCTGCGTCAGAAGGTTGTCCCCGCAGGCAGGCTGGACAAGGACACGGAAGGGCTTCTCGTGTTCACAAACAACGGAGACCTTCTGCACCGTCTGATCTCGCCGAAATCTGAAATCCCAAAGACCTATTATGTCGAACACGAAGGCAGAATCACAGACGAGGCAGTCAGAAAGGCAGAGCAGGGTGTTGTTCTCAAGGACGGCACAATCTGCAAGAGTGCCAGAATAGAATGTCTGGGAGAGGGGAAGAGCACCATCACAATCACAGAGGGCATGTACCACCAGGTCAAGCGCATGTTCGCCGCCCTTGGCTGCCATGTCACTTATCTCAGGCGCATCCAGATCGGAAAGCTCCCTCTTGGAGACCTTGAGCCCTCAAAGGTAAGGGAACTTAACCAGGAAGAGATCACCTCTCTGTTTAATATGTTATGATTCCTGAACGGCCAGGACTTCCCAGTGGCCTGTTTTGTCTGGGCCGACACGCTTGATGAGATTTAGGCTTTCCAGCTTCCTTAGATTCACACGCACTGTCTCACGCGTTTTTCCGATTTTCATTGCAATGTTTTCGTAAGTAAGGCCAGGGTTTTCTTTAAGAAGTGATAGAATCAATCCGCAGGTCTTGTTTACAGGCAGATTTTCATCATTTACAGGCAGATTTTTCAAAGCAGATTCCGCGTTGATGTGGAGGTACCTGTTCTTCAGAGGGTTATTCTTTCCGTACAGAAGGTTCTCAAAGAATTTCTCAAGATACTCGGTATTAAGGGAGACACCTTTTTTGACATTTGAGTAATTTGCCCTCACAAGTGCATTCCTGAAATACCAGGAATTCTCGAAGAAAGCATCGTTTGAGACTTCAAAACCGATTGAACTGAGGTATTTGATGGCAAAAACCGCAGTTGTTCTTGTATTACCTTCGCAAAATGGATGTATTTGCCACATATTTGCGGTAAATGAGCATAAATGCTTTATAGATTCTTCTAAACTTAATCCCTTATATGAAAAAGATTTTTCTTGTTCAAAATCATATTCTAAAGTTTCTTTTATATTTTGAAATGAAGCATATGTTACTGTATCTCCATTTAACACCCATTCTTTCTTAGTAATGTTATAATCTCTATAAGTTCCTGCTCCATCAAAAACATCTTCAAATAATCTTTTATGAATATTTAATAGTTCTGTTGGAGAAAAGTTAAAAGCCTTTTCAGTTAAAATCTCTGTTATTCTTACTGCAACTTTATCTGCTTCTTCATTATCTTTTTCAAATTTTTTTCTACTATCTTGAACTTCATAATATTCATCTATTCTATTTTTAGCTTCATAAATATCTATATTTCCCTCAATATGATCTTTTGCAGTTTTAATTAAATATTTTGAAGGCTTTAATCCATCTACATCCTGCAAACCTATCGCTGTTTCCCATGTTCTAGTCTTCTCTACACGATTTGGTTCTCCTTGTTTTATATATTCTGATAATTCTAAATTCCAATCTTCTTTTTTATCCATTAGAAATACCTCCTACATATATATTATA
>ONWV01000089.1 GCA_900321635.1 uncultured Spirochaetaceae bacterium | reverse complement strand
CTACCTGTATAGAAAGGGACAGAGGCTTCCGATTGATATCTACAGCATGCTGTTTAACAAGGAATACTCGGATGACAGCCTTAAGCTGGAGGCGGAGGACACTCTGGTGATTCCGTTCAGACAGTATTTTGTTACCGTCTCAGGTGCAGTCAAAGCCCCCGGTCGTTTTGCATATGTCCCTGACAGGACATGGGATTACTACGTCGGTCTTGCAGGTGGTTTCGATCAGGACAGAAACGTGAGAGACGCGGTTGATATAAAGACAAGTGACGGACGGATTTTGACCAAAGATGATTACATTATCCCTGAGGCTATGATTGACGCCAAGAGCAATTCTTTCTTCTATGGCTTCAACAAGTATGCAACTCCGCTGCTCACGATTCTTTCAATCATTACCAGCTCGCTTTCACTTTATATGTTCTTCTCGAATATTTAAAAGGATTTAGGATGAAGCGTATCTTATCTTTCCTCTTGGTTCTGATTGTCCCCGTCCTTATCTGGGCAGGTACTCCGATAAAAAGCTATGAAGAGGAGTATTTTTCTTTTCTGACTCTCATCGGTAAGGCAAAGAGGCCTTATCTGATGTACCGTACAATTGCCAATAACGACTACTCGAATGAAAACGGGTTCTGGGATGATTCCCACCTTGTTAAGACCAAAAACAATCTGACCATTTATGGTCCGGATGTTTTTGCTTCCTACAACACAGCACGCCCTTATGGTCAGAATGACGGCTCTCTGTGGCAGGGTGTGGGTTTCAATGCAAGAGCACGGCTGGGACTGTCATATAAAACAGGCTTTTTCTCAGTCAACATAAGGCCTGAATTTGATTTTTCTGAAAACAGAGAATATCAGACGATGAACAACCAGTTCCAATATTACTGGAAAACAGGAAGCAGCTTGGACAAGCCTCAGCGTTTCGGAGATTCCAGCTTTGTAAATCTCAGCCCGGGTGATGCTGAAGTGCGCCTTACGTTCGGAGCCTTTACCTTCGCAGCAGGATATTCGGATTTATGGACAGGTCCGACTTATCTTAATTCCGTTCTGCATTCAAACAATGCCCCGACTTATCCGCGCTTGGACATAGGCGTGAACAACCTGAAACTCAACATCCCCTGGACCGACATCCCGATCGGAACATTTGAAATCCACTATGATTTGGGAATTCTGAAGAACTCGGATTATGCAAATTACGCACCTGGAGCAAATAGTCTTCTGCATCTGATGACTGTAGCCTTGAGGCCCAGCTTCTTTGAAAACCTTACTTTGGGCTTTATGGGTGTAGCTCACACAGATTATTCATGGGAGAGCATCTGGGACCTTTATCTTTCCGTTCTAAAGGGTTACAACAGAGACGAGGATCTGAAGATGTCCTTCACCTTTGATGTGCTTTTCCCGGAAAACGGCTTTGAGGTTTATGGAGAAGTAGGGCAGGATGACCGCTTTATTTTTGTTGTAAACTCATTCCACACCATGGTCTGGCAGCTGGGTGCAAAAAAAGCATTCACGCTCAGCAAGGAAAAAGACTTATACCTTCAGTTTGTCTGTGAGTTCGGCAACATGACAATGAGCCATGATGCCTTCATCAACTGGCCGTTGAATTTCTATTCACACTCAGGAGTAAAGGCATCATATTCAAACCTCGGACAGCTTCTGGGTGCGGGTACAGGCTGGGGCGGAAACTCACAGTATGCGGCTATTCAGCTGTACCACAGAAAAGGAATGGCGGAAATATTTTTCCAAAAATCAAATCCTGATAACAACTATATCCTTGCGCAGGTTGCAAATACAGGAAAGACTTGGCCCAAAATGGATCCTGCCTTCTATTGCTTCAAGGGAATCATCGATGTAGGAGCCAGAGCGGTAGTCAATTTGCTTGACGGCATGACGCTCTCGGGTACTTTGGTATATGAATATATTGCCAATGACCGCTACAGAGACGGTGAGGTTATTCCGGAAGGTGAGGTCTATGCCTGGCTCAGCAACTGGCATTTTAACCTGGGTTTCACATATTCGTTGTGAGAGTGATGTTCTTTCACTCATTGACAATGGGTGTGCATCACAGTTAATATAATTCGGAAATTAATTCTAGGAGTAGAATCATGTCAAAGGCACATAGAGGAACAGGTTTGAAGGACGTCGCACTGGGCGGACGCGGAACATGCCCCGTCTGTAACAGAGAGGCCATCAAGGTCATCTACGAAGTCACAGTTGACGGCGAGACCAAGAAGGTCTGCAAGCAGTGCAAGGCCAAGCTGGCAAAGTAAGAAAAATCATCAAACCAAAAGGGGCTCCGAACGGAGCCCAATTTTGTACGGGGGTACAACATGAAAAGCATGACGGCATACGGCTACGGTGAATTTCAGAATGAAAACTATCTGATGACCATGGAGCTCAAAAGCTACAACAACCGTTTCCTTGAAATCGGGTTCTTCGCCCCGCCATATCTTTCGCAGTTCGAGGCTGTCGCCACCGAGACCATCAAGGCCCATGCCCAGAGAGGCCACATCGACCTCTCTGTGAAGGTCAAGAACCTCAAAAGTAATGTTGATGTCACTGTGGACACCGATGCCGCCTGTGCATATCTTGATGCCATGCGCCAGATCCAGGCCAAGGCTAAGGAAAAGAATATCGACCT
>ONWV01000091.1 GCA_900321635.1 uncultured Spirochaetaceae bacterium | reverse complement strand
CTTGCTGAACTATACCAGTTTTGGGTAACACTTAATTAGTTCTATGCTGTTTCCAGAAAACGGTTGTCAGGCAAGGCCGGTAATCTTCCGTTCGGATGCAGCATCCGGTAGTAAACAGGCGACAGACCGTCAAGTCCCCTCTGAGGTCTTGTCGTGTTGTACTTCTCAATCCAGGCATCAGTCCTGAAGAACACGTCTGTCCAGCCCAACTGATGCAGTTCAAACTTCTTTCTGTCTTTCCCGAAGCAACAGGTTTTGTACACTGCAAAGAAAGACTCGACGCAGGCGTTGTCGTAACAATCGCCTTTACGCGACATGCTCTGGACGACCCCAAGTTCCTCAAGCTTCGTCCTGTAGGCTTTGGAGGTGTATGTGGCCCCCATGTCACTGTGGATCATTGATCCGTTCAAATCCCTTTTCCCGGCCAGAATCTCAAGTGTCCTGACGCACAGCTCGGCATTGGCGGATGAAGACATTGTCCAGGCAACAATCTCCTTGTTGTAAAGATCCTTGATCACGCTCAGATACCTCCAGCCTCCGGTCACGGGAATGAACGTGATGTCCGTTACATAAACCTTTGCAGGAATCTTCACGTCAAACTCACGGTTAAGCAGGTTTTTCGGAAGATTACTTTTCATTTCCCTCATGGCCTTGTAGTAGGCCGGCGGGAACTTCCTGCCCCGGATCACACAGCCCAACTTGTTCTCCCTCATGAATCTGGCAATTGTGTTGTGGCTCAATCTGATGCCTCTGTTCCTCAAAGCCAACTGCATTGATTGAATTCCCAAGGTGAATCCTTCCTTCTCCTGGAGTTCCTTCATCACGGCTACGGTCTCTGCCTTTCTTTTCTCTGCCGGAGTTCTGTCCAGATGACTGTAGTACGTCTTTCTTGAGATTCCTGCCAGTCTGCTCAATAAGGAGATTTGTCTCCTCTTGCCAGACGCTCTCTCACTCGCTGCTCTAACTGCCTGAGGGCTTTTTTTTTGGAGGCTTCATCCAGATCGCACAGTCTGAACAGCTCTTCCAGGTAGTAGGAGCGCATCATGTAGTAATCTGCTCTTTCCCTGTCGCTCTTGAATGATGAAGGATCCGGTTCCGGTTCTACAAAGCTGAGTTCTTTCTTTTTTTCAGGCACTGTCAGTTCCTCTGCCTCAGGTTTTACCTCTTCATCAAAAATCGTAGGAGTGTATCCCTTACGTCCGATTCCTCGCTCTCTCAACCACATATGGAGTGTTGGCCCGGGAATCCCAAAACAAGCGGCTGCATCCTTAACAGTCCTGTAATTACCCGAGCAGTACACCTCAACCAACTCTTTTTTGACTTCTTCCGTGTAAAACCTACGCATTCCCATTGTAATTTTCTCCTCAATCTTTTCAAGAGAAGTGTTTCCAAAAAATGGTTCATGCACAAAACTGGGGGACGGAGATAGAAATTAGATAAAAAGAAATAGCGGCAAACCATGTTATTTTGGAGTTACCACACAGCAAAGTAACAGGAGAGCCGCCATGGACCAATATAGCAGAACCCCGCTGTTTTTGAAACAATTTGNNNNGCGGCAAACCATGTTATTTTGGAGTTACCACACAGCAAAGTAACAGGAGAGCCGCCATGGACCAATATAGCAGAACCCCGCTGTTTTTGAAACAATTTGAAGCAACATCAGAGCCGACAATCGAACAGGACGGAAACGTAAAGGTATTCACCATGCACGGCAGACTGCTGGAGGACCGGCCCGAGAGATGCCCATGCTGCAACTACATGGACATCATGTCAAAGGGGCCGCGTCACCTGAGGCTGAAGCATCTGGGATTCGGTGCGTTCAGGATCGATGTGGACGTGCAGTACACCAGATGGGAATGCCGCACATGCAGGGCCTGCTTCAGGCATAGGATTCCGTTCAAGAGGAAAGGAACCATGATGACGCTGATGATGCAGAAATGTATCCGGGGATGTCTGGAGACAGGACTGACCGTGAGTGAGGTGTCCGGTCTCTGTGGAGTCAACAGGAATCTGGTGAAACGGATTGACAAGAGACGGCTTCAGGACAAGGCGGGAGACATGAAGCCTACCCATCCGAGCAGATTTCTCTGCATTGATGAATTCCTGCTCCACAAGGGACATGAGTACGCCACTGTAGTGATTGACTTCAACAAAGGAGAGTCTATCTACGCCACACAGGGGAACACCTACGGGCAGATGCTTGAGTTCTTCCGCTTCGTAGGAGACGACTTCATGAAACAAGTCGTTGCTGTGTCGATGGATATGAATGCATCCTACGCCAAGGCGTTCAAAGAGTACTGGCCAGACATCAAGATTGTCTACGACGGCTTCCACATCATCAAGAACTACAACGACATGGTGCTCACGGAGGTGCGCAGAGCTGAGCAGCGAAAGCTTGATGAAGGAATCGAGAAAGCCTGCATGAACGGTGACAAGGCTCTTGCTGAAGAACTCCGGCAGGAGAAGAGATTCCTCAAGGGAAGCAGGTATCTGATTCTGAGCAACAGGAAGACTCTGGAGCTCAAGGATGCCACAGCAAAAGAACACAACCAGGCCCTGTTCGAGAAGTTCGAGAAAAAGGGTCTCAAGCTTCCCATCGGAAAGCATTACAGGTCATGCAGGAATGTCGAACGCCTCAATGAGGTTCTCTCCTCAAATGAGAAGCTTCAGACCTGTTACATCCTCGGGGAGATGCTCAAGTCCTCTCTGTCCTGCAGTGACAGAGATGTTTTCAAGGAGAGTTTCAGGAAATGGCTTGCGATGGCCAAGGCCACAGGCTATGAGGAACTCCAGAAGTTCTCCAATCTGATCACAAATCATTGGGACGGAATCCTGGCAAGAACTGAATATCTTCTTTCAAACGGTCCCTTGGAAGGAACGAATCTTCTTATCAAGAACATCAGGAGAAAGTCCTATGGAATCAGGGATGATGATTATTTCTTCCTCAAGATCTGGGAGGCAACAAGAAAACATCCGAAGAACAGGACTGTCTATGAATCCCCCGTTTTTTAGCAAGAGCCCATAATCATCGGACAATAAACAGAAAGCAGCCTCTTTCGAAGCTGCTTTCCTGTTTACACGGCCAAGGGTTTGAACCTTGGACCTCCACCACGTCAAGGTGGCACTCTCCCGCTGAGTTAGCCGTGCATTGCATTACTATTATGCACGATTTAAAAAAACTGTCTAGTGGTCATGGCAGAAAAACATTTCAACGTCCGCGGAGCCTCAAGGGCTGACCCTTGTTGAAAACAGGATAATAACTTATTATTTCAGCTAGCTATGGCAAAAGATAAAGTCAACAAGAAAAGC
>ONWV01000092.1 GCA_900321635.1 uncultured Spirochaetaceae bacterium | reverse complement strand
ATCAGCGGCCAGTCCGGCAAAGTATTTGTTCGGGCACTTGTCCAGGATGTTTCTCATAAAATGTGCCTGGCATCTTTGCCAACAGGAAGTGGGAAAGATTTTTTTCACAGCTTCCTGGATTCCTCTGTTCGCATCCGAAACAAACAGATCCACCCCTGTCAGTCCGCGACTGGCAAGCTCGTTGAGGAATGAAACCCAGGAGTCCTTTGTCTCCGAGTCGCAGATCTCAAATCCAATGACCTCTCTCTTTCCGTTGGGATTGAACCCGATTGCAACCTGAAAGGCCTTCGAATTCACCCTTCGGTCTTCTCTGACCTTGATGTACAGTGCATCTACGATTACAAACGGGTAGCGTTCAGTCAACGGCCGTTCTTTGAATTCATTCACTTGTACATCCAGCTCCCGGCAGATTTCGGAAACCGTGGATTTGGAGAAACTCTCTCCACACAATTCCTTTGTGACTTTCTCGATGTTCCTTGTAGAGACACCCTGAATGACCATCTCCATCATGGTTTCTATCAGAGCTTGCTCGTTCCTTCTGTACCTTTCGAAGAGTACCGTCTTGAACGGTACATCTCTGTGTCTGGGAACCTCCAGCTCTATCTTCCCGAGTCTGGTGACCAAAGAACGTTCTCTTGTCCCATTCCTGTAATCTTTACGAGAGTCGGTTCTCTCATAATTGCCGGCTCCAAGCTGCTCTTCGGACTCAGCTTTCAGAATCTGATTGAGCATGCTCTCCATGAGCTTCGAAAATGCATCCTCCTTGCTCTCTTTCAGTAACCCTATGAAAAAATCATAGTCTAATGTAAAATTAATCTGAGCCATCTGCGACCCCTCCTTCGAATGTTTTTGTGGTGATTAACATTTTAACCGAAGGAAGAGCGGAGGCTCTTCTTTTTTACAATTTACACCAGTTTAAGGACTCAACCTATAAAGGAAAAAAAACGGCCGTCATAGGTGGAAATGAAAAAGAGAAAGGAAAGAAATGAAGAAGGCAACCATAATTCACACTTTTAAAATGCATAAAAATAAGCTGGATAAGATAACGGCGAGGCCCTGCAGCAATACAGGAGGCGAGCTTATCATTGTCAGACATCAGAAAGGATCGACGTGTCTCTATATGAAGGATGAGGAGGGTGAACACTACATGCGTACAAAGAGGGACGAGCAGAAAATCAGGGAGCTGGCTCAGCTGAGGTACGAGACGGCGCTGTTCAGGGCGGCCATAGATGAAAAGGCGGCCGTGGAGAAGTGCATCAGGATACTTGAGAGCTGCAAGGATACTGACAAAGTGTTTGATGAAATGCCGGATGAACTCAAGCCGTACATAACGCCCGACATCCTGACCGACAAAGGCTATGCGCGGAAATGGCAAAGGGAAAGGGTGGAATCGGCAAGGCGCAGACAGGCTATTCTCCAGAGAAATACCATACAGGTACGAAATCTACTTCCCGATGAAGTATGAGGACATCAGCTACGTATATCCGGACTTCGAGATACTGAACGTGCGGACAAGACAGGAATTCCTTTGGGAACATCTGGGAATGCTGGGAGACGAGGGCTATTCGGAGACACAGCTGAAGAAGATATCCGGATATGCAAGGAGCGGTTTCACACCCGGGAAAAACCTTCTGCTTTCCTTCGAGAGTAAGAACCGCCCCCTGGACACATTCTATGTTGATGTGCTTATTGATTCGTTTCTGGTCTAGGATTACTTCACCACGAAGCTCACGAGCTTTCCGGGGACCACGATTTCCTTGACCACGACGGAGCCATCGAGATATTTCTTCACGTTCTCGTTGGCCTTTGCCGCGGCGATGATCTGATCCTTGGAAGCGTCCCTGGGGAGCATGAGCTTTGCCCTGACCTTGCCGTTTATCTGGCAGACAATCTGGATTTCGTCATCCAGAGTCATGGCTTCGTCGTACTTCGGCCAGGCAACGTTTGCAACCGACGGCTTGTGGCCTGCCTTGGCCCAGAGCTCTTCCGCAAGATGCGGAGCGTAGGGCGCCATCATCAGGATCATCGGCTCCCAGGCCTCGCGGGGCAGGGTGTCCAGCTTGGAAAGGTCGTTGATGTAAACCATCATCTGGCTGATCGCGGTGTTGAAGTTCAGTGTGGCGGTATCCTCTGTGACCTTCTTTATGGTCTTGTGGAGGCTCCTCAGGATCTCGACGGTGGCCTTGTCCTCGGTGATCTGCTTCTCGTCGCCAAGGCGCCAGACCCTGTCGATGAATCTCCAGACGCCG